>NZ_VZZS01000012.1:0-121296 GCF_009650575.1 Pseudomonas sp. MNR3A | reverse complement strand
TTCACGGCGGTAACAGGGGTTCGAGTCCCCTAGGGGACGCCATTTCTTCCCGCGTTTTGCGGGGTTGAAAGGCTCATTCGACTGTTGAGTGAGCTTTTTGTTTTGTTTCGGGGCTATAGCTCAGCTGGGAGAGCGCCTGCATGGCATGCAGGAGGTCAGCGGTTCGATCCCGCTTAGCTCCACCAATCTGCCACGGTTCGTGAAAACGGATCGGCACGAAGGTTACGTCCCCTTCGTCTAGTGGCCTAGGACACCGCCCTTTCACGGCGGTAACAGGGGTTCGAGTCCCCTAGGGGACGCCATTTTTACCCGTGTTTTACGGGACTTCAAAGGCTCATTCGATTATTGAATGGGCCTTTTGTTTTTCTACCTCCTTAATCTTCCAGGTGCCCGATCAGCGGTACGCGATTTCGCTTGCCAGAAAATATTACATGCGTAATATTTCGATCATCATATTTGGGGGTGCCCATGAACGATAAAAAGACCCGGACTCGCGAGCGTATTCTCGACGCCGCCTGTAGCGCACTGATCCAGCAGGGGCCAGCCGACCCCAGCGTAGGTCAGGTAATGGCTGCAGCAGGCCTCACCGTCGGAGGCTTCTACGCCCATTTCGATAGCAAGGATGAATTGATGCTGGCGGCATTCGACCAGTTGCTCGGTGAGCGACGGGCCTTGCTTTCGCAGGTCGACCCCAGCCTGTCTGGTGCCGAGCGTCGTGCGCTGGCAGCAGCTTTCTATCTGTCGCGCAAGCACCGTGATGCCCATGAGCACGCCTGTCCCTTGCCTAACGCGTTGGGTGAGATGCAGCGTTTGCCCGCAGCCTTTCGCGAAATGTTGGCCGAACACCTCGAGCTTATGACGGCGCAGATGGTCGATCGTCCCGAGGATATCGACAAGGCGTTCGCCGACCTCGCCCTGATGGTCGGCGGCCTGGCCCTGGCCCGAGCCCTGGGCGCTACCGAACTTTCCGACCGTATTCTGCGCGCCGCCAAGTCGGCGGTTATCTGAGCAACCTCAACTCTGGAGTACGGCGATGAC
Organism: Pseudomonas sp. MNR3A; assembly: GCF_009650575.1. Taxonomy (NCBI): domain Bacteria; kingdom Pseudomonadati; phylum Pseudomonadota; class Gammaproteobacteria; order Pseudomonadales; family Pseudomonadaceae; genus Pseudomonas; species Pseudomonas sp. MNR3A. The sequence continues at coordinate 120,258 of NZ_VZZS01000012.1, read as the reverse complement.
TACCCTGAGCTGGATTCGCAGCGTCAACGGCACCCTCGGCCATCTGGCCCCCGAGCATGTCGCCGGGCGCATGCGGCGCGCCTTCATGACGCCGCGTAACCTGCCTGCGCGGCAGTGGGAGTTGCCGCTATTGGCTTCGGCCGAGCGTATCACCCTGCGCTTCGGTCTTTCGGCCTTGCGCTGGGGCAAGGGGCCGACGGTGCTCCTGATGCACGGCTGGGAAGGGCGGCCCACCCAGTTTGCCGCGCTGATCGAAGCCCTGGTGCAGGCAGGACACACGGTCGTGTCCCTGGAGGGGCCAGCCCATGGCCGTTCGCCGGGGCAGCAGGCGCATGTGGTGCTGTTCGCCCGGGCTCTGCTTGAGGCCGCGGCGGAGCTGCCGCCGTTGCGCGCCGTGATCGGTCATTCGATGGGTGGCGCCAGTGTCATGTTGGCGTTGCAGTGGGGCTTGCGTGCCGAGTCGGCGGTGAGCATTGCTGCACCTGCTCAATTGCTCGGGGTGTTGCGCGGTTTTGCCCGGCGTCTGGGGATGCCCAGGCGGGCGCGTGCAGCCTTCATCCGCCAGGTCGAGCGTGACGTGGGCGTGCAGATCGATCGGCTGGATGTCAGTGGCTACCAGCTCGAGTTGCCTGGCCTGGTGGTTCATGCAGCCGACGATGCGCTGGTCGCGGCCAGTGAGGCGCAGCTCATCCACAAGGCCTGGTTCGACAGTCGCCTGTTGCTGCTGGAGGAAGGTGGGCATCAACGGGTGCTGGCTGACCCGCGTCTGGCCCAGGCTGTGCTCGAGCTGCTGGCGCGTACGACGCAACCGGCACGGCAAAGCGCCTGAGCATCCGTTACACTTTGCCCGTTCACTGACTACAGGAGCGGGCATGAGCTGGGATTTGGCAGCGCCATTCATCATCGACCTTCGCGTTGGCACCGAGGATATCGACGGCCTCGGTCATGCCAACAACGCTGTCTACGTCACCTGGCTGGAGCGCTGCGCCTGGCGCCACTCTCAGCGCCTGGGACTGGACCTGGCCGAGTACCGTCGTCTGGACCGGGCAATGGCCGTGGTGCGCCATGAGATCGACTACCTGGCAGCGGCGTACGAAGACGACGAGCTGCAATTGGCCACCTGGATCATCGACTGGGATCAGCGCCTGCGCATGACCCGTCGTTTTCAGCTCAAGCGCCCACGTGACGGCGTTACCCTGTTGCGCGCGCAAACCACCTTTGCCTGTATCGAACTGTCCAGCGGCAAGCCTCGGCGGATGCCGGCCGAGTTCATCGAGGGCTATGGTCCGGCGCTGATCGGCGCCTGATCCACGGGCATTTTTTGCTAGACTGCCGCCTTTTCTCGTCGGGACCCTGAAATGCAAATTGCCCTGGCCCCCATGGAGGGGCTGGTCGACAACATCCTGCGCGACGTGCTGACCCGCGTCGGGGGTATCGACTGGTGTGTCACCGAGTTCATCCGTGTCTGTGATCGCTTGCTGCCACCTTCGTCGTTCGACAAGTTGGCACCCGAGTTGCGCAACGGCGCGCGCACGGCTGCCGGCACGCCGATGCGTGTGCAGTTGCTGGGCTCCGATCCGCTGTGCCTGGCGGACAACGCCGCCCTGGCCTGTGAACTCGGGGCGCCGGTAATCGACCTTAACTTCGGCTGCCCGGCCAAGACTGTGAACAAGTCTCGCGGGGGCGCTGTGCTGCTCAAGGAGCCCGAGCTGCTGCATGCCATCGTTCGTGAAGTTCGACGGGCGGTGCCGGCGCAGATCCCGGTGACGGCGAAGATGCGTCTGGGCTTCGACAGCCCGGATGGTGCGCTGGAGTGTGGCATCGCGCTGGCCGAAGGTGGGGCGCAGCACCTGGTGGTGCATGCGCGAACCAAGGTAGAGGGTTACAAGCCGCCGGCTCACTGGGAGTGGGTGGCGCGGGTGCAGGATGTGGTCAAGGTGCCGGTCTTTGCCAATGGCGAGATCTGGACCGTCGATGATTGGCGACGCTGCCGCGAAGTCAGCGGCGCCGAAAACATCATGCTCGGGCGCGGGCTGGTGTCGAGGCCGGATCTGGGCTTGCAGATCGCCGCAGCGCGCGAGGGGCGGGACTACCAGCCGATGGTGTGGAGCGACCTGCTACCGCTGCTGCGCGAGTTCTGGCGCCAGGCGCAGGCCAAATTGTCGCCGCGTTATGCGCCCGGGCGGATGAAGCAGTGGTTGGCGATGTTGACCCGCAGCTACCCGGAGGCGGTGTTGTTGTTCGCCGAGTTGCGGCGCGAGGATGACTGCGCCCGCATCAGCCGGCTGTTGGGTGTCGAGCCAGTGAAAACGGCCTCTTTTACCGAGTGCGTCGCCTGATGTGCAGCTGCGTCGTGCGGGGTGGGCAGATTTTTTCATGAGAGCCCTTGAAAGTCCGTTGCCTGACCTTATCTCTTGAGTACGCGATGCCGAAGTCGGGTCGCGTAGTGACTTACTTGCTGAATCTCAGGAGTTTATGACCATGACTACCGCTTTCTCCCTCGCACCACTGTTCCGCCATTCCGTAGGTTTCGATCGTTTCAATGACCTGTTCGAATCCGCGGCACGTAATGAGGCCGGTAGCAGCTACCCGCCCTACAACGTCGAAAAGCATGGCGATGACCACTATCGCATCGTGGTTGCTGCAGCCGGCTTCCAGGAGCAGGATCTCGACCTTCAGGTCGAAAAAGGCGTCCTGACCGTTACCGGTGGCAAGCGCGAAAATGGCGCTGCCGAAGTCACCTATCTGCATCAGGGTATCGCCCAGCGTGCTTTCAAGCTGTCGTTCCGCCTGGCGGATCACATTGAAGTAAAAGCTGCCGGTCTGGCTAACGGCCTGCTCAGCATCGACCTGCTGCGCATCGTGCCGGAAGAAGCCAAGGCCAAGCGTATTCCGATCAATGGTGAAAAGGCTGCACTGAATTGAATGCAGTGAAGTGAATGGAAGGGCACCCTAGGGTGCCCTTTCGCATTTATGGGGCACACCCCTCCCGTAGAGGCAAGGCGCTATCAATAGTCTGCCGGGGTTTCCTGCAAGATCTGGCGAAACTCCGGCAAGGGCAGCGGTCGGCTGTGCAGGTAGCCCTGGTACAGGTAACAGCCCTGTCGCTCGAGAAATTCCAGTTGCTCCGTCAGTTCGACACCTTCTGCTATCACCGCCAGCTCCAGGCTTCGCGCCATTGCCACGATGGCTCGAACGATCTCGGCATCATTGGGGTCGTTGGGCGCGTCACGCACGAAGGTCTGGTCGATCTTCAGGGCATCCACCGGCAGGCGCTTCAGGTAGGTCAGCGACGAATAGCCCGTGCCGAAATCATCCATGGCGAAGCTCACCCCGTAGCGTTTGAGCTCACGCATCTTGTTGATGGTGTCTTCCAGGTTCTGGATGACAATGCCCTCGGTGATCTCCAGTTTGAGCATGCGCCTGGGCAAGCGATAGTCGTCCAGGCTGCGTAGCACTCGTTCGACGAAATCATTCTGGCGGAATTGCCGGGGACTGATATTCACGCAGAGACTGAAATCGTCGGCACTGATCAGCCCGTCCTCGAGCATGCGCGCGCAGGCGTCGCAGGCTTCGTCGAGGATCCAGCTACCCACCTCGAGTATCAGGCCGCTTTCCTCGAGCACCTGGATGAACTGGGAGGGCGCTTGCTGGCCAAGTTGCGGATGGTGCCAGCGCAAGAGCACTTCGGCGCCGACGATGCGATTATCGCGGGCGTCCACCTGGGGCTGGAAGTGCAGGGCCAGTTCGCCGCGCGCCAGCGCCAGACGCAGGTCGTTTTCCATGCGCAGGCGCTCGCTGGCCGCCTTTTGCATGGTGGTGTGGAACAGCTGGGTGGTATTGCGTCCGGAATCCTTGGCGCGGTAAAGGGCGATGTCTGCTCGCTTGAGCAGATCGGCTGGGGTGATGCCATGGTCGGGAATCAGTGCCACGCCGATGCTCGGCGTCACCTGCAGGCGCTGGCCGTCCAGCGACATGGGTTCGGCCAGCAGTTCGCGCAGGGTGTCGGCCAACTCGCGAACCTTGCCCTCGACGTGCTCGCGACTCCCCTCGAGACCGCTGAGCAGGACCACGAACTCGTCGCCCCCCAGGCGTGCCACGGTGTCTTCCAGGCGCACGCTGGCTTCGAGGCGGGCAGTGATGATCTTCAATACCGTGTCGCCGACGGGGTGGCCCAGAGAGTCGTTGATGTGCTTGAAGTGGTCCAGGTCGAGGAACAGCAGGGCGCCGCGAAGGTTGTGGCGCTTGAGCAGGGCGATCTGCTGGCTGAGCCGGTCCATCAGCAGGGCGCGGTTGGGCAGGTTGGTCAGCGGGTCATGGTAGGCCAGGTGGCGGATCTGCGCTTGTGCGTTCTTCAACTGGCTGACGTCGCGGGCGGTCAACAGCAGGCAGTCGGTTTCATTGAGGCTGATCGGCTCGACGGACACCTCGACGGTCAGGATGTCTCCGCGTTTGTTGCGCCCGAGCATCTCCCGGTGGTGTACCCGGCCGCGCTCCTTGAGTTCGGCAAGCAAGGCTGCCCGTTGCTTGTCGTCGGCCCAGATGCCCAGTTCGAAAACGGTACGACCCACTACCTCGATGCTGCTGTAGCCGGTCAGGCGGCAGAAGCCGTCGTTGACTTCGACATAGCGTCCACTGAGCCGTTCGGTGATGGTGATGGCGTCGGGGCTCGAGTGGAAGGCTTTGGCGAACTTCTCCTCGCTGGCCTTGAGTGCCGCCTCGGCGCGCTGCTGCTGGGTGATGTCACGCAGCGTGGTGACGCTGCAGGGCTGGCTGTCCACGGTGATCAGGCGGCTGGAAATCACGCAGGTCAGTGGTGAGCCGTTGCGGTGGTTGACCACGACCGCGACATTGCTCAAGGCCTGATCGCGGATCACCCGTTCGATGCGTTGCGCGCGCGCGGACGACTCGGCCCAGAGGCCGATCTGCTCGGCGGTGCGCCCGATGACCTGTTCGGCGTCCCAGCCGAAGGTCTGGGTGAAGGCTGGATTGATCTCGATGAACTGGCCCGTATCCTGGTGAGTGACGCAGATCGGGTCGGGGCTGACCTGGAACAGGCTGGCGAACTTCTCTTCCGAGGCGCTCAGGCGTTGCTCGCGCTCGACCTGGTCGGTGATGTCCAGCAAGGTGCCGGCCATGCGCAGAGGGTTGCCATGCTCGTCGCGATAAAGCCGCGCACGGCTTTCGATATAGCGCGATGCGCCGTTCTCCAGCTGGACGCGATAGGTGATCTGGTAGTTACCGGCCGGTCCTTCGCGCAGGCTGCGGTAGGCTTGACGCATGACGCTGCGTTCTTCCTCGGGTACGCCTTCGAAGAAGGCTTCGAAGGACTCATGGAAGGGCACCGGGTCAAGGCCGTGCAGTTGCGCGGCGCGCGCCGAGCCATAGAGCATGCCACTGGGAATGTGCCAGTCCCAGGTGCCCAACTGCGCCGAGTCCAGGGCCAGGTCCAGGCGCTCCTGGCTGTCCTTGAGTGCCTGCTCGGCCCGCTTGCGCTCGGTGGTGTCGACAAAAGTGCTGATCAGGTAGGTGATGCCTTCGAGCTCGATACCCTGGGTGCAGAGGATGCCATCGTGGATGTTGCCGCTGGTGGCACGGAACTGGACTTCCATGATCACCGGGCTGCCACTGTTGCGAGTGGCTTCCAGTACCTGCTGGCGCTGCTCGGGGTGGACCCAGAGACCGAGTTCCACGCTGGTCTTGCCGACGACCTGGGCGCCGGGCCAGCCGAACATGTCCTCGAAGTGCTGGTTGACCTCGAAGATCATGCCATCGTGGCGGCGGGTCAGGAGGATGGCATTGGGGCTGAGGTGGAAGAGGGTGGCAAAGCGCTTTTCCGAGTTGATCAGTGCGGTTTCGCGATCGCGCTGACGGGTGATCTCGCGGATCACGCCGATCATCTGTGGACGGCCATGGCGATCATGGGTCAGGCTGCCATTGATTTCCAGCCAGTGCAGGCTGCCGTCCGGCCAGCGGATGCGATGGCGCATGGCCTGCTCCACGGGCTCGCCGTTGACCACGGCGTGGAACAGCTGGCGGGTGCGGGCGCGATCCTCCTCCGGCAGCAGGTCCAGGTAGTCGATATCCGCGGGCAACGGGCGCAGGGGATCGAAGCCGAACAGCGCCTGCGTGCCTCGTGACCAGCTCACCCGGCCGGTTTCGATATCCCACAGCCATGCGCCCAGGCGTGCGCCGTTGAGCGCGGCGAGCAATTGCGGAGCATTCTGCCAGGCCTGCTCGGACTCCTGGGGATCGACCGCAGGGATGCGCGGCAGGCGCGGAAAGCGGTTTGCTGATTTGGGCATCGGTACCAGACCTTTGGCGGATGAAGCGTCCTTGTAAGTGAAATGCCTGGCTGATGGACGGTCAGGCGGACCCCGAGTGGCTGTCGAGCAATGCCATGAACGCCTTTGCCGCATTCGACAGCGTTCGTTCCGTATGCAAAATGTAGCCTAGCTGGCGCGACAGCTGTATGCCGGGCAAGGCGATGGGTGCAACCTGTTCATCGAGCATAGTACGTGGCAGCACGCTCCACGCGAGGCCGATTGAAACCATCATCTTGATGGTCTCCAGGTAGTTGGTGCTCATGGCGATGTTCGGCGTCAGGCCCTGACTCTCGAACAAGCGCTGCACGATGTGGTGGGTAAAGGTGTTGCCGCCGGGGAACACGGCGGGGTGGCGGGCGATATCGGCCAGGCTGACATCGCTATCAAGGGCCAGGGCGTGCTCCGGGGCCGCTACGAAATCCAGGGCGTCGTCCCACACTGGAACGGCCCGGACCAGGTGATGGGGCTCGGGGGCCAGGGTGATCACTGCGATTTCCGCGCGGCCATGGAGAACTTCGTCGTAGGCCGTTTCTGAATCTAGAAACTGAATATCCAGTGCCACGGAAGGGTGCTGTCGGGTGAAAGCCCTTAGCAGCGGGGGCAGGCGGTGCAGGCCGATATGATGGCTGGTGGCCAGGGTCAGGCGCCCGGTAACTTCTCCTGTCAAATTGGTCAGGGCCCGGCGCGTATCATCCAGTACATTGAGGATCTGATAGGCGCGAGGCAGCAGGGCTCGGCCGGCTTCGGTCAAGGTGACCTCACGGCCCAGGCGATCGAACAGGCGTACATCCAGTTGCTGCTCCAGGCCGGCTATGCGTTTGCTGACGGCGGGTTGGGTCAGGTGCAGGCGTTCACCGGCGCCGGAAAAACTTCCGGTTTCGGCGATGGCGATGAAAGCGCTGAGGTTGGCGAGGTCCATGCGCTCGAATTCCTATTGGTTATCCAAAGCATAAAAATTATGAATTTGAGTTATTCAATCTAACCCCATAGCATCGTCCGTACAAGCCAAGGGGTTATTGGCATAGAAAGACGCTGATGAGGAACAGTCTGATGGCTGGCAAAACGCTCTACGACAAACTCTGGGATGCGCACGAAGTCAAACGGCGCGACGATGGCTCGTCCTTGATCTATATCGATCGTCACATCATCCATGAAGTGACTTCGCCGCAAGCTTTCGAAGGCCTGCGCCTGGCCAATCGCAAGCCCTGGCGCATCGACGCCAACATCGCCACGCCCGACCACAACGTGCCGACCACGCCAGAGCGCAAGGGTGGTATCGAGGCCATCGTCGACCAGGTGTCGCGCCTGCAGGTGCAGACCCTGGACGAGAACTGTGACGAATACGGCATCGTCGAATTCAAGATGAACGACGAGCGCCAGGGCATCGTCCACGTCATCAGCCCGGAGCAGGGCGCCACCTTGCCGGGCATGACCGTGGTCTGCGGTGACTCGCACACCTCGACCCATGGCGCCTTCGGGGCCTTGGCCCATGGCATCGGCACCTCCGAGGTCGAGCACGTGCTCGCCACCCAGTGCCTGGTCGCCAAGAAGATGAAGAACATGCTGGTGCGCGTCGAAGGCCAGTTGCCTGTCGGCGTCACCGCGAAGGATATCGTGCTTGCCGTGATCGGCAAGATCGGCACTGCCGGTGGCAACGGCCACGCCATGGAGTTCGCCGGCAGCGCTATTCGCGAGCTGTCGATGGAAGGCCGCATGACCATCTGCAACATGTCCATCGAAGCCGGTGCCCGTGTCGGCCTGGTGGCTACCGACGCGACCACCGTTGCCTATGTCGAAGGCCGTCCGTATGCGCCGAAGGGCGAGGACTGGAAGCGTGCCGTCGAAGCCTGGAAAGACCTGGTTTCCGACGACGATGCCGTGTTCGACACCGTGGTCGAACTCGACGCCGCACAGATCAAGCCGCAGGTCAGCTGGGGCACTTCCCCGGAAATGGTGCTCGCCGTCGACCAGCGCGTGCCGGATCCGGCCGCCGAGTCCGATCTGATCAAGCGTGGTTCGATCGAGCGCGCACTCAAGTACATGGGGCTCACCGCCAACCAGGCGATCACTGATATCCAGCTGGATCGCGTGTTCATCGGCTCGTGCACCAACTCGCGGATCGAAGACCTGCGCGCTGCGGCGGACATCGCCAAGGGCCGCAAGGTTGCCGCTACCGTCAAGCAAGCCATCGTCGTGCCGGGCTCGGGTCTGGTCAAGGCCCAGGCCGAGCGTGAGGGCTTGGACAAGATCTTCCTCGAGGCGGGCTTCGAATGGCGTGAACCAGGCTGCTCCATGTGCCTGGCGATGAATCCGGACCGCCTGGAAAGCGGCGAGCATTGCGCCTCGACGTCCAACCGCAACTTCGAAGGCCGTCAGGGCGCCGGTGGTCGTACCCACCTGGTCAGCCCGGCCATGGCCGCCGCCGCTGCGGTAACCGGCCACTTCATCGATGTCCGCGAGTTGATCCAAGGGAGCGCAGCATGAAAGCCTTTACCCAGCACACTGGCCTCGTCGCGCCGTTGGATCGTGCCAACGTCGACACCGACCAGATCATCCCCAAGCAGTTTCTCAAGTCGATCAAGCGTACCGGCTTCGGCCCCAACCTGTTCGACGAGTGGCGCTACCTGGACGTGGGCCAGCCCTACCAGGACAACAGCAAGCGTCCGGTGAACCAGGAGTTCGTGCTCAACCACGAACGCTACCAGGGTGCCAGCGTGTTGCTGGCGCGGGAAAACTTCGGTTGCGGCTCCAGCCGCGAGCATGCCCCTTGGGCGCTGGACGAGTACGGTTTCCGCAGCATCATTGCGCCGAGCTTTGCCGACATCTTCTTCAACAACAGCTTCAAGAACGGCCTGCTGCCGATCATCCTCAGCGATGAGGAAGTGGATGAGTTGTTCAAGCAGGTCGAAGCCAACCCGGGCTACCAGCTGACCATCGACTTGCAAGCGCAGGCTGTCACCCGTCCAGACGGCAAGGTGCTGCACTTCGAGATCGATGCGTTCCGCAAGCACTGCCTGCTCAACGGCCTGGACGACATCGGTCTGACCTTGCAGGACAGTGACGCGATCAAGGCCTTCGAAGGCAAGCACCGCGCCACGCAGCCCTGGCTGTTCCGGGATGCCTGAAGCAGGTAGGTGACAGTACCGGCCTCTTCGCGGGCGAGCCCGCTCCTACAGATATCGCAAGGCCTGGGGCAATGCTGTACCAGTGGGAGCGGGCTTGCCCGCGAAGAGGCCGGTACAGGCAATAAAACCAAAAGGATTGAATCATGACGGGTACCAGCCACACCGAAGTAGTCCAGCGTCAGTTCGGCGAACAGGCCAGCGCCTACCTCAGCAGCACCGTGCATGCCCAGGGCAGCGAGTTCGCCCTGCTGCAGGCCGAACTGCAAGGGCAGGGCGCTGCTCGCGTGCTGGACCTGGGCTGTGGCGCCGGTCATGTCAGTTTTCACGTGGCGCCACTGGTGGCCCAAGTCGTGGCATACGATCTTTCCCAGTCGATGCTTGACGTGGTTGCCAAGGCCGCCAGCGAGCGTGGGCTGGCCAATATCGTCACCGAGCGCGGCGCCGCCGAGCGTCTGCCGTTCGCCGACGCGTCGTTCGAATTCGTCTTCAGCCGTTACTCGGCACACCACTGGAGCGACCTGGGCCTGGCACTGCGTGAAGTGCGTCGGGTGCTCAAGCCGGGTGGCGTGGCGGCGTTCGTCGATGTCATGTCGCCGGGCAGCCCGTTGCTCGACACCTACCTGCAAAGTGTCGAAGTGCTGCGCGACACCAGCCATGTACGCGATTATTCTGCCGCCCAGTGGCAGCGCCAGGTCAGCGAGGCAGGGCTGTTCACGCGCAGCCATAGCCGCCAGCGCCTGCGCCTGGAGTTCGCATCCTGGGTGGAGCGCATGCGTACTCCCGAACCGATGCGTGTGGCCATCCGCCAGTTGCAGCAGGCGATGGGCGAGGAAGTGCGGCAGTATTACCAGATCGAAGCTGATGGCTCCTTCAGCACGGATGTCCTGGTGCTGTGGGCCGAGCGATAGAGTTTCCGGCGTGGCTGACCGAGCCGCGCTGTTTGAATGAATAGAGGAAAGCATGAGCAAGCAGATTCTGATTCTCCCAGGTGATGGCATCGGTCCGGAAATCATGGCCGAGGCGGTCAAGGTGCTGGAGCTGGCCAACGACAAGTTCGGCCTGGACTTCGCCCTGGAGCACGACGTGATTGGTGGTGCGGCCATCGACAAGCACGGCGTACCGCTGGCTGACGAAACCCTGGAGCGCGCGCGCAAGGCCGATGCCGTCCTGCTCGGCGCCGTTGGCGGGCCGAAGTGGGACAAGATCGAGCGTGATATCCGTCCTGAGCGCGGTCTGCTGAAGATTCGTGCGCAACTGGGCCTGTTTGCCAACCTGCGTCCGGCGATTCTCTATCCGCAACTGGCTGACGCTTCGTCGCTCAAGCCCGAGATCGTCTCCGGGCTGGACATCCTCATCGTCCGCGAGCTGACCGGCGGCATCTACTTTGGTGCTCCGCGTGGCCAGCGCGAGCTCGAAGGTGGCGAGCGCCAAGCCTATGACACGCTGCCCTACAGCGAGAGTGAAGTGCGCCGTATCGCCCGCGTGGGCTTCGACATGGCCCGGGTGCGCGGCAAGAAACTGTGCTCGGTGGACAAGGCCAACGTCCTGGCCTCCAGCCAGCTGTGGCGCGAAGTGGTCGAAGACGTCGCCAAGGACTACCCGGACGTCGAGCTGAGCCACATGTACGTCGACAACGCCGCGATGCAACTGGTGCGCGCACCCAAGCAGTTCGACGTGGTGGTGACCGACAACATGTTCGGTGACATTCTGTCGGATGAGGCTTCCATGCTGACCGGTTCCATCGGCATGCTGCCTTCTGCTTCGCTGGATGCCGACAACAAGGGCATGTACGAGCCTTGCCACGGTTCGGCGCCCGACATCGCAGGCCAAGGTATCGCCAACCCGCTGGCGACCATCCTCTCTGTATCGATGATGCTGCGTTACAGCTTCAACCAGCAGGCCGCTGCCGAAGCGATCGAGCAGGCTGTGAGCCTGGTGCTGGATCAGGGGCTGCGCACCGGTGACATCTGGTCGGCCGGTTGCACCAAGGTCGGTACGCAGGAAATGGGCGACGCAGTAGTCGCAGCGCTGCGGAATCTGTAATCTCTCTGGCCCGCCATCGTTTCCCTTCGGTGGCGGCCCACTTTTTAGCAAAGGTGTAGTTGCGATGAAACGTGTAGGTCTGATCGGTTGGCGCGGTATGGTCGGTTCCGTGCTCATGCAGCGGATGCTGGAGGAGCAGGACTTCGACCTTATCGAGCCGGTGTTCTTCACCACCTCCAACGTGGGTGGCCAAGGCCCGAACGTGGGCAAGGATATTGCTCCGCTCAAGGACGCTTATTCGATCGAAGAGCTCAAGACCCTCGACGTGATCCTGACCTGCCAGGGCGGCGACTACACCAACGAGGTCTTCCCCAAGCTGCGTGAAGCCGGCTGGCAGGGTTACTGGATCGACGCTGCCTCGTCCCTGCGTATGCAGGATGATGCAGTCATCATCCTCGACCCGGTCAACCGCAAGGTCATCGACCAGCAGCTGGACGCCGGCACCAAGAACTACATCGGCGGCAACTGCACCGTCAGCCTGATGCTGATGGGCCTGGGCGGGCTGTTCGAAGCTGGCCTGGTCGAGTGGATGAGCGCCATGACTTACCAGGCGGCCTCTGGTGCCGGTGCGCAGAACATGCGCGAGCTGATCAAGCAGATGGGGGCAACCCATGCTGCGGTGGCCGACGATCTGGCCAACCCGGCCAGCGCGATCCTCGACATCGACCGCAAGGTTGCCGAAGCCATGCGCAGCGAAGCCTACCCGACTGAAAACTTCGGCGTGCCGCTGGCTGGCAGCCTGATCCCGTGGATCGACAAGGAACTGCCGAACGGGCAGAGCCGCGAAGAGTGGAAGGCTCAGGCCGAGACCAACAAGATCCTTGGCCGCTTCAAGAGCCCGATCCCGGTCGATGGCATCTGCGTACGTATCGGTGCCATGCGCTGCCACAGCCAAGCGCTTACCATCAAGCTGAACAAGGATGTGCCGATCGCCGATATCGAAGGCATGATCAGCCAGCACAACCCATGGGTGAAGCTGGTGCCGAATCAGCGTGAGATCAGCATGCAGGAACTGAGTCCTACCAACGTGACCGGTACCCTGAACATTCCGGTCGGCCGTCTGCGCAAGCTGAACATGGGGTCCCAGTACCTGGGCGCCTTCACGGTCGGCGACCAGTTGCTGTGGGGCGCTGCCGAGCCGCTGCGCCGCATGTTGCGGATTCTGCTGGAGCGTTGATCGCCTCAAGTTGATCGAAAACCCGCGCTGGAGACAGCGCGGGTTTTTTGTTTGTGCGGCAATCAAGTAAAGTGCCGCTCCCGCCGTACCCGCAGAAGGAGCCAAACCATGAGCCAACCCCTAGATATCGCCGTCGTCGGCGCCACCGGAAGTGTCGGTGAGACCCTCGTGCAGATTCTCGAGGAGCTGGAGTTCCCGGTCGCGACCCTGCACCTGCTGGCCAGTATGGAATCTGCCGGCAGCAGTGTGATGTTTGCTGGCAAGAAGGTGCGAGTGCGTGAAGTGGACAGCTTCGACTTCGCCCAGGCCAAGCTGGCGTTCTTCGCCGCCGGTGCTGCAGTCAGCCGCAGCTTTGCGCAGAAGGCGCGCGAGGCCGGCTGCTCGGTGATCGACCTGTCTGGCGGGCTGGATGACGCGCTGGCGCTGGTGCCGGAGGCCAATGGCGAGGTCGTCGACAGCCTTGCATTGCCAGCCTTGCTGGCCAGCCCAAGCAGCGCCGCTGTCGCGCTGGCCGTTGCGCTGGCGCCGCTCAAGGGGTTGCTGGATATCGAGCGGGTCCAGGTAATGGCTTGCCTGGCCGTTTCGTCCCAGGGGCGCGAGGCGGTGAACGAGTTGGCGCGGCAGACGGCCGAGTTGCTCAACGCCCGCCCGTTGGAGCCGCGTTTCTTTGATCGCCAGGTGGCGTTCAACCTGTTGGCGCAGGTGGGGGCCACCGATGAGCAGGGGCATGCAGCCCTGGAGCGTCGCCTGGTCAGCGAGCTGCGCGTGCTGCTGGGGTTGCCTGAGTTGAAGATTTCCGTGAGCTGCGTTCAAGTCCCGGTGTTTTTCGGCGATAGCTTCAGTGTGGCGGTGCAGAGTCGCCAGTCGGTCGATCTGCAACTGGTCAACCAGGCGCTGGACGCCGCTGCCAGCGTCGAGCGTGTGGAAAATGACGATTATCCGACACCCGTCGGTGACGCAGTGGGGCAAGACGTGGTCTATGTTGGTCGTGTACGCCATGGCGTCGACGAGGATCAGCAGCTCAACTTGTGGCTGACCACCGACAACGTGCGCAAGGGTGCGGCGCTCAACGCCGTACAATTGGCGCAATTGTTGATAAAAAAAATGGCGTAAAAGATACTGGCCAGCAATTTTGTCCTACACCACTGGCAGGTTTTTAGGACGATTCATACAAGGGAAGAGGTCATGCTTCGAATTCGCAAACTGGTTCTGGCCATCGCGGCCGCCTCGGCGCTGTCGTCCGGCATGGCCAATGCCCTTGGCCTGGGGGAGCTGACCCTCAAGTCGGCGCAGAACCAGCCGCTGGATGCCGAGATCGAGTTGCTCGATGTGCGCGACCTCACCGCCGCTGAAGTGGCGCCAAGCCTGGCCCCTCCCGAGGAGTTCGCCAAGGCTGGGGTGACGCTGCCCGCTTATCTGGAAGACCTGACGTTCACGCCGGTGATCAACCCCAACGGTCGCAGCGTGTTGCGCGTGACTTCCAGCAAGCCGCTGCCGGAGCCGGTGGTCAAGTTCCTGGTTCAGGTGATGTGGCCCCAAGGGCGGCTGTTGCGTGACTACAACGTGGCGCTCGACCAGCCGCAGCAGGCCAGCGCCAAGCCTGCCCAGGGCGCCATCAGCCCGGCAGTGAGCGCCGCCAGCTACACGACTCGCCAGCGCGACACGCTCTGGCAGATCGCTGCACGCAACACCCACGGCGGTTCGATCCAGCAGACCATGTTGGCGATCCAGGCCCTGAACCCCGATGCCTTCATCGGCAATAACATCAACCAGCTCAAGACCGGTCAGGTCCTGCGCCTTCCAGACGAGCAGCAGATCCGCAGCATTGCCCAGGGTGAGGCGATCCGCGAGGTTTCCGAGCAGTACGCCGCCTGGCGCGAAGGTCGGCGCCTGGGGCCGCGTGCGCGACAGTTGGACGCCACCCGTCGGGGGGCTGCCGAAGCCGCGCCTGCACGTATCGCCCAGGGCGATAACCTGCGGCTGGTTGCGCCCGGCACACAGACCGGGGCCGACAGCGCCAAGGCGCTGAGCGACAAGCTGGCCGTGGCCCAGGAAAGCCTGGATACCAGCCGCCGCGACAACGAAGAACTCAAGAGCCGGATGACCGACCTGCAGAGCCAGCTGGACAAGCTGCAGCGTCTGATCGAATTGAAGAACGACCAGTTGGCGCGTCTCGAGGCGCAAGGTGCCGCCGAGCCTGCAGCACCTGTAGCCGCGACGCCGCCCGTCGAGCCGGTGGTCAACGCCCAGTTGGCCCCTGCCGAACCCGCGGTCACGCCGCCGCCTGCAGCAGCGGATACTGCGCCGCAAGCAGCGGCGGCGCCGGAACAGCCACCGAGTGCACTCGACGAACTGCTGGGCAATCCGCTGTTGCTGGCGCTATTGGCGGGCTCGGCCTTCCTCGTGTTGCTGCTGCTGTTGCTGCTTCTGGCGCGCAAGCGCAAGGCCCAGCAGGAGGCTGAGAAGCACCTGCGCATGGCCCGAGCCTTGGCCGAGGAAGGTGAGCGCGGTCCTGATCTGGACCTGCCGCCCAGCAGCTTCGATGGACTGGATGTCTCGGCGCCGAGCGTGACCTTGTCGCCTGCCGTGGTGGCGGCCTCCGCTGCAGCCGCGGCGGCGGCGGAAAAGCCAGTCGTTGCCAGTGCGCCGACTGATGCCGATCCGCACGCGACGCTATTGGCCGAGGTCGACGAGAGCGTCGCCAAGGGGCGCTTGAATCACGCAGCTACTCTGCTGGAACCGGTGGTGGCTGCCGAGCCGCAGCGCAGCGACCTGCGCCTTAAATTGATGGAAGTCTACGCTCGCCAAGGCGATCAGGACGCGTTCGTCGGCCAGGAGCGCCAGTTGCCCGGCACACCTGAGAACCAGGGCGAAGTCGAGGGGCTCAAGCAACGTTATCCGGCCATGCTCGGGGTTGCGGCGGCAGGGCTCGGCGCGGCTGCGCTGGCTGCGGAGATGGACGAGCAGTATGTGCAGGAGCTGCTCCAGGACCACGAGGCGGCACCTGTCGCAGAGCCCGAGCCGGTTGTCGACGAAGCGGTGGCCGCGGCGCCCCAGCCAGAGCCTGTGCTGGACAGCGTGCCAGAGCTCGATGAGGTGCCCGTCACCGCCACGGACGATCTGGACAGTGCGTTTGACCTGAGTCTGGACGATGACCTCGCGCTTGACGACTCGCTCGATGCCCCGGTGCTGGATGCACCTGACGCGACGCAAGCGCCCGAGGTCGTGGTTGAGCCGGCGGTGCAGGCCGAGCCGGCCGTCGAGAGCGATGCCGACGACGATTTCGAGGCATTGCTGGCCCAGGCTCAGGCGCAATCCGAGCCACAAAGCCTGGATGATCTGGCGGACTTCGATCTGGATGTCGGTGAGCCGGCCGTAGCCGCGCCGCCTGCTGCCGAGCCGGAGGCGCCCGTGGATGTCGCCGCCGAGCTGGCTGCATTCGACGAGATTCCGGAATTCGACCCCATTTCCGAACTCGAGCTGCCGGACGACTTCGACCTGTCGTTGTCGCTGGACGACGAATCGCCAGCCGACAAGCACTTCGCCTCGGAACTCAGTGACGTCAACGCCGAGCTCGACAAGTTGTCGCAGAGCCTGGCGTCGCCGTCGTTGGAGCCACACTTTACCGCCGAGGATGCGGCGCTCGAGCCCGGAGCCCTGGATGACCTGGACTTCGACTTCTTCTCCGGCACCGACGAAGTGGCGACCAAACTCGACCTGGCTCGGGCCTACATCGACATGGGTGATCACCAGGGCGCCCGCGATATCCTCGACGAGGTGGTCAAGGATGGCGACGACGGCCAGCGCCAGGAGGCGCAGGACATGCTGTCGCGTCTGGTCTGACGCGCAGCTGGCCTGGATAGGACAACGGCAGCCCTGAGGGCTGCCGTTGTCGTTATAATGGCCGCCTTTTCGTTTCATCCACAGGTTTGGCTTTCTTGGACATCAACGACATCGACGCGGCCGAATCGGCGGCCGAAGGGTACTCGCGCATCGCCCTGGGCGTGGAATACAAAGGTTCGCGCTACCGCGGCTGGCAACGCCAGGCCAGTGGTGTGCCCAGTGTCCAGCAGGCGCTGGAGCAGGCATTGTCGAAGGTCGCCGACTCGCCGATCAGTGTGATGTGCGCCGGGCGCACCGACGCTGGCGTTCACGGCTGCGGCCAGGTGGTGCACTTCGATACCCGCGCCGTGCGTGACGAACGTGCCTGGACCCTGGGCACCAACTTCAACCTGCCCCATGACATCAGCGTGGCCTGGGCACGGACGATGCCGGCGCACTTCCATGCGCGGTTCAAGGCCACTGCCCGGCGTTACCGCTACGTCATCTACAACGATCCGATCCGTCCGGCGCACCTGGCCGAAGAGGTAACCTGGAATCACCGCCCGCTGGATGTCGCGGCGATGGCCGAGGCCGCCGAATACCTGCTCGGCACCCACGACTTCAGCGCATTCCGGGCCAGCCAATGCCAGGCCAAGTCGCCGGTCAAGCATATCCACCACCTGCGCGTTACCCGCCATGGTCGGATGATCGTCCTCGACGTGCGCGCCACGGCTTTCCTGCATCACATGGTGCGCAATATCGCCGGTGTGCTGATGACCATCGGTGCCGGCGAGCGCCCTGTGCAATGGGCCCGCGAGGTGCTGGAGGGGCGCAACCGTCGGGAGGGGGGCGTGACGGCGCATCCTTATGGCCTGTACCTGGTGCAGGTGGAGTATCCGGAAGAGTTCGCCCTGCCGCAGCGTTACATCGGCCCACACTTTCTTACCGGCTACGAGGCGTTGGCAGACTGACGGGCGAAACGTCATTTGCTAACATCCGGCCTTTCACCGATCACTCAAGGTTCGTCGTCCATGAGCAACGTCCGCACCAAGATCTGCGGGATTACCCGCATCGAAGACGCGCTGGCCGCCGTCGAGGCCGGTGCCGATGCCATTGGCTTCGTCTTCTATGCCAAGAGCCCGCGCGCGGTGGATGTGCGCCAGGCGCGGGCGATCATCGAGCAGTTGCCGCCCTTCGTGACCACGGTGGGGCTGTTCGTCAACGCGTCACGCTGTGAGCTGAACGAGATCCTCGAGGTGGTTCCACTGGACCTGCTACAGTTCCACGGCGACGAAACCCCCGCCGATTGCGAAGGCTATCACCGCCCATGGATCAAGGCCCTGCGAGTGCGCCCCGGGGATGATCTCGAGGCTGCCTGCCAGCAGTACTCCGGCGCCCGTGGCATTCTCCTGGACACCTACGTGGCTGGTGTGCCGGGGGGGACTGGCGAAGCCTTCGATTGGTCGCTGGTGCCGGCGCGCTTGAGCAAGCCGATCATCCTCGCGGGTGGGTTGTCGGCGGACAACGTCGGTCAGGCCATCGTCCAGGTCAACCCCTATGCGGTGGACGTCAGTGGCGGCGTCGAGCAGGCCAAGGGCATCAAGGATGCCAGCAAGATCGAAGCCTTCATGCGCGCGGTCCGCGCGGCGTGACGGCGGATGTGACGGTTGGCGGCGTGCCATCGTCCATAGCTATCGCAGCCCGGTGCTGCCCGGCTGGCCCCGTGGGGCTGGTCATCAGAACACGCGACGCCAGGGGCGTCGGCGTACAGGTTGAAGGTGGAGTGGTGCGCGGGTGGTCCCTGTGACCGGTCCATCGTCGTTTAGAACACGAATTTGAGCTCAAGGGTCGGGGCAGGGCAGGCGACAGCAAGCCCGCCACCGGCCAAAACGGGAGAATAGAGCATGAGCAACTGGTTGGTAGACAAACTGATCCCTTCGATCATGCGTTCCGAGGTGAAGAAGAGCTCGGTGCCGGAAGGCCTGTGGCACAAGTGCCCGGCGTGCGAAGCCGTGCTGTATCGTCCGGAGCTGGAAAAAACACTCGACGTCTGCCCCAAGTGCAACCATCACATGCGTATCGGCGCCCGTGAGCGTATCGACATCTTCCTCGATGTCGAAGGCCGCGCCGAGCTGGGCGCTGACCTGGAACCGGTCGATCGCCTGAAGTTCCGTGATGGCAAGAAGTACAAGGATCGCCTGACCGCCGCGCAGAAGCAGACCGGCGAGAAGGACGCGCTGGTCTCGGTCAGCGGCACACTCATGGGCATGCCGATCGTGGTCAGCGCCTTCGAGTTCTCCTTCATGGGTGGTTCGATGGGTGCCATCGTCGGCGAGCGCTTCGTGCGCGCAGCCAACTACGCCCTGGAAAACCGTTGCCCGATGATCTGTTTCTCCGCCTCCGGCGGTGCGCGCATGCAGGAAGCGCTGATCTCGCTGATGCAGATGGCCAAGACCTCGGCGGTGCTGGCGCGCCTGCGTGAAGAAGGCATCCCGTTCATCTCGGTACTGACCGACCCGGTCTATGGTGGTGTGTCCGCCAGTCTTGCGATGCTGGGTGATGTCATCGTCGGTGAACCGAAGGCGCTGATCGGCTTCGCCGGCCCGCGTGTGATCGAGCAGACCGTGCGCGAAAAACTGCCGGAAGGCTTCCAGCGCAGCGAGTTCCTGCTGGAGCATGGTGCCATCGACCTGATCATCTCCCGTCATGAGCTGCGTCCACGCCTGGCCCGCCTGCTGGCACAGATGACCGGCCAACCGACTCCCGAGCAGGCAAAAGAAGCGGCCGTCGTCGCGTGATGAGCCAGCGTACCCTGGGCGAGTGGCTCGCATACCTCGAGCAGTTGCACCCTTCGGCCATCGACATGGGCCTGGAGCGTTCACAGCAGGTGCTGGCGCGCCTCGCGCTCGGTCGGCTGGCGCCGAGGGTGGTGACGGTCACCGGCACCAACGGCAAGGGTTCGACCTGTGCGTTCATCGCCTCGTTGCTGCGTGCCCAGGGCTTGAAGGTCGGCGTGTACAGCTCGCCGCACCTGTTGCGTTACAACGAGCGGGTGCTGATCGATGGCGTCGAAGCCAGCGATGAGCGTCTGTGCGAAGCCTTCGCCGCCGTCGAGGCGGCGCGGGGCGAGATTTCCCTCACCTACTTCGAGATGGGTACATTGGCGGCGTTCTGGCTGTTCCAACAGTCGCAGCTCGATGCCGTGGTGCTCGAAGTGGGCCTGGGTGGCCGGCTGGACACCGTGAACGTGGTGGACGCCGACATGGCGCTGGTGACCAGCATCGGTGTCGACCATGTCGATTACCTGGGTGATACCCGTGAACGGGTGGCCTTCGAGAAGGCTGGCATCTTCCGTGCGGGCAAGCCTGCGCTATGTGGCGACCTGGACCCACCGCAGCCGCTGCTGGACAAGGCAACAGAACTCACTGCGCCGCTGTTCCTGCGTGGCCGTGAGTTCGACCTGGACAGCGCCGAAGGCCGCTGGAGCTGGCGTGGCACCACGACCGATGGTCAGTCGGTGGCGCTGCATGACCTGCCGCTGCTCGACCTGCCCATGGAAAACGCTGCCCTGGCACTGCAGGCCTACCTGCTGATGGGCTTGCCGTGGCAGGCCGAGCAGGTTTGCCGGGCGTTGCTCGATACGCGTATTACCGGTCGCCTGGACCGTCGCCAGTTGACCTGGCAGGGCAAGGCGGTGGAGCTGCTGCTGGATGTCGGGCACAACCCGCATGCCGCGGAGTATCTAGCTCGCCGCCTGGCCGCGCGTCCGTTGAAGGGGCGTCGTTTGGCGGTGTTCGGCCTGCTCGCCGACAAGGACCTGGAAGGCGTGATCGCACCACTGCAGGGCCTGGTCGACGACTGGGCGGTAGCCCCCCTGGATACCCCGCGCAGTCGTGGGGCTGCCGAACTGGCCACTGCCTTGACGAACCAAGGTGCTACGGTGAAGTCTTATGCCAGTGTCGCCGCTGCCCTAGAAGGGCAGTGTGCACAGGCAACGGCGGATGACCAGATCTTGCTGTTCGGTTCGTTTTTCTGCGTCGGCCAAGCCCTGGAATGGCTCGAGCGGCAGGTCCCGGAGGATGGAGTAGATGGCAGTGCTGGATAAAGGGATGAAGCAGCGCATGGTCGGTGCGCTGGTGCTGGTGGCGCTGGCGGTGATCTTCCTGCCGATGCTGTTCACCCGCGAGGACGAGATGCGCCAGGTGCGCGTCGAGGCGCCCCAGGCGCCGGCCATGCCAAGCCTCCCCGACGTCAAGGTGGAGCCTGTGCAGGTGCCGGAGCCTCAGGCGCTGCCTGATCCCTCGGAGCAACCGCCGGTGGTGGTCGACGAGTCCACTGCACCGGTCAGCGCGCCAAGCCAGCCGATCACGCCGTCACCTGCGCAGGTCGCCCAGGTGCCGGTGGCCAAGTCGCCACCCCCAGCACCTGCCGCTAAAGCTGAAGCGCGCCCGGTGCCGCCTGCCACTCCCGCACCTGCTGCCACTGCCAGTGCAAGCAAGCCGGCGGCAGCGTCGAAGATCGATGGCAACGGTCTGCCGGTGAGCTGGTCGATCCAGTTGGCCAGCCTGTCCAACCGTGCTGGCGCCGACAACCTGCAGAAGACCCTGCGCAGCCAGGGCTACAACGCCTACATCCGGTCGGCTGACGGCATGAACCGGGTGTTCGTCGGCCCACTGATCGAGCGTGCCGAAGCCGAGCGCCTGCGTGATGTGATCAACCGCCAGCAGAATCTCAAGGGTATCGTGGTTCGTTTCCAGCCGGAACGAGGCTGAATTCGAGCGGCCCTGCCAGATCAGCGCATTGACGCCGGTCGGGCGGGGCCGTTTTTCGTTCGATTCCAGCCTTCGCGAGCGCTACAAAGTTGTCCTGAAAGTCAAGCTGCAGGCCTTCAACGACCTGACATTCCGCTTACCCCAAGCCCTCCGCTCTGTTAAAATGCGCCGCCTCAAACGTCTGCAGGCAGCACCGTGGCATTTACCTGGGTAGATTGGGCGATCATTGCGGTCGTCGCCGTTTCCTCACTGATCAGTCTCAAGCGCGGCTTCGTCAAGGAAGCCTTGTCCTTGCTCATCTGGATCATTGCCGGCGCGGTCGCCTGGATGTTCGGCGGGTCGCTGTCGCAGTACCTGGAGAGCTATATCCAGACACCCTCGGCACGGATCATCGCCGGGTGTACCATTCTTTTCGTCGCCACCCTGCTGGTGGGGGCGATGATCAACTTCCTCGTCGGCGAGCTGATCCGCGTGACCGGGCTGTCCGGCACCGATCGTTTCCTCGGCATGGTGTTCGGCGCCGCGCGCGGGGCCTTGCTGGTGGTGGTGGCCGTCGGCTTGCTCAGCCTGGGCCCGGTGCAACAGGATCCGTGGTGGCAGGAATCACGCCTGATACCACAATTTCTATTGGTCGCTGACTGGTCGAAGAACCTGATTCTCGGTTTCGCCGGTCAGTGGATGTCCAGTGGGATCAGCTCTCCAGTTGATCTTCCGTTCAAGGAACAGCTGCTCGGTCCATCCCGGCCCTGAGCGCTTTTCACTCAAGTTTCGTCAAAGTAGGGGTTGCGTCGCATGTGTGGCATCGTCGGTATCGTCGGTAAGTCGAACGTCAATCAGGCGCTGTATGACGCGCTAACGGTCCTCCAGCACCGCGGCCAGGACGCTGCCGGTATCGTGACCAGCCATGACGGCCGGTTGTTCCTGCGCAAGGATAATGGCCTGGTGCGCGACGTCTTCCAGCAGCGCCACATGCAGCGCCTGGTCGGCCACATGGGCATCGGCCACGTGCGCTACCCGACCGCGGGCAGCTCCACCTCGGCCGAGGCCCAGCCGTTCTACGTCAACTCGCCGTATGGCATCACCCTGGCGCACAACGGCAACCTGACCAACGTCGAGCAGTTGGCCAAGGAGATCTACGAGTCCGACCTGCGTCACGTCAACACCAATTCCGACTCGGAAGTGCTGCTCAACGTGTTCGCCCATGAGCTGGCCGTACGTGGCAAGCTGCAGCCGACCGAGGAGGACGTGTTCGCGGCGGTCTCCCATGTGCACAGCCGCTGTGTCGGTGGCTATGCGGTGGTGGCGATGATCACCGGCTACGGCATCGTCGGCTTCCGTGACCCCAACGGCATTCGTCCGGTGGTGTTCGGCCAGCGCCACACCGACGAAGGCGTCGAGTACATGATCGCCTCCGAAAGCGTTGCCCTGGACGTCCTCGGCTTCACCCTGATCCGTGACCTGGCGCCAGGCGAGGCCGTGTACATCACCGAAGAAGGTCAGATGTACACCAAGCAGTGCGCCAACAACCCGAAACTGCAGCCCTGCATCTTCGAGCATGTCTACCTGGCTCGTCCTGACTCGATCATGGACGGTGTCTCGGTGTACAAGGCGCGTCTGCGGATGGGCGAGAAGCTGGCCGAGAAGATTCGCCGCGAGCGCCCGGAGCACGACATCGACGTGGTCATCCCGATCCCGGACACCAGCCGCACCGCGGCCCTGGAGCTGGCCAACCACCTGGGTGTGAAGTTCCGCGAAGGCTTCGTCAAGAACCGCTACATCGGCCGTACCTTCATCATGCCCGGCCAGGCCGCGCGCAAGAAATCGGTACGCCAGAAGCTCAATGCCATCGAGCTGGAATTCCGCGGCAAGAACGTGATGCTGGTGGATGACTCGATCGTACGCGGCACCACCTGCAAGCAGATCATCCAGATGGCCCGTGAAGCCGGCGCGAAGAACGTCTACTTCTGCTCCGCGGCGCCGGCTGTGCGTTACCCCAACGTCTACGGCATCGACATGCCGAGCGCTCACGAACTGATCGCCCACAACCGTACCACCGAACAGGTGGCCGAGTTGATCGGCGCCGACTGGCTGATCTATCAGGACCTGCCGGACCTGATCGAATCGGTCGGTGGCGGCAAGATCAAGATCGAGCACTTCGATTGCGCGGTGTTCAACGGTGAATACGTTACCGGCGACATCGACGATGCCTACCTGGACCGTATCGAACAGGCTCGCAACGATGCGGCCAAGGTCAAGACCCAGGCTGTCAGCGCGATCATCGACCTGTACAACAACTGACTTTGGGCTTTTTAGGAGTAACGGCATGACGGATCAATGGGATGCCGGACGGCTGGACAGCGACCTGGAGGGTGTCGGTTTCGACACCCTGGCAGTGCGTGCCGGTCAGCACCGTACGCCCGAGGGCGAGCACAGCGAAGCGCTGTTCCTGACCTCCAGCTATGTCTTCCGCACGGCCGCCGATGCGGCTGCGCGTTTTGCCGGTGAAACGCCGGGCAACGTTTACTCACGCTACACCAACCCGACCGTGCGTGCCTTCGAGGAACGCCTGGCGGCCATGGAAGGTGCGGAGCAGGCCGTGGCGACGTCCACCGGCATGGCGGCGATTCTCGCCGTGGTCATGTCGCTGTGCAGCGCCGGCGACCACGTGCTGGTGTCGCAGAGCGTGTTCGGCTCGACCATCAGCCTGTTCGAGAAGTATTTCAAGCGCTTCGGTGTGCAGGTGGACTATGTGCCGCTGGTCGATCTTGGCGGTTGGAAGAACGCCATCAAGGCCAACACCAAGCTGCTGATCGTCGAGTCGCCGTCCAACCCGCTGGCGGAATTGGTGGATATCGGCGCACTGGCCGAAATCGCTCACGCCGGTGGCGCGATGCTGGTAGTGGACAACTGCTTCAGCACGCCGGCGCTGCAGCAACCGCTCAAGCAGGGGGCCGATATCGTCTTCCACTCCGCGACCAAGTTCATCGACGGCCAGGGCCGCAGCATGGGCGGCGTGGTTGCCGGTCGTGCCGAGCAGATGAAGGAAGTGGTGGGCTTCTTGCGTACCGCGGGGCCGACCCTCAGCCCGTTCAATGCCTGGATTTTCACCAAGGGCCTGGAGACCCTCAAGCTGCGCATGCGTGCGCACTGCGAGAGCGCGCAGGCCTTGGCTGAATGGCTGGAACAGCAGGAGGGTGTGGAAAAGGTGCATTACGCCGGCTTGCCAAGCCACCCACAGCACGAACTGGCCAAGCGCCAGATGAGTGGCTTCGGCGCGGTGGTCAGCTTTGAGGTCAAGGGCGGCAAAGAGGGTGCCTGGCGCTTTATCGACGCCACTCGGGTGATTTCGATCACCACGAACCTGGGTGACAGCAAGACCACCATCGCCCATCCGGCGACCACCTCCCACGGTCGTCTGAGCCCGCAGGAGCGTGAGGCGGCCGGCATCCGTGACAGCCTGATTCGTGTTGCGGTGGGGCTTGAGGACGTCGCCGATCTGCAGGCCGACCTGGCGCGTGGGTTGGCAGCGCTGTGATCGACTGGACAGGTGGCGAGCCAGACCATAACGGTCGGGTGGCCTTGGTAACCGGTGCCGCCCGCGGCATCGGCCTGGGCATCGCCGCCTGGCTGATCTGCGAAGGTTGGCAGGTGGTGTTGAGTGACCTGGACCGCCAGCGCGGTGCCAAGGTTGCCAAGACCCTGGGCAGCAACGCCTGGTTCATCGCCATGGACGTCTCCGACGAGGCCCAGGTCAGCGCTGGTGTGGCGCAGGTGCTGGGCCAATTCGGACGTCTGGATGCGCTGGTGTGCAACGCGGCCATCGCCAACCCGCATAACCATACGCTCGAGAGCCTGAGTCTTGCGCAATGGAATCGTGTATTGGCGGTCAACCTCAGTGGCCCGATGCTGTTGGCCAAGCACTGTGCGCCTTACCTGCGCGCGCATGGCGGGGCGATCGTCAACCTGGCCTCCACACGTGCACGTCAGTCGGAGCCGGACACCGAGGCCTATGCCGCGAGCAAGGGCGGGCTGCTGGCACTGACCCACGCCCTGGCCATGAGCCTGGGGCCGGAGATCCGGGTCAACGCCGTCAGCCCTGGTTGGGTCGACGCCCGCGATCCGTCCCAGCGCCGCGCCGAACCCCTCACCGAAGCCGACCATGCCCAGCATCCAACGGGCAGGGTAGGGACGGTGGAGGATGTTGCGGCACTGGTGGCCTGGCTGTTGTCGCGTCAGGCCGGATTCGTCACCGGCCAGGAATTTGTGGTCGATGGCGGCATGAGCCGCAAGATGATCTACAGCTGACGCGCCACTTGCCGCTGTGCAAAGCAAAAGGAGCCGACAAGGCTCCTTTTTCGTTCTGACGCTTTTTCAGGTTTTTGAAAAAAAATTCAACGGGGCTATTGACTTAGCATCGGTACCTGCGTAAATTTCGCGGCCTCAGCGAAGCAAACGCAACAAGCAACATCGCGAGGGTGATTAGCTCAGCCGGGAGAGCATCTGCCTTACAAGCAGAGGGTCGGCGGTTCGATCCCGTCATCACCCACCACTTCCTGAGATTGTTCCTGGCCCAGGGCGCTTCGAAAGAAGCTTTCTACCAGAGAGGAACAGGACGCAAGTCCATATGCGCAGCGGTAGTTCAGTCGGTTAGAATACCGGCCTGTCACGCCGGGGGTCGCGGGTTCGAGTCCCGTCCGCTGCGCCACTTACTTCAACAGATGGGTGAGCTTCACCGGTCTGTGGCATGAAGGCAAGACCTTTCTGCCAGATCCCAGTTTCAAGCAGGTTACGGCCTGCGAGATACGCAGCGGTAGTTCAGTCGGTTAGAATACCGGCCTGTCACGCCGGGGGTCGCGGGTTCGAGTCCCGTCCGCTGCGCCATATCCGCTTCGAGGTCACTGAACCCCTCGAGGCACAAAGAAAGCGACCTTAGGGTCGCTTTTTTTGTTTCTGTGGCTTGGTAAATGGCTAGTGCCGGCCTTGGTATCAATCAGCAGTGCAGTTAGACATCGGCGTGAAGCTGACGGGGTCACTCCGAACATTTACCCGATGCTGACAGACTCTTCACCGACCAGCGGTTTCAGCGACCCTGCGATGTGTTGCACAATAGGCACCATTCGTTCTTCCCGGAATTGACAATGTCCAGATCTACCGTCTCTGTAGCGCTCGGGCTGGCCCTGGTGCTGGCGGGTGTTTCCGGCTGTTCCTCGAAAAAGGCAGCGATCTACGAACACGAGAACTTCGACGACTCGGGGACGTTCTCGCGCAGCTTCCAGGTCAGCGATGCCGGGTCGTGCGAAGCCGCGCGCCGGGCATTGCTGAGCCAGGGCTATATCATCACCAGCAGTGACGCGAGCCAGGTGGCGGGCAACAAGAGCTTCCAGCAGAACGCCGAGAACCACCTGCAGATCAGCTTCAACATCACCTGCGCCCCCGACAGCAGCGACGATCAGCGTTCGACGATCTTTGCCAACGCCCTGCAGGATCGCTACACCCTGAAAAAATCCAACACCTCGGCCAGCCTCGGTGTAGGCATCCTCGGCTCGGTGTCGATGCCGATCGGCTCCACCGACGACTCCATGGTCAAGGTGGCCAGCGAAACCGTGACTTCGCCGCAGTTCTACGAGCGTTATTTCGCGCTGGTCGAAAGCTACCTGCCAAAGTCGAAGAAGCAGAAAAAGGCCGCCCCTCAGGTGGAGGCGCCCAAGCCTGAAAAACCGGCGCAGGAGTTGGGCTTGCCCGAGCCTG
Source organism: Pseudomonas sp. MNR3A (assembly GCF_009650575.1). NCBI lineage: Bacteria > Pseudomonadati > Pseudomonadota > Gammaproteobacteria > Pseudomonadales > Pseudomonadaceae > Pseudomonas > Pseudomonas sp. MNR3A. Next base: position 93,245 of record NZ_VZZS01000012.1, on the reverse strand, counting down.
CGGCATTGGCCCCGGCCGCACAGCCAGCGGCGGTACCGGTGTCTGGCAGCGCGCCGCAGGTCGAGCCGGCAGCGCCGGTGACTCCTTCGGAGCACGCGCCATCGCCGACCGCTGCAGCACCGGCCGCCAGCGAGGCGCCCGCGGCGCCAGTGGTCGACGATAGCCAGGGCTCCCAGCCTATCGCGCCGCCGGTCGAAGCTGCGCCGATCCAGGTGCAGCAAGCGGCACCCACCGGCGAGCCGGTACCTTCGTCACTCTAGGGAAATGCTTCATCTGCTGTTACACACGTACTGCGGTTAACGACCTGAACGCCTGCTACGTTTATTCCTCATGGGGATGTCATGATTCCTTCATCCGGCCCGCTTAGCTTGATGGCCAGACCCATGAAAAAATGAATGCAAGAGGACGCAGGCCAATGGACGACTATCAGGAAGAACTTCTCGAATTCCAGGCATATGAACTGGATACCCCGGAGCCGGCGGAAGACGCCACCGAGCTCTAGCCTACTTGCCGCTGATGGCGGCGAAACTCCCCCGGTGTCAGCCTCGTCCAGCGCTTGAATGCGCGCTGGAAGGCTTCGGCCGATGCAAACCCCAGCAGATAAGCGATTTCACCGAATGCCAGCTCCGTGTCGCGGATATAGGTTTCGGCGAGGTCGCGTCGGGTGTCGTTGAGCAGGCTGCGAAAGCTCGAGCCTTCCTCGGCCAGCTTGCGACGCAAGGTCCAGGTGGGCAATTGCAGGTGGCGGGACACTTCCTCCAGGTCAGGCTCCCGTCCGCCGTTGAGCAATGGGCCGAGCAGATGTGTGATGCGTTCGCCCAGGCTGCGCACACGCGTGCGCTGGGTCAGCTCCGCCTCGCACAGTTGCAGCAGGTGCTGCCAGGTACTGGGGCAGTGGTGTGGGTTGCCCAGCGCGAGGGCGGCCTGGCCGAGGCGTAGCTGGTTGCTGGCGGCACCGAACTGCACGGGCGTGCTGCACAACGGTTGGTACAGGGTACTGTAGGCGGGCGCCTCGAACTCGATTTCCATGCGTTCGGCCAGCAGCGGCATGCCAGCCAGCCCTGACAACTGTGCCAGCCAGCCGGCCAGCAGCGAATCGACCACGAAGCGGTTGTAGGTGTTGTACGGGCTGATCGAATAAAAGCGCAGCCAGGCCCCTTGGGCGTCTTCGATGAAGGCCGAGCTGCCACGATAGTTGGCAGCGTACAGCGGCTCATAGCGCAGCAGGGTACGCGCGGCCTCGCGCACGTTCGGGGCTTGCGCTGCCGTCACGCCTGCCAGGCCGGCCTGGGCCAGGCGGCTCAGGCGTCCCATGCGCAGCCCCAGGGCGGGCTCGGCACTGAGCTCGATGGCTGCATGCCCCAGGTGCATGTAGCGGGGAATCGACAGGCGGGCACCGGCTTCGTTCATGCGCATGGCATCCAGCCCATAACGTTGCAGCAGCGGTGCCGGGTCATGTCCCAGCTCCTGCAGGGCTTCGGTCAGGGGCTGGACGAAACCTACCGAGAGGTCACCCAGGCGCACGCGTGGCTGGCGCATGCCCTTACAGCCACAGGTTCAGCAGGCGGGCACCCTGGCTGGGATTGCCAGCCAGTTGCGCGCCCGCCTGGTTGGCAAAGCCCTGGCCGTCGCTGCCCAGCTCCCAGAACTGGCCGCGCAGGAAGACACTGATGCTTGGCAGCTTGGGGTTGGCGGCCAGGATCAGTTGACGCCAAGCCGCCTCTTCACTGACTTCGCCCTTGCTCAGCGGCAACTGGTTGGCAGCCTGTTGGTGGCGGTTGCCGCGCCAGGGTTCCTGCCAACTTCCCTTGCCACTGAGAAACACCGGATTGGCGATCAGTTGCACCGACTGGTGAGCCAACAGTTCATGGTTGCGCGGATACCAGCTGTCGCTGCCCACCAGTACACCCAGGCGCCCCGCCGGGGTCTGCACGACCTGCAGCGGCTTGGCCTGGCCATCTTGAATGAAACGACGGACCTCGCTATCGGCGTATTGCTGCAACTGCGGCTGGCCAAGCGGTGTGCCATCGCTGGCGAACACCAGGCTGCTGTTGAACAGGGGGCCTTTGCCGACGTGCAACTGGCCCTCCTCGACATAGGGCGACGGCAGCACGATGGAGCCGGCCACCAGGGTGACGCCGAATTCGCGGGCCAGGCCGCCAAACAGTTGCTGGTAGTCAGCGGCCATCTGCCGCGCCTTCATGCGCAGGTGCGCGTCGGAGCGGCGGTCATCACCAGTGGCCGCCAGCATGGCCAGGCCGTAGCGCACGGGGTTGCTCAGCTCCAGCCACTGCCAGGCCTCGCGGAACTGGGTGACCTGGTACAGCTCCTTTTTCTCGCCGCGGGCCCAGAGCCAGGTACCGATGTGCTCGGGTAGCACCACCACCGTTCGCGGGTTGACCAAGCCTTGGGCACGGGCCTGTTCCAGATAGGCCGAGAGCTTGCGGTGCAGGCGCCCGAGGTTCTGGTAGTCGCTGGGGTAGAGCAGCGGCTCGATGCCCAGCAGGTTGCCGTGCTCGCCGGGTACGCCCTGGTTGAGCGCCAGTTCGATGCGCAAATCGGACAGGTAATGACCTTCCGGGCGCTGTTGGGTCCAGAAGCCATAGCTGAACAGGGCGGCGATCATCACCAGCGCCAGGGCGCTTGCCAGGAGTTTGCGCATGAAGCGGTACGGCATCTTGAGGCCAAGGGTGCTCTAGGGTAGTCCCGCTGTGCAGCAGGATCAATAAGTTGTCAGTTTCGATCATTGAGCCGGTTCAAACGCCTGTTTAATGTCGACGGCAGACAAACGACGGGGCCCGTGTGAGGCACCCGCATTCCGTGATCACGCCTCATCAGGAGTCCCTCCATGGCTGCCGAACGTTACCCACACCTGTTGGCCCCGCTCGATCTGGGCTTCACCACCCTGCGTAACCGCACCCTGATGGGCTCCATGCACACCGGTCTCGAAGAGCGCCCGGGTGGCTTCGAGCGGATGGCCGCCTACTTTGCCGAACGTGCCCGTGGCGGGGTGGGCCTGATGGTGACCGGCGGTATTGCGCCGAACGACGAGGGTGGCGTGTACTCCGGTGCGGCCAAGCTCAGCACCGACGAAGAAGCCGATAAGCATCGGATCGTCACCGAGGCGGTGCACGCGGCAGGGGGCAAGATCTGTCTGCAGATCCTGCATGCCGGACGCTATGCCTACAGCCCGCGGCAAGTGGCGCCCAGTGCCATCCAGGCACCGATCAACCCGTTCAAGCCCAAGGAGTTGGACGAGGCGGGCATCCAGAAGCAGATCGATGACTTTGTGAACTGTTCGGTACTGGCCCAGCGTGCCGGCTACGACGGCGTCGAGATCATGGGTTCGGAAGGCTACTTCATCAACCAGTTCCTCGCCGCGCACACCAACCACCGCACCGACCGCTGGGGTGGCAGCTACGAGAACCGTATGCGTCTAGCGGTAGAGATCGTCGGACGCGTACGTGAAGCGGTGGGCCGTGAGTTCATCATCATCTTCCGCCTGTCGATGCTCGATCTGGTCGAGGGTGGCAGCAACTGGGACGAGATCGTGCAGTTGGCCAAGGCCATCGAGCAGGCGGGCGCCACCTTGATCAACACTGGCATCGGCTGGCACGAAGCGCGCATCCCGACCATCGCGACCAAGGTGCCGCGCGCAGCGTTCAGCAAGGTAACCGCCAAGCTGCGCGGCGCAGTGCAGATTCCGCTGATCACCACCAACCGCATCAACACGCCCGAAGTGGCCGAAGCCGTGTTGGCCGAAGGCGACGCCGACATGGTATCGATGGCCCGGCCCTTCCTCGCCGATCCTGACTTCGTCAACAAGGCTGCCGAGGGCCGCGCGGACGAGATCAACACCTGCATCGGCTGCAACCAGGCCTGTCTGGACCACACCTTCGGCGGCAAGCTGACCAGTTGCCTGGTGAACCCGCGTGCCTGCCACGAGACCGAGCTCAACTACCTGCCGGTACGTGCGGTGAAACGCATCGCCGTGGTCGGTGCAGGGCCTGCTGGCCTCGCTGCGGCGACGGTCGCCGCCGAGCGTGGGCACGAGGTGACTCTGTTCGATGCCAGCGCCGAGATGGGTGGGCAGTTCAATGTCGCCAAGCGTGTGCCGGGCAAGGAAGAGTTCTTCGAGACCCTGCGCTACTTCGCCAACAAAGTGAAGAACAGCGGCGTGACGCTGCGCCTGAACACCCGTGTCGGTGTCGACGAACTGGCGGCGGGCGGCTTCGACGAGATTATCCTGGCTACCGGGATCACCCCACGTACGCCAACCATCCCCGGGGTCGAGCATGCCAAGGTTCTGAGCTACCTTGATGTGCTGCTCGAGCGCAAGCCAGTAGGTGAGCGGGTTGCCGTGATCGGCGCCGGTGGTATCGGGTTTGACGTCAGCGAGTACCTGGTGCACAAGGGCATCGCCACCAGCCAGGATCGCGCTGCGTTCTGGAAGGAGTGGGGTATCGATGCCAGCCTTGAGGCCCGCGGCGGTATCGCGGGGGTCAAGCCTGAACCCCATGCCCCGGCACGCCAGGTCTATCTGTTGCAGCGCAAGAAGACCAAGGTCGGCGACGGCCTGGGCAAGACCACTGGCTGGATTCACCGTACGGGTCTCAAGAAAAAACAGGTACAGATGCTCAACAGCGTCGATTACCTGAAGATCGATGATGCGGGCCTGCATGTGCGCATTGGCGAGGGCGAACCGCAGGTGCTGGCGGTGGACAACGTGGTGATCTGCGCCGGACAGGAGCCGCAGCGCGAGCTGTATGAAGGGCTGCTGGCCAAGGGGCAATCGGTGCACCTGATCGGTGGTGCGGATGTCGCTGCCGAGCTCGATGCCAAACGTGCGATCAACCAGGGATCGCGCCTGGCAGCGGAGCTCTAGGAAGACCAAGCTCCAGGAATACATACTTAGCACCGACTGTCCGTCTGGTGGCGGCAACCTCTCGATTTTCAAAAGAGATTGCCGCCATGACCCATCCCCCGCAACCCCAGCCGCTTGCCGCCGAACTGCCGGATCAATTCCCGCAAACCGATGCCCTGCCCACGCTCGGCGCGTCGGCCCTTGCGCTGTTCGAGGCACAGTTGCCGGGCCTGCTGGCGCGTGCCCCCTACCTGTTGCAATTCATCGACGACGAGGGCTCCGAGGAGCGTACGGTCACCCATGGCCACACCCTGAAGAGCCTGGTCGAGTCCGCACGCCTGGGGCAGATCACGGCTGATCTCTTCGACCCGGCACAGGCGGTGCTGTCGTCGAGCGCCAGTTCGCTGGCCGAAGCCGACCTGCTGGCGGACGTGACCCTGGCTCAGGTGCACGACGCCTTGAAGCTTATAGACGCCAAGACGGTGCTCAGCCGCTTCGAGGTCGATGCGCAAACCTACTGGGAGGTTCCCGCGCAGCTGTCGTTGGCCCCTCGGCAACTGGCCATGGAGCAGCAGGTGCGCGCGAGCCTGGCGGATGATGTGCAACTGCTGGAGAGCGTCGGAACGCTCACTGCCCAAGCCAGGGCGCTGATCGAAGACATCGTCGCCCACCCCCGTTTTTCCGACCGCAGCGTGCCAAGAGGTGTCTATGACCTGACGGTGCGCACCGGTGGAAGCTCGAAGTCCTTCTCTTTGCCAGGCATGCTGGTCCTCAGCGAAATCCCGGCCGGCTACGACCCGGCACTGTCCTACGTTACCGAGCGGCAGGCTCTGACCGGCGAAGCTGTACTGTATTGCAGCGGGCACTTCGGTTTCATCCGTCGTCACGACAACCTCCAGGCCACCCTGGATGGGGTGCGCAAGGCATTGTTGGAGGATCGCGCCTGGGGCTTGGCCTTGTTGATGCGCCTGGCACCGGAGGCGCAGCAGGCGTTGCTGGAAGAATGGGAGCGCGAAGACGCAAGCTTCGAAGTGCGAGCCGGGGTGATCGAGGGCAATCCGTTCGAGCACCTGGCCAGACAGCAGTGTGAGGCCTGGCGTGCGAGCGCGACCTGCGAGCAGCGCGGTGTATGGGATGATCGTATCGGCCTGGATGTATCGCGTGCACGTTCCACGCAGGTGCTGTTGGCGTTCGAGGCCGAACGCCAGTCGTTGCGGGCGCAACTACCAGATGGTCTGCGCAACCTTGCCCAAGCGCAGCAAGACATACTGGATGGCCTGTTGCTGGACATTGCCCAGCAGCAGAGCCTCGCCGAGGACTATTGGCAGCAGTTACCCGCTTTCGAGGATTTCGCCCGTGATCGGATTCGCGCCGAGTTGCGCAAGGACGGGCAGGATTTGGACCCCCGTGCTGTCACCGTCGAGATCGACGTCGTCGAATACAGCCCCGAGTTGCCAGAGTCGGAACTCGCGCCGGGCGTCACTCCTGATCTTGGACAGGCGCAAAGCGTGCAGAGCGAGTGCTCGTTGCTCGAATACATCGCCATGCGCATGGATGCCAGGGCCGACGCCAGTTGGACGGTCGAATTCAGTGGCGTTACTCAGGCTCAGTCACGCTATCTTTCCAGTACTCGGCTGGGCAGCCTGATCCAGCGGCTGGACCTGCAGACGCACTATCGACAAGCAATCAGCGACGCGTTGAAGACACCGTCCGATGGCGAAACCAAGGCTCTGCACCAGCGGCGCCACGATGCTGCGACAAGCCTGTTCGAGAAACGTCTGCGGCTCGATGCGTTCCTGGCGCATGCTACCGGTGACCTTGACGATTCCGGGTATCAGGCTGTCCAGGACATTCTGGATCATCCATCGCCGGACCAGCGGCCTATACGCGAAGGGCAGCGTGCCGAGTTGCAGTGGCTCACGCTGGGTGGCAACTCTCTGCGTGACGTGCTGATCTTCCATGAAGTGGGTGAGTCGTCACTGATCTGCTATACACCCGGCCATCCATCTGGCAAGCCGTTCAGGCGTCACAGCTCTCGCAGTGCGCTGCGCAGCGTGCTGGCCCAGGAGCTCGAAGGTCTCCAACGGATGTCCCCGTGGCCTGCAAGCACTGAGTACTGGGTGTCGCGGTTCGGCCGTCATCAGCTCGGGACCGCCTTGCCTCTGTTGCTCCGCATCGCTGATGGCAAGGCCGGTGCAGAGCTGGCGACGCAAACCCTCAACCAACCGATAGGCAAGGCAATTTTCAATTATCGCATCGCTTATCTGCTGGCCGAAGGTAACAGCCTGGCGGTTTCCGATGCCGAGTTGCGGCTGGAGCGTGGCCTGGATATCGCTGTCACCGTGTTCCGCGTGCTGAGCGCGCTGATTCCTGCGCGGGTCATGACCGTGCTCGACCTGGCAGAGCTTGGCTATTACATGTTCAACAGCTATGCGGCGCTGGCCAGCGGGCAGCGCGAGCAGGCCGGAACCTATGCCCTCGAGGCCTTGACCAGCCTGAGCGGCCTGGCTAATGCAAAGTTCTACCGGTTCAGGGCTCCCGTTGCTTCGGGAGTGCCGCTGCGCCTGATGGGCGGCAGCGGTTTACGGTCGGTCGTCGCGATCGACGAAGTGCCCAAGCCTCAGGGCGCGCCCTTTGTCATTTCTCACGGCCTGCGCAAGGGGTTACTGGTCTTCGATGGCCGGTTGAACGTGTCTTTGCAGGGCCGCTACTACCCCGTCTACGAAGTGCGTGACCCGCTGCAACGCACGTCGACTTTTTATATCGGGTCAGGCGACGGGGTTCAAAGCCGCTCGTTGTTTTCCAATCCCGATCCAAGAATCGAACGTGATCCACGTACAGGCGATTGGCTGATCGTGCGCCGCCCGGGGTTGCTGGGCGGAATGGATCAACCGCTGCCGGTTCGGCCAATGCCGCTGAAGGTGATGCGTGGCGTCCGAGAAAGCGCCAATAGCAGTGGCAGGACTTTCCGGATCATGGACGGCACCCAGGAGGTGGAGGTGCTGTTCGATCTGGATTATTGCTGCTGGTACTCATCTTCCAAAGGTCGTTATTACCGGCGGGATGAGCAGACGAATACCTATCTGGGCGCCGTCGACCCTGGCCCTGCGGCTTCTCGATTGGAGCGCCAGCAAGCGCGCCTGGAACTGGAGTGTCTCCAGCGGCCGGTGTTGCCAGAGCTGCCGCCGAGCAGTGGGCTGGAGCTGCTACCGAAGGTTATCCACCAGATCTGGATCGGCAGCGCAGACAGTCTGATTGCGTCTCACGACTCCACGCTCAAGGGCAACATCGAGATGGCACGGGCCGGCGGTTATCAGTTGCATCTGCATTTTCTAGGCCGCAGCGGATGGGGGGTGAACAATGCGTTGCAGCTGCGCAAGCTACGCTCGCGCTACCCAGGAGCAACCTGCACGTCCTTGAAGGGAGACGCGTTCTTCAAGGATTTCGAGGAGGGTCCGCAGGGTGAGGTGTTCAAGTTCTTCCTGCGGCCGGAAACCCGCAACTATGCGGCGGCCTGCGACGCCTTGCGCTACAAGTTGATAGATGAGTTGGGCGGGGTGTACATGGACATGGACGATGTGCTGCTCCGCCCGCTGCCTCAGTTGACATTGCGCCCTGGGCAACTGGCGGTGGGCGGGGTGGTGAGCAACGCGACCCTGATGCTCAACGGCCCCAACAACAGTCATTTCGCCTCGCTCAAGGGCAATCCATTGCTCGATGCGGTGTTGCGGGAAATGTCCCAGCGTTTCAGCGCTAGTCGCAAGCTTGGGCATCGTCCGAAGTTTTCCGATCCTGGTTTCACCGAGTACATGCGTGAGGTATCACGGGTGACTGGCCCTGGTCTGCTCAATACGATGCGGCACAGCGCCAGCGCGATCGAGAAGGCCTTGACCGAGGCGAAGCTGTATATCTTCCACTCGCAGGACAACGGCGTACGTCCCGAGCGCGCGGTATTTGAATGGGTGAAGCGCGTTTCCGCGCTGCTGACGCCACTGGAAGACTACATCAATGTCGGCAATGCCCACAGCTGGAAGACGGGGCGCCGTTGACCTGCTAACGTGCGGGCTTTTCGGGGTGCTATAGATGTTCGATGGACTTTCCGGCTCCACCGCCGCGCCCCTGCAAAGCCTGCACCTGCCCTGGTTGGCGCACGCCGGTGTGGGGTGCGCGGTGTTGCGTCTGGACCTGATCGACCCACTGGTCAGTGGCAACAAGTGGTTCAAGCTGCAGCATCACCTGCGTGCTGCCCGGAAGGCCAACGCACCTGGCCTGATCAGTCTGGGCGGCAACCATTCCAATCATTTGCACGCCTTGGCCGCTGCGGGCAGGCGCTTCGGCTTCGCCACCGCCGGGTTGCTGCGAGGCCAGCGGCAAGACACCCCGACCGTCCGTGATCTGGAAGCGCTGGGCATGACCTTGCACTGGTTGGGCTACGGTGGTTATCGGGCGCGCCACGCGCCAGGCTTCTGGCAACCCTGGCAGGCGCGTTATCCCGGCTGGCATTGCATCCCCGAAGGTGGGGGCGGTATGGAAGGTGCCCTGGGATGTGGGCAGATCGTCGAGCAGGCGCGAGCGCAATTGGCGTCGATCGGTTGGGATGATTATCACGCCTGGTGGCTGGCGGTGGGCACCGGCACCACGCTGGCAGGCCTGGTACTGGCCGAGCAGGGCGCGCATCCGGTGCATGGCGCCTTGGCGGTGCCGCGCGATCATGGTGTGGAGCAGGGCATTGCGCAACTGGCGGGTACAGCGGGCTATTGCCTGTACGATGCCTGCCGCGGCGGATTCGCCCGGCGCGATGACGCGTTGCTGGCATTCATCGCAGACAGCGAGCGGTACAGCGGTCTGCCACTCGAAGCGCTCTACACAGGGAAAGCGCTGTTGGCGCTGCGTGAGCAGGTCGAGGCCGGGCGATTTTCACCCGGCACCCGCCTGATCTTCGTTCATACCGGTGGCCTGCAGGGGCGGCGCGGCTACTTGTAAGGCAGCATGCGCAGCAGTGTGTTGTCCCGGCGTACGTAGTGGTGGTACAGCCCGGCAACGGCATGCAGCCCGATCAGCCAGTAGCCCCAGGTGCCGATGCGTTCATGCCAGCCCTTGATGAACTTTGCCTGGTCCGGATCCTGGCCGATCAGTGCAGGCAGCTCCAGCCCAAAGAATGGTATTGGCTTGCCCGCAGCGCTGAGGATCAGCCAGCCGGCCAGTGGCATGCCGATCATCAGCAGGTACAACAGCACGTGGACCAGATGGGAGAGGCCGGTCTGCCAGGCGGGTGGCTTGGGCACGATAGGCGGTGTCGGGCGCGCCAGGCGCATGGCCAGGCGAAGCCATACCAGCACGAACACGGTGAGGCCGAGCATGAAGTGCAGGCTCTTCATCAGGTCGCGCTCGGCGCTGTCCTTGGGGAACAGGCCGCGCAGCTCGATGCAGGCATAGACGGCGGCGAGCAGCACCAGCATCAGCCAGTGCAAGGTGATGGACAGGCGCGCGTAGTGTGGCGCGGGAGTGGATGAAACCATGGTCGGTCCTCGTCATCAGGTTGGATGGGCGCTCTTGCTGGCGCCTGATGTGGACTTTAGCGCGTCGATTGGTAATTTTTCGTTGTTTCAGGTCGGTTGTTTCGATGATTTTTGGGCTCGGAACGGCATCTTCTCGAGCACTGGTCCTGGGTCATCCCGACAAGTGTGGCCAGCTGTCACTCACCAGAAACACTCGCTCCGCCTCTTGCCAGGCGCCTTCGCCATCCTCCTCCAACCTCACCAGCAATTGTGCCGCGGCTCCTTCCTCCAGGCGCCACAGCCAGGCTGCAAAACCCGCCGCCCCCCAGTGATCCCCAGCCTCGACCCGTGCAGGTGCCAGCCAGGCATGGCGTTGCAGCGGTTGCCAGAGTGCCGTCGGATGAGCGCTGGCATACTGCGCCCACTCGCGTCGATGCAGCCATCGCCCGCGCAGGTGCGCAGGGTTGGCCCCGAAGGGGGCCGTGAGTTGCCCTGGCCATGGATGGAAAAGATAGCCACCCAGCCACAGGTGCGACTGCACATCGCCCACCTGCAGCTGATTCAGGACTTCCCGGCTTTCGGCCCGAGCCGAGATCGGCAACTGATGTGCGACCAGGTGCGCCAGCTTGCTGCCCAGGCGGTCGTGACAGCCTGGCCCCAGCCACTGCGCCGGGTCGTGGGCATCAGCCTGATCCGGCCCGAGGTAGAGCTTGATCGCCAGTTCCAGGTGATGGTCGCCCGTGCGATCGCGCAGCAGGATATCCAGCTCACCCAAGGTTTGCCCGCCTTGGCGGATTGCCAGGTTGGCAGCCAGCAGTTCGACACCGGGGGCCTGTTGCAGGGCGAACTGCCAGAGGCTTTCGTAGTACAGCCCCAACCGCCGGCTGGTGAGGCGCGCCAGCCACGTCTGCAAGGGCTGCGCATCATGGTCGAGAGCCAGCAGCCAGTCGCGTAACCGCCCCGGATCGTCCGCCCAGCCGCTGGCCGCCAGCGGATGGCGTTGCGGGCAGGGCGGTTCGCTCAGCAGCGGCGGCGACAGCAGCGTCCACGCCAGATCACGCACGGCAGGGTGGCGGAGCTGGCGGGGCAGGGCATGGAGGTCGGTGAAGGGTGTCATCCTGCGAGCATAGCCGGTTTGCCGCTGGCCGGTCGTTTCGCCCATAATCCAGGCATTGTCACCCGCCGCAGAGCCTTGCAGGAGCCCCATGGAGCAATTTCGCAATATCGGTATCATCGGACGCCTCGGCAGCTCGCAGGTGCTCGACACCATTCGCCGACTGAAGAAGTTCCTGCTCGAGCGCCACCTGCACGTGATCCTCGAGGACACTATCGCCGAAGTGCTGCCCGGCCACGGCCTGCAGACCTCCACGCGCAAGCTGCTGGGCGAGGTCTGCGACCTGGTCATCGTCGTCGGTGGCGACGGCAGTTTGTTGGGCGCCGCCCGAGCGCTGGCCCGGCATAACATCCCGGTGCTGGGCATCAACCGCGGCAACCTCGGCTTTCTCACCGACATTCGCCCCGACGAGCTGGAAACCAAGGTCGCCGAGGTGCTCGACGGCCACTACCTGGTCGAGAACCGCTTCCTGCTGCAGGCCGAGGTTCGCCGCCACAACGAGGCCATTGGCCAGGGCGACGCGCTCAACGATGTGGTGCTGCACCCGGGCAAGTCGACGCGGATGATCGAGTTCGAGATCTACATCGACGGCCAGTTCGTCTGCAGCCAGAAGGCCGACGGCCTGATCGTCGCCACGCCCACGGGGTCCACCGCCTACGCGCTGTCTGCCGGCGGCCCGATCATGCACCCCAAGCTCGATGCCATCGTCATCGTGCCGATGTACCCGCACACCCTGTCTGGCCGGCCGATCGTGGTCGATGGCAACAGCGAGCTGAAGATCGTGGTCGCCAAGGACCTGCAGATCTACCCACAGGTCTCCTGTGACGGGCAGAACCACTTCACCTGCGCTCCAGGCGACACCATCACGGTGAGCAAGAAGCCACAGAAGCTGCGCCTGATCCATCCGCTGGATCATAACTACTACGAAGTCTGCCGCACCAAGCTTGGCTGGGGCAGTCGCCTGGGGGGCAGGGACGACTGATGCTCGATCCGGCACGCAGTTTCGACATCATCGGCGACGTTCACGGTTGTGCGTTGACCCTCGAACGCCTGCTCGACACCCTTGGCTACACGCGCACGGGCGGTGTCTGGCGCCATCCGCGGCGCCAGGCGCTGTTCCTCGGCGACATCGTCGACCGTGGCCCGCGCATCCGCGAGGCGCTGCATATCGTCCACGACATGGTCGAAGCCGGCCAGGCCCACTGCATCATGGGTAATCACGAGTACAACGCCCTGGGCTGGGTCACGCCGGCGCTCCCCGGCAGCGGCAAGGCCTTCGTGCGTGAGCACACGCCGCGTCATGCCCGCCTGATCGACGAGACCCTCACCCAGTTCGCCCAGCATCCCGGCGACTGGCATGATTTCATCCAGTGGTTCTACACCCTGCCGCTGTTCGTCGACGCCGGGCGTTTCCGTCTGGTGCATGCCTGCTGGGATCATCAACTGATCGCACAGCTGCGCGCCCAGTACCCGGACGGCCGTATCGACGAACACTTCGTGCAGGCCTCGGCGGTGTCGGGAAGCTTCGCCTCGACCGTGTGCAACCGCCTGCTGCGCGGCACCGACATGCGCCTGCCGGACGGCCTCACGCTGACCGGCGGCGACGGTCTGACCCGCGCCTTCTTCCGCACCAAGTTCTGGGAAGAAGACCCACAAACCTATGGCGACATCGTGTTCCAACCTGATGCGCTGCCCGAGGAAGTGGCCCGCGCGCCGCTCAGCCACAGCCAGAAGAACGCCCTGCTGCGTTATTCGGAGGATGAGCCACTGCTGTTCGTCGGCCATTACTGGCGCAGCGGCCACCCCGCGCCGATTCGCGCCAACCTGGCCTGCCTGGACTACAGCGCGGTGCTCTACGGCAAGCTGGCCGCCTACCGGCTGGACGACGAAACCCGCATCGACCCGCACAAGTTCGTCTGGGTCGATGTCGACCGACCGCAGGCCAGCCAATGAACGTGATCGAAGCGATGCGTCTGCCGCTGGGTGTCGACCTCAGTGGTTTCGTTGCCTTGTTGCGGCGCCTCGAGGTGCCTCATCGGGTGGTCGAGGAGGGCAGTGAGCAGGTGCTCTGGGTACCGCCCGCCATGGCCGCGCAGGTGCTCGAGCTCTACCGGCGCTACCCTGACGGCAATGCCGATGTGGAGCCGGTCATGGACGCAGGCTTGCCGGCGAGCGAGCCGGCCCGGCCCCCGCTGAAGGAACAGTTGCGCGCCTGCAAGGTTACCGCTGGGATGCTCCTGCTGTGCATGGCCGTCGTTGGCTTGACCGGCCTGGGCGAAAACCTCTCGACCCTGAGCTGGTTCACCTTCCAGGACTACCAGGTACAGGGCGACTACCTCTATTTCGTGCCGCTGGCCCAGAGCCTGGGCGAGGGCCAGTGGTGGCGCCTGGTGTCGCCCATGCTGCTGCACTTCGGCGTTCTGCACCTGGCCATGAACGGGCTGTGGTACTGGGAGCTGGGGCGGCGCATCGAATTGCGCCAGGGGCCCTGGGCGTTGCTGGCGCTGACCCTGGTGTTCAGCCTGGTGTCGAACCTGGCCCAGCATTTCATCGGCGGCCCGAACCTGTTCGGTGGGCTGTCCGGAGTGCTCTATGGCTTGCTCGGTTACCTCTGGCTCTACCAGTGGCTGGCGCCCACCCCATTGTTCAGCCTGCCTCGTGGCGTGCTGGTGATGATGCTCATCTGGCTGGTGATCTGCCTCAGTGGCGTGGTCGGCCAGCTCGGCTTCGGCCAGATCGCCAATGCCGCACACGTCGGCGGGCTGCTCATCGGATGCCTGACAGGCCTCTTGGGTGGACTGCTTGCCCGGCGTAAACTGTCGGCTTGATTTAGGAGACGCTCATGTCCACTTTCGCGCAAATGATCGAAAACATCACCCCCGAGATCTACCAGAGCCTGAAGACGGCGGTGGAAATCGGCAAATGGTCCGATGGCCGCAAGCTCACCGCCGAGCAGAAGGAGCTGTCGCTGCAGGCGGTGATTGCCTGGGAAATCCAGAACCTGCCCGAGGAAGAGCGCACCGGCTACATGGGGCCGCAGGAATGCGCCTCCAAGTCCGCGCCGATCCCCAACATCCTGTTCAAGTCGGACTCGGTACATTGATCGAACTCGCTCGTGGCTCCTTGAGCAAGATGGCGGTGCGTCTCGAAGCACCGGTCGTGCAGTACAGCTTTCGCCTCGGTGAGGAGCAGGTGCCGGTCAACCCGTTGATCGGCCAGTCGCTGCGTCTGGAATACCTCGGTGCGATCCACTGCACCCATTGCGGCAAGCGCACCAAGTCCAGTTTCAGCCAGGGCTACTGCTACCCCTGCATGACCAAGCTGGCCCAGTGCGATGTGTGCATCATGGCCCCTGAACGCTGCCACTACGACGCCGGCACCTGCCGCGAGCCGTCGTGGGGCGAGCAGTTCTGCATGACCGACCATGTGGTGTACCTGGCCAACTCGTCGGGCATCAAGGTGGGCATTACCCGTGCCACGCAACTGCCCACCCGCTGGCTCGACCAGGGCGCCAGCCAGGCACTGCCGATCATGCGCGTGGCCACTCGCCAGCAGTCGGGCCTGGTCGAAGACCTGCTGCGCAGCCAGGTACCGGACCGCACCAACTGGCGCACCCTGCTCAAGGGCGATGCCGAGGTACTGGACCTGGTCGCGGTGCGCGAACAGATCTTCGATGCCTGCGCCGAAGGCCTGCGCGAGCTGCAAGGCCGCTTCGGCCTGCAGGCGATCCAACCGCTGCCCGACGCCGAAGTGGTCGAGATGCGCTACCCGGTCCAGGCCTACCCGAAGAAGATCGTCAGCTTCAACCTGGACAAGGATCCGGTGGTGGAAGGCACGCTGCTGGGCATCAAGGGCCAGTACCTGATCTTCGACACCGGCGTGATCAATATTCGCAAGTACACGGCCTACCAGCTGGCCGTGCTCCAGTAAAAGGATCGTCACCATGCGTACCGAACAACCGCAAGTGATCTACCTCAAGGACTATCAGGCGCCCGAGTACCTGATCGACGAGACGCACCTGACCTTCGAGCTGTTCGAGGACCACACGCTGGTCCATGCGCAACTGGTCATGCGCCGCAACCCCGAGCGCGGCGCCGGCTTGCCGCCGCTGGTGCTCGATGGCCAGCAGCTGGAGCTGCAGCGCGCCGCGCTGGATGACCAGGAGCTGCAGGCCGGTGACTACCAGCTCGATGACAGCAGCCTGACCCTCCACCCCAAATCTGAGCGCTTCACCCTCGACACCAGCGTGAAGATTCACCCGGAAAGCAACACCGCGCTGGAAGGCCTGTACAAGTCCGGCAAGATGTTCTGCACCCAGTGCGAAGCCGAAGGTTTCCGCAAGATCACCTACTACCTCGACCGCCCGGATGTGATGAGCACCTTCACCACCACGGTGATCGCCGAGCAGCACCGCTACCCTGTGCTGCTGTCCAATGGCAACCCGGTCGGCAGCGGCCCGGCAGAAGACGGCCGTCACTGGGCAACCTGGGAAGACCCGTTCAAGAAGCCGGCCTACCTCTTTGCGCTGGTCGCGGGCGATCTCTGGTGCGTCGAGGACAGCTTCACCCGCCAGTCGGGTCGCGACGTGACCCTGCGCATCTACGTCGAACCCGAGAACATCGACAAGTGCGACCACGCGATGGTCAGCCTGAAGAAGTCCATGCGCTGGGACGAAGAGGTCTATGGCCGTGAATACGACCTGGACATCTTCATGATCGTGGCGGTCAACGACTTCAACATGGGCGCCATGGAAAACAAGGGCCTGAACATCTTCAACTCCAGTTGCGTGCTGGCCCGCGCCGAAACCGCCACCGATGCCGCCCACCAGCGCATCGAAGGGGTGGTCGCCCACGAGTACTTCCACAACTGGTCGGGCAACCGCGTGACCTGCCGCGACTGGTTCCAACTGTCGCTCAAGGAAGGCTTCACGGTGTTCCGCGATGCCGAGTTCAGCGCCGACATGAACTCGCGCACGGTCAAGCGCATCGAGGACGTCGCCTACCTGCGCACCCACCAGTTCGCCGAAGATGCCGGGCCCATGGCCCATCCGGTGCGCCCGGACAGCTTCATCGAGATTTCCAACTTCTACACCCTGACCGTGTACGAGAAGGGCGCCGAAGTGGTAGGCATGGTCCGTACCCTGCTGGGCGCCGAGGGCTTCCGCAAGGGCAGCGACCTGTACTTCGAGCGTCATGATGGCCAGGCGGTGACCACCGACGACTTCATCAAGGCCATGGAAGACGCCAACGGCGTCGACCTGACCCAGTTCAAGCGCTGGTACAGCCAGGCTGGCACGCCGCGTCTTGAGGTCAGCGAAACCTACGATGCCGCGGCGCAGACCTACAGCCTGACCTTCCGTCAGAGCTGCCCGCAGACGCCGGACAAGCTTGACAAGCTGCCATTCGTGATTCCGGTGGCGTTGGGGCTGCTCGATGCCCAGGGCAATGACCTGCCGCTGCAATTGGCCGGTGAAACGGCTGCCGATGTCGCTACCCAGCGCGTACTGTCGGTGACCGAGGCCGAGCAGACCTTCACCTTCCAGGGCATCGTCGCCAAGCCGCTTCCGTCGTTGCTGCGTGGCTTCAGTGCGCCGGTCAAGCTGAGCTTCCCCTACGACCGCGACCAGTTGATGTTCCTCATGCAGCACGACAGCGACGGCTTCAACCGCTGGGAAGCGGGCCAGCAGCTGGCCGTGCAGGTGCTGCAGGAGTTGATCGGCCAGCATCAGCGCGGCGAAGCGCTGAAACTCGACCCACGGCTGATCACCGCCTTGGGTACGGTGCTGGGCAACGAGTCGCTGGACCCGGCCATGGTCGCCGAGATGCTATCGCTGCCCGGCGAGGCCTACCTCACCGAAATCAGCCAGGTGGCTGACGTCGACGCGATTCACGCGGCCCGCGAGTTCGCCCGCAAGCAGATCGCCGAGCAGTTGTTCGATGCGCTGTGGGCGCGCTACCAGGCCAACCGCCAGGTGTCGCGCAGCACTGCTTATGTAGCCGCAGCCGAGCACTTCGCCCGCCGCAGCCTGCAGAACATCGCGCTGTCGTACCTGATGCTCACCGGCAAGTCGCAGGTGCTGGAAGCGACCCTCGAGCAGTTCGAGCACGCCGACAACATGACCGAGCGCCTGACCGCGCTGGCAGTGCTGGTCAACTCGCCGTTCGAAGCCGAGCGCGCCAAGGCGCTCGAGGCCTTCGCCGAGCACTTCAAGGACAACCCCCTGGTCATGGACCAGTGGTTCAGCGTGCAGGCGGCAAGCAGCCTTCCGGGCGGGCTGGCGCGGGTCAAGGCGTTGATGCAGCACCCGGCCTTCACCCTGAAGAACCCGAACAAGGTGCGCGCGCTGGTTGGCGCCTTTGCCGGGCAGAACCTGGTCAACTTCCACGCCGGCGACGGTTCGGGTTATCGCTTCCTGGCGGACCTGGTGATCGAGCTCAACGCGCTCAATCCGCAGATCGCCTCGCGCCAACTGGCGCCGCTGACCCGCTGGCGCAAGTACGATGCTGCGCGTCAGGCGCTGATGAAGGGCGAGCTGGAGCGGATTCTCGCTTCCGGGGCACTGTCCAGTGATGTGTATGAGGTGGTGAGCAAGAGCCTGGCTTGATTCACTTTTAAACCGGGCTGGCCTATTCGCGGGCAAGCCCGCTCCCACAAGGATCAGGGAGCGGGCTTGCCCGCGATGCTTTTTGGCGGTTAACAAAACATAACGTCCCGCCCGTTGTGTTCGCGCGATTTTCCCCGATAGGATGGCCCAAAGCTATTGCAGGGCTCTGGATCAAGGGTTTTCGCAGTACCTGCAAGGCATTGACCCACTACAAGAACACAACAGGGGGCGGTCATGAGGGAATGGCTGAAGGCGGATGCCAGGCGCGGAGCCTTGGCGTTGACGGCCAGCGCATTACTGGCGCTGGGCACATGGGCAGGTACCGCACAGGCCGCGGCCGTGGCCGAATATTCGGTGGAATCGGCCAAGGCCAGCCAGAGCCTGCTGATCGACGCCGTGCACGCCGGCAAGCGCCTGGTGGTGGTCGGCGATCGCGGCCATATCCTGTTCTCCGACGACCAGGGCAAGACCTGGACTCAGGCTCGGGTGCCAACCCGTCAACTGCTCACCGCCGTGTTCTTCCTCGACGACAAGCGTGGTTGGGCAGTCGGCCATGACGCGCAGATTCTCGCCAGCAGCGACGGCGGTGCGACCTGGAGCAAGCAGTTCGAAGACCTCTCCCGTGAAGCCCCGCTGCTCGATGTGCGTTTCGTCGATGCCCAGCACGGCTTCGCCGTCGGCGCCTATGGTGCGCTGCTGGAAACCACCGACGGTGGGCAGAACTGGCAGGACGTCGCCGAGCGTCTCGACAACCCCGACCAGTTGCACCTCAATGGCATCACCCAGGTGAAGGATGCCGGCCTGTTCATCGTGGGCGAGCAGGGCAGCATGTTCCGCTCCAGCGACGACGGCCAGACCTGGTCGCACGTCGAAAGCCCCTACGAGGGTTCGCTGTTCGGCGTGACCGGCACTGGGCAAGCGCACACGCTGCTGGCTTACGGGCTGCGCGGCAACCTGTTCCGCTCCACCGACTTTGGCGACACCTGGCAAGCCATCCCGCTGGAGGCGGGACGGGGGGCGCTCGAATTCGGCCTGGCAAACGCTACGCTTCTCGATGATGGCAGCCTCGTCGTGGTCGGCAACGGTGGGAGCGTGCTACGCAGTCGCGACGACGGTGAGACGTTCACGGTCTACAACCGCGTCGATCGCATCGCGCTGTCCGGTGTCAGCGGTCTGGCCGATGGCGGCCTGCTGCTGGTGGGGCAGGGTGGCGTACACCTGGCCACCGCCGAAGGCGCCGAGGAGGCTCGGCCATGACCCGTCCGGAGAATTTCAACATGCCCCACCACAAGGACAAGGCCACCCTGCTCGAGCGGCTGATCTTCAACAACCGCCCCGTGGTCATCGCCCTGTGCGTGCTGGTGAGCATCTTCCTGTTCTGGCAGGCCACGCAGATTCGCCCCTCCACCAGCTTCGAGAAGATGATCCCGCTGCAGCACCCGTTCATCGAACAGATGATGGAGCACCGCAATGACCTGGCCAACCTCGGCAACACCGTGCGTATCTCGGTCGAGGCGGTCAACGGCGACATCTTCGACAAGGACTACATGGAGACCCTGCGCCAGATCCACGACGAGGTGTTCTACATCCCCGGCGTCGACCGTGCCGGGCTGAAGTCGTTGTGGAGCCCGAGCGTGCGCTGGAGCGAGGTGACCGAGGAAGGTTTCTCTGGCGGCGAGGTGATCCCCAACACCTACAATGGCTCGCAGGACAGCCTCGACACCTTGCGTGACAACGTGCTCAAGTCTGGCCAGGTCGGGCGCCTGGTGGCCAACAACTTCAAGTCGAGCATCGTCGACATTCCGCTGCTGGAAAACTTCCCCGACCCGCAAGACCCGGGCAAGCTGACCAAGCTGGACTACCAGAAATTCTCCCACCAGCTGGAAGAGAAGATCCGCGACAAGTTCCAGGCGCAGAACCCGAACGTGAAGATCCACATCGTCGGCTTCGCCAAGAAGGTCGGTGACCTGATCGACGGCCTGGTGATGGTGGCGATGTTCTTCGGGGTTGCGCTGGTCATCACCTGGGCGTTGCTGTACTGGTTCACCTGGTGCATTCGCAGCACCATCGCCGTGCTCATCACCACGCTGGTGGCGGTGGTATGGCAGCTAGGGCTGATGCATGCGGTCGGCTTCGGCCTCGATCCTTACTCGATGCTGGTGCCGTTCCTGATCTTCGCCATCGGTATCTCCCACGGGGTGCAGAAGATCAACGGCATCGCCTTGCAGTCCAGCGATGCCGACAACGCCCTGACCGCAGCGCGGCGCACCTTCCGCCAGTTGTTCCTGCCGGGGATGATCGCCATCCTCGCCGACGCCGTGGGCTTCATCACCTTGCTGATCATCGACATTGGCGTGATCCGCGAACTGGCCATCGGGGCCTCGATCGGTGTGGCGGTCATCGTCTTCACCAACCTGATCCTGCTGCCGGTCGCGATCAGCTACGTCGGCATCAGCCAGAAGGCCATCGCCCGCAGCAAGAAGGACGCGGTCTGCGAGCACCCGTTCTGGCGCCTGCTTTCGAACTTCGCCAGCCCCAAGGTGGCGCCGGTGTCGATCGCACTCGCGCTGGTCGCCTTTGCCGGCGGTCTCTGGTACAGCCAGAACCTGAAGATCGGCGACCTCGACCAGGGCGCGCCGGAGCTGCGTCCGGATTCGCGCTACAACCAGGACAACAGCTTCATCATCAACAACTACTCGACCAGTTCGGATGTGCTGGTGATCATGGTCAAGACCCCGGCAGAGAGCTGCTCGATCCACTCGACCATGGCGCCGATCGACGAGCTGATGTGGACCATGGACAACACGCCGGGCGTGCAGTCGACCATCTCCCTGGTGACCGTGTCCAAGCAGGTCATCAAGGGCATGAACGAGGGCAGCCTGAAGTGGGAGACCCTCTCGCGCAACCCGGACATCCTCAACAACTCCATCGCCCGCGCAGACGGCCTGTACAACGCCGACTGCTCGCTGGCGCCGGTGCTGGTGTTCCTCAACGACCACAAGGCCGAGACCCTCGAGCGCGTCACCACGGCGGCCAAGGCCTTTGCCGATGCGCACAACAAGGAAGGCCTGCAGTTCCTCATGGCGGCCGGTAACGCCGGCATCGAGGCGGCCACCAACGAGGTGATCAAGTCGGCCGAGCTGACCATCCTGATCCTGGTGTACATCTGCGTGGCGGTGATGTGCATGATCACCTTCCGCTCCTTCGCCGCCACCCTGTGCATCGTTCTGCCGCTGGTCCTGACCTCGGTACTGGGCAACGCGCTGATGGCGTTCATGGGCATTGGCGTGAAGGTCGCGACGCTGCCGGTGGTCGCCCTCGGCGTGGGCATCGGTGTGGACTACGGCATCTACATCTACAGCCGTCTGGAAAGCTTCCTGCGCGCGGGCCTGCCGCTGCAGGAAGCCTATTACGAGACCCTGCGCTCCACCGGCAAGGCGGTGCTGTTCACCGGCTTGTGCCTGGCGATCGGCGTGTGCACCTGGATTTTCTCGGCGATCAAGTTCCAGGCCGACATGGGCCTGATGCTGACCTTCATGCTGCTGTGGAACATGTTCGGCGCGTTGTGGCTGCTGCCGGCGCTGGCACGGTTCCTGATCAAGCCCGAGAAGATGGTGGGCAAGGAGGGGGGCTCGATCTTCGCCCATTGAGGAAACTGACGCTATTCGTGCAGGAGCGGCGCAAGGCCGCTCCTGCACAGTTTCAAGGCCTCTTGCAGTGATCCGAAGATATAATGGCCACCTTCCTACCCCAAGGTGCACCCATGCCCCCTCTCGCAACCGCCCTGCAAACCTGCGACATGCTCCTGATCGACGGCCTGCACGCCTTCGAATTCACCTGCGACAGCTCTGGCCTCACCATCGAATGCATGGACGGGCGCCAGTTGCGCCGCTGGAGCTTCACCCCCGAACAGATCGCCGCTGCGCGGGCAGAGGGGAACGATTGGCTGCTCGACGATGCCCAAGCAGAACACCGTCTAGTCTTGATGAGTGCGTTTCGCGCCCCGGAAGATGACGAAGATGAAGCTGACCTCCAAGAGCCTGCTGACCGCTAGTCTGATGAGCCTGTCGATCCACACCCAGGCTGCCACCTTGCTGGTCGGCAGTTACACCGAAGGTGCCAGCCAAGGCATCTACCGTTATCAATTCGATCCGCGCAGCGGCCGGATCGCCACGCCAGCCCAGCAAGTGGTCAAGGCTGTCAGCCCGTCCTGGCTGGTGCTGTCTGCCGACCAGCGTCAACTGTTCGCAGTGAACGAGACGCCCGCGGGCCACATCAGCAGCTTTGGCGTGAGTGGCAAAGGCGAGATAACGCCGCTGAACCAGGTCGCCAGCCTGGGCGATGAACCGACCCACGCCAGCCTCAGTCACGATCAGCGCTACCTGTTCGTCGCCAACTACGCCGTGGCGCCCGATCCTGGCGGTAGCCTGGTGGTGATCCCGGTGGCGCGCGACGGCAAGCTCAAGGCGGTGCTACAGCAGCTGCGCCATGCCCCGAGCAAGGTCAATTCCGAGCGCCAGGCCGGCGCCCATGTGCACTCGGTGGTTCAGTCGCCCGATGGCCGCCATCTTTATGCCAGTGACTTGGGCGCCGACAAGGTGTTCATCTACCGCTACGACGGCGCCAGTACCGACCGGCCGCTGAGCCCGGCGATACCCGCGTTCGTCACCTTGCCGCCAGGCAGCGGGCCACGGCACCTGCTGTTCGATGCCAAGGGACGGCATGCCTACCTCACGCTGGAAATGAGTGCCGAGGTGGTGGCCTTCGACGTTCTGGACGGTGCGTTGCTCGAGCGTCAGCGCCTGCCGTTGACCGACAGCACCGAACCTGCCGCCAAGGCCGCGGGCGGCCTGCACTTGTCCGCCGATGGACGTTTCCTGTACGTCAGCAACCGCGGCAGCGCCAACCAGATCGTGGTCTACGCCGTGGGCAAGGACGACGGCCAGTTGACCTTGCTGCAGCGTCGCTCGGTGGAAGGCGATCACCCCCGGGAATTCACCCTGGATCCAAGCGGCGACTTCCTGCTGGTGGCCAACCAGAAGAGCAACCAGATCGTGGTCATGCGCCGTGATCCGCGCAGCGGCAAGCTTGGCGAAACGGTGCAGGCACTGCCCCAGGACGCGCCTTCGGACCTGAAGTTTCTCGATTGACTATCAATCGGCTTGATAATCGCTACTGCTGCAATGAATTTCAGCCAAGCGCCTCGTCGGCGTAAGTTTGACCCAAGGCCCAAGAGGGCCACTGTCAAACAGCGAAGACGAGGACACACCGATGAACTTCAACCTCTTCCCGGTCATTGCCGCTTCTGCCATTTCCGCTTCCGTCGTGCTGCCGGTCCATGCCCAGTCGGAAAGCCGCAGCAAAACTGTCGAAACCCACAGCTACACCGAGCAGTACCTGCGCCAGAGTGCCCATTTCCACGCAGCCCTGAGTGCCAAGCACAGCAGCTGATCGACCCCTGACAGGTTTTTGTGGGAGCGGGCTTGCTTGCGAAGCAGTCACCACGGTGCCATGGCACCGACTCCGCCGGTGTTTGCGAGCAAGCCTACTCCCACAGAAACCTGGTCAATGCGTTTTTCAGCGGGCCATGATCGCCTTGAACAGGTCCGACGCCAGCCATCCCTGCAACCAGCTCCGCACCCGCGGATAAGCCGCCTCGGCGAACCACTGAGGTTCGACCCCGGCGAACTGGCGCAGCAATGGCAGCAACGCGGCATCGGCC
This sequence comes from Pseudomonas sp. MNR3A, assembly GCF_009650575.1. Taxonomy (NCBI): domain Bacteria; kingdom Pseudomonadati; phylum Pseudomonadota; class Gammaproteobacteria; order Pseudomonadales; family Pseudomonadaceae; genus Pseudomonas; species Pseudomonas sp. MNR3A. The sequence continues at coordinate 69,443 of NZ_VZZS01000012.1, read as the reverse complement.
AGGCTTGGGTGGTTCGCCAGCAGGAAAGGCCTGTTCTCGAGCAGGCCTTCGAGCTCCGCCAGCCAGGCTTCGGCCTGCTGGCGGTAATGCTCGCGTGAATGCTCCGGGTAGCGCTCGGCGTATTTGTACAGGTTGACCTGCGCCTTGAAATCCCGGTCATTGCGCGCGATCAGCGCTTCGCCCCGTTCAGCCGCCAGTGGATCGGCCAGCAGCCGCCAGTCTTGCGGGTCGTCTTGCGCCAGCGCCCAGCGCATGATGTCCAGACTCTCCTCCAGCACCCGTTCCCCGGTATCGAGCACCGGCACCGTGCCCTTGGGCGAAAGGGCCAGCAGTTCGGCCGGCTTGGCCTTGAGCGCTACCTCGCGAACTTCCACGTCACAGCCTGCATAACGCAGGGCCAGGCGCGCACGCATGGCCCAGGGGCAACGGCGGAATGAATAGAGGATCACCCGCAGACCTCGACATCGCTCAGGCCATTGCCCTGGCGGCGTACCTGGATCTGCACCGGAATGCGCTCATGCATCTCCTGCACGTGGGAAATCACCGCGACCTTGCGCCCCTGGGCCTGCAGGCCGTCGAGCGCATCCATCGCCAGCTGCAACGACTCGGGGTCCAGGCTGCCGAAGCCTTCGTCGATGAACAGCGACTCGATGCGCAGGGTGCTCGAGGCCATCGACGCCAGCCCCAGTGCCAGTGCCAGCGAGACCAGGAAGGTCTCACCGCCCGACAGCGAGTGCACCGAGCGCAGTTCGTCGCCCATCTCGGTGTCCAGCACCAGCAGGCCGAGGGCGCTGCCACCGCGCTTGAGACGATAGCGCCGGGCCAACTGGCGCAACTGATTGTTGGCGTGGTGCAGCAGCAGGTCGAGGTTGTAGCCCTGGGCGATCTTGCGGAACACATCGCCTGAGGCCGAGCCGATCAGGTCATTGAGCCGGCCCCAGCGCTGGCGCTCGCCACGGGCCTTGTCGATGTCGTCGGCGAGTGCCTGGTGCGCCTGCTGGCGACGCTGGTCGTCGGCCTGTTGGGCGCGCAGTTCGGCGCAGTGCTGTTCGTGGATGGCCAGTTGCTCGCGCAGTTCCCCAAGGCTCTGCTGCAGGTCTTCGGCCGACGTCTGGACGGTCGAATCGGCGCTGTGCTGTTGCAGGCGCTGTTCGCGCTCGTGCAGCAGCACCCGCGCCTGCTCGACGGCCTTGTCGGCGTCCTGCAGGTGCTGGCGCAGCGCGCTGACGGCGGCGTCGTCGATGGCCAGCAGGCGCTCCAGACCGACGTCGTCCAGCTCAGGGTGCTCGGCGCGCCATTGGGCGATGTCGCCGTGCAGTTGTTGGTGTTCCTGTTCCAGTGCCTGCTGGCGATTGCCGTTGGCCTTGAGCTCACTGGCCAACTGCACGCCTTGGGTGCGCAGCGTCTGCAGGTGTTGTGCGGTATCGGCGTCGAGCGCACGGGCCTGCTCCAGTTGCGCCTCCATATGCTGTTGCCAGGCTTCGGCGCTGGGCTGTTCGCCAAGCAACTCGGCCAGCGCGGCCTGGGCCTGCTGTCGCTGGGCCTCAAGGGCGGCGAGTTGCTGGCGCAATTGTTCCTGGGTATTCAGCCGTGCTTGATGCTGGTCGCGCAGCTTGTCCAGCTGGAGTTGGCGTGCCTGCTGTTCTTCCTGTTCGTCCTTGCGCTGTTCGAGCTGCTGCAGGCGCTGGGTGATCTGCTGGTCGAGGGCGACGAACGCGTGGGTCGGGTCGTCGCTCAGGGCCTTGAGCACGTCGTCCGGCAGCACGCTGGCGAGGTCCTTCAGCCCTTGTTCCAGTTGCTGCTCGTCGTTGGCCAAGGCCTGGTGCTGTTGTTCCAGATGGCGCTGGGCCTGTTGCTGGGCCTCTTGCGCCGCTTGCAACTGCTGGGTGAGGCGGGCGGCGTCCTTTTGCAGGGCGAGCAGGGCGCTCTGGCGCTTCTCGTCCTTGCCGATTTCCTCGTCCAGGCGCCGCAGCTGGCTGTCGAGCCAGGCGCTGCGAGCCTTGTCGTCCTGCGGTGCCAGGGCTGGCCACAGACTGTGGGCCTGCACCTGTGCGACCAAGGGCTGCAGCTGTTCGCCGAGTTGCTGTTGCTGCTGTTGGAAATCCTTGAGCTGGGCGTTGATCACGCCCAGCTGGGTGCGCAGCTCCACCAGTTGACCGTTGAGGGCCTCGACCTGTTGCTGCGCGGCCTCTTCTTCGGCCTGGTCATGGCGGCCGAGGCTCTGCAGCAGCGCTTCGGGCTGGTGGAACGGATGCTCAGCGCTGCCGCACACCGGGCAGGGTTCGCCGTCGCGCAGTTGGCCGCGCAGTTCTTCGACGCTGGTGTTGCGCGCCAGGCGTTGGCGATCGAGCAACTGGCGAGTGAGGGCGAGCGCCTGTTCTGCCGTTTCCAGCCGGGCCTTGGCCGATGTGCCATCGCTGATCAGTTGCTGGCGCTGCTGCATGGCCTGTTGCTGCCGCTCACGCAGGGCGTCGAGCTGCTGGCGCAGTTCCATCTCGCGACCGTGCAGGCGCGACAGTTCCTCGACAGCACGCTGCTGCTTGCGGTTGTCCTGCAGCATGCCGCCGAGCAGGTCGATCTGTTCGGCCAGGGCCTGGGGTTCGGCCTTGGCTTCGCGGAACAGCAGCTCGAAACTATCGCGCTGATTTTGCAGCTGGGTATTGGCCTGGCTGGCCTGCGCCTGCAAGCCTGGCAGTTCTTCGCGACCCTTGGCCAGACGGCCGCCGATCAGCATCACCTGCTTGAGCTGCGGCAGGTAGGCCTGCCAGGCATTGGCCAGGCCCGCCAGGTGTTGGCTGTCGGCCAGCGCGGTGTCGATCAGGGCCAGTTGTTCCAGGCTGCGCTGCTGGTTCTGTTCCAACTGCTGCAGGTGCTGCTGGCTTTCGGCAAGGTCCTGCTCACCCTGCTGGCAGGCCGAGTGCTGTTTCGCCAGGTCCTGGTCGAGGCGGGCGAGGCCGTCCTGGGCGGCAAAGGCCTGGCGCAGGCGAGGGGCGTTCTCGCCGTGCTGCGCCTGGCATTGCGCGAGCGCGTCGCGTGCCGCGAGCTGCGCCTGCTCCAGTTCGCCAGTACGGGTGTGCAGTTCGGTCTGCTGGCGTACCTGCTCGGCGATTTCGGCGGCCAGCGGCGCGAGCTGGGCGGCCAGGGCCAGCTGACGGTGGAACTGATGGCGCTGCGGGGCCAGGCGCTCCAGGCGTTGCAGGTCGATACGCTGCTCGCTGAGCTGTGCGCTGGCGTGCTCGGCGGCCTTGAGCGCTTCACTGGCCTCGGCGTGTTGGGCCAGCAGGCGCTGTTGTTCGCTGAGCCAGGCGCACTGTTGTTCAAGCTGCCGCTCGCGCGCCTGTTCGCCCTTGAAGTGCTGTTGTGCCTGCTCCAGGCGCAGGTCAAGTTCGGCACGGGCCTCGGCGGCCAGCGGCAGCAGGTGGCTGGCGCGATCCTCAAGATCCTTGAGCGTTTCGGCAGCCTCGCGCGAGCGGGTGAAGGCGCGCTGCCCGAGGCGGGTATAGATGGCCGTGTTGGTGAGCTTTTCCAGCAGTTCGCTGCGCTCGCGATCGTCGGCCTTGAGGAAGGCACCGAACTCGCTCTGGGCCAGCATCACCGCTCGGGTGAACTGCTCGAAATTCAGCCCCAGGCGTGCTTCGGCCAGTTGCTTGTATTCGTTCTTGCCGCTGGCCAGCAGTTGTTCGCCGTCCAGGTCGTAGAAGCTCTGGCGGCTGTGCTGCAATTTACCGTTGGCCTTGTCACGCGCTCGGTTGGCTTCCCAGCGGGCGCGGTAGCGCTTGCCATCGATGCCGACGAAATCGACCTCGGCAAAGCCGCTGCCGGTGCCACGGCGCAACAGGTTGCGCGGATCGGAGGTGGGGATTTCGCCGTCGGCGTCCGGCACCTTGGCTTCGCGGCCGATCTCGTTCAGACGTGGCACCGTACCGAACAGGGCCAGGCACAGGGCGTCGAGCAGAGTGCTCTTGCCTGCGCCGGTCGGGCCGGTGATGGCGAACAACCCGGCGCTGGCCAAGGGCTCGGCAGTGAAGTCGATGTCGATGGGGCCGGCCAGGGAGGCAAGGTTCTTCAGGCGGATGGCCAGGATCTTCATGGCTGCTCCTCCAGTTGCACGTCCTGCAGCAGCAGGGCGAAGTCGCTCAGGGTCTGTTCATCGACGGGGCTGCCGTAGGCCTGCTCCCAAGCGCGGCCGAACAGGTCCTGTGGGGTCATCTGCGACAGCTCGACGAAGGCCTGTGCGTCCTCGTCCTGAGCGTTGCGCCCAGCATATTCGGCGCTGATGCGCACCAGGCGCACTGCCTTGCCCTGCAGTGCGCTTTCGATCTGTTGGCGCAGGTCGGGCTGCGGTTCGTCCAGGTGTACCCGCACTTCCAGCCACGGCTGGCGGTTGGGGTCTTCGAGGAGGTCGATCACCGGCAGGTCGGCAAGCTGCTCGAGCAGTTCGCCGAGCGGTGCCGGGCCCATGCGCTGCAAGGCCACGGCCCGCGGTACCAGGCGCGGTTCGACGCTGAGCAGCTCGGTGCCGTCCAGCTCGATCTCCAGTACCTGGTGCGGGTAGTTGATCTCGGCGAACGACAGCGGGATAGGCGCGCCGCTGTAGCGGATGCGGTTCTCCCGGTTGACCTTCTGTGGCTTGTGCAGGTGGCCCAGGGCGACGTAGCTGATGGCCTTGTCGAACAACCGCGCCGGCAGGGCTTCGGCATTGCCGATGATCAGGCTGCGCTCGGAGTCTTCGGAAATCGAGCCGCCGGCCATGTGGGCGTGGCTGATGGCGATCAGCGCCTGGTCCTTCTTGCGCTTGCCAAGGGCGGCGGCGATCAGTTGTTGATGCACCTGGGTGATGCCTTGCAGGTAGTCATCGCCCAGTTGCGGGCCGGTGACTTCTGCCGGGCGCAGGAAGGGCAGGGCCAGGCACCAGGCACAGACCTTGCCGCGGGCGTTGGTCAGCGGGATCAGCAGGCGTTCGGCGTCGAGCTGGCCTTCGTCGAGCCAGTGCACGCGGCCCAGGGCGTGAGTGCGCAGGCGGCGCATCAGGGCGGCGGGCAATTCGATGCGCGAGCCGGAGTCGTGGTTGCCGGCGATCATCACGATGTCCAGCTTGGGCTGCTGTTCGTGGGCCTGGACGATGAAGTCGTAGAGGCGCTCCTGGGCTTTGACCGGTGGGTTGACCGTGTCGAAGATATCCCCGGCGATCAGCAGCGCGTCGGGTTGGCGCAGGCGCAGCTGGCCGAGCAGCCAGTCGAGGAAGCAGGCGTGTTCGAAGTCGCGTTCCTGGCCATGGAGGCTCTGGCCCAGGTGCCAGTCGGAGGTGTGAAACAGACGCATGGAGGACCTGTTGGTGTCGAATCAAGCGAGCGGCCGGGGCTGCGCTTGGGATGGGGTCTCGGAGGGTGGGTATGGTAACCCAAGTGGCTGCGCAGGTTCGCTTTTGCTGTGGCTGCGAGGTCGCCAGGCGAAGTGTTTGCGTAGAGGCTGATAGGTGTTCGCCGAAAGATTTTTGGTGCCCATGAGATCGAGCGCCGCCCGCGCGGCGCTTCGCGGGCAAGTCGGAGCGCCGAACCGCCGCCCCTACAGTTTGTTTCGGGCCAGTTATGCCTGTGCCACAGGCGCGCTACGCCTGGTGTGTACGACTCGGTACCGCGCCGTGCGCCAAAGGGGTCGCGCGAAAATGCCACAGGATTCATTGGCCCGAAACAAACTGTAGGAGCGGGCTTGCCCGCGAAGCGCCGCGCGGGCGGCGCTCGATCTCAAGGGCACCAAAAATCTATCGGCGAGCACCTGTCAGCCCTCACGCAATCACATGCGAACACTGTGAAAAATCACTTGGGATAAAGCGGCGGCAAACCCCCACCATCCCCACCCACAGGCAACCCCTGCTGAGCCGAAGGAATATCTCCGATCGCCCGCCACAACTCATCCCCCTGCCAATGCTGCCCCGCCTCGCTGTAGAGCGCGCCATTGAGCCCATCCAGGGCATTGGACAAGGGCACGAAGCGCGCCGCCATCTCCGCCAGGGTCTCGGGTTGCTGCCGCGCCCAGGCATCCAGCGCCTGGCGCGTGGCCTGGGGATCGTTGGCGAGGGTCGCGCGCTTGAGATCGTCGAGCAGCGTACGCGGGCTGGGCCCACTCTGCGATGCGCGCAATACCGCCGGTTGCGAACGCGCCCGCCACCAGAGGGCAAAGCCCAGCAGCGTGGTCAGCGCCAATATCATCGTTGCCAGTTGCCACGGCCAGAGCAGCGCAGATCCGCTGCTGACATCCCCCACCGGCGTGTCGGCGCTCAACGCCGGGTTATCGTCGACCTTGATGCTTCGCGCCGGCAGGCTACTGTGCTCCAGATGGTCTTCGAGGGTGTTCCACCAGGTGACCTCCAGCGCAGGCAGCATCAGGTTGCCACTGTGGATCGGCACCAGCGCTTCGCGCTCCTCACGATTGGCGGTCATGCCGCGTTCGTTGATCTCGTTGCGCAGCAGGGGTTGGTCCGGGTAGCGGCGCAGGCCAGTGACCTCGGTAGCTGGCAGCGGTGGCAACTGCGTGCTGGACAGCCCCTCAGCGCGCAGGGTGATGCTGCGCGTCAGGGAATCACCAATCTGCGTCGGCTGCTGGTTCGGGTCGGGGTTCCAACGTTCTTCCAGGCTGAGGCTGCGGGCCGGGAGCCAGGTCACACCAGCAGGCCAGGTCGCAGGGATGGCCTTGACCTGCAGGTCAAGCGGCAGCGAGCTGACCTGCACCTGGCGCCCGCTGCGTGCCCCGCCGGCAGGCGGTTCAGTGCTGTCGGCAGCGGTGGCGGTGAAGGTCAGGGGAGGCACTTGCAGTACGCCGCTCTGTTGCGGATAAAGCGCGTAGCGGGTTTCGATCACGCCATGGCGCACGCCGTTGATTTCTTTCTCGTAGGTGCGCGACTCGCCCAGCGGCTCGACCTTGGCGTTCTCAAGGCGCAGCGGGCTGAGGTTGCTGTCGTCGTACAGCGACACCGAATGGTAGATGCGCAGGGTCAGTACGGCCTGGGCCTGGACGTAGACCTCGGAGCTGTCGAGGGTCGCCTCGATGAACACCTGCGAGGCGCTGTCCGGGCGATTGGGGTCGGGTTGTACCACTTGCAATTCGATGGCCTGGCTGCGCGACTGCCCCAGTTGCAACTCCGGGATCTGCAGGCTGCCGCTGCGCCGTGGCAGCAGGGTGACGATCCAGCGGGTGCTGGCACGGGTTTCGCCATCGAGGGTGTGCAGGCTGTTGAGCTGGCGGGTGCCGCGCACTTCGAAGTCGCCCTCCAGGGCGCGCAGGTCAGGTTTGCCGAACTGGGTGACATCCTGGCTTTCCAGCGTGAGCTCCAGGGTTTCGCCGGCTTCCACGCGGGTGCGATCGACACTCGCCTGCAGCGCCGGTTGGGCCTGGGCCAGGGTGAGCCAGAGCAGGCTGAGCAAGAAGACGCCGAGGCGACTCATCGTTGGGGTTCCTGATGCAATTGCTGTTCGTACCAGAATTTGCGTCGCAGCAACTGCGCCGGGTTGTCGGGGATCTCCCGCAACCACTGCTCCAGGGCCTGGCGCTGTTCGGCGTCGAGGCTGGTAGAGGTGGGCCGCTGCGGCGGCTGGGTGAGGCTGTCATCATCGCCGCCCTGGTTGCCGGACGACGCCTGGTTGTTGCTGTTGCTGGTGCTGTCGCCGCCGTCCTGCGCTGGGCTCTGTTCGTCGTTGCCGGGCGTGCCCTGGGCACTGCTGGAGGCCGAGCTGCTGTTGCCGTCGGTGTCGCGGCTCGGCGTCGGTTGTGCGTCGCTGGTGTCCGGTTTTTGCTCGGCGCGGCCCTCGCGTTGTTGCAGCAGTTGTTGCACCAGTGCCTGGTTGTCCAGCGCCGGTTGCAGGTCGGGCTGGCGCTCCAGTGCCTGCTCGTAGGCATCCAGAGCGGCATCCAGTTCGCCGGCGCGGGCCAGGGCGTTGCCTCGATTGTAGTGGGCCGCGGCGCTGTTGCCCTGGGCGAAGGCCTGGGCGGCGCCAGTGTAGTCGCCCGCCTGGTACAGCGCCATGCCGCGCCACTGCGGATCCTCGAAGCGCTGGGCGGCTTCGGCCGGGCGCTGGTGTTGCAGCAGGTGCTGGCCCTGTTGGTCGGGGCGACGCCAGAGGTCCTGGAATTCGAACGCCTGGCTCGGTTGGGGCAGGGCCAGCAGCAGTGGCAGGCAGAACAGCCAGCCGCGACGACCGGCGCAGGCGGCCAGCAGCAACAGGGGCAGCAATAGCCAGTAGCCCTGGTCGGCCCAGCTGTCCAGTTGCAGGGTCTGGCCGTCGTTGCGCAGGGCGCGGGGGGAGTCGAACAGGCCCAGACCGCGCAGGTCGAGATCGTCGATACGGGCATGCCGGTAGCGTCCGCCCGTGCCGGCGACGAAGCGCTTGAGTTCGGCGCTGTCCAGGCGTGGGACGAGGATGGCGCCCTGGTCATCCTTGAGGTACTCGCCACTGGCCTGGCGCACGGGCGCGCCCTCGGCGGTGCCGACACCGAGCATCAACAAAGAGGGGCCCTGGCGACCCAGGGCCTGGACGATACCCTGGCGCTCCTGCTGGCTGAGCGAACTCCCGATCAGCAGCACGCGGCCTTGCCCCAGGCCGCTCTGAGCGAGCAATGCCAGGCCCTTTTGCACTGCCAGGTCGGCGCGGTGGCCGGGCTGCGGCATGATCGAGGGGTCGACGGCCTCGAGCAGGTTGCGTGTGGTGCCCAGGTCATCCGACAGTGGCACCAGGGTGTGCGCGCTGCCGGCATAGACGATCAATGCGGTCTGGCTGTCGCGACGGTGTTCGAGCAGGTCGAGCACCTTGCGTCGGGCCTGTTCCAGACGGTTGGGCGGGCTGTCTTCGGCGAGCATCTGCGGGGTCAGTTCGAGCAGGATCACCAGCGGGTCGGCAGGGCGTTGGCGGGTTTCTTCCAGGCGCTGCCAGCTGGGCCCGAGCAGGGCCAGGAGCACCAGCAGCCAGGCCAGGCCCAGGGCGATCCACGGCAGCTTGCTGGTGCTGCCATTGCCGCCCCCGAGCAACACTGCATGGAACTGCGGCGGCAGGATCATCTGCCAGCGTCCGGCACGTTTGCGCCGATGCCAGAGCTTGAACAGCAGCCAGCCGAGCAGGGGCACCACCAGCAGCCAGAGTGGGCGCAGCCATTGTGGCCAGAGTTCGATCATCGCCGCCTCCTCAGGCGCAGGCGCTTGAGGCGCTGGCGCCATTCGGGGTGGGGCTGCAGAAAGCGTGGTCGACGCAGCGCGCGTTGCAGCAGATTGTCAGGCCACTGCACGGCGATCACCAACAGGACGCTGAGCAGCAGCGCCAGGGCCAGCGGCCAGGCATACAGCTCCCTGGCGGTGCGCGCCTGGGTGGGTTGCTGGGCTACTGGTTCGAGCTGATCGAGGGTGTCACCGATGCTGTTCAGCTCGGCGCCGTCATGGGCGCGGAAATAGGCGCCATGGGTGAGCTCGGCGATTTCCTTGAGCGAGGCTTCGTCCAGGTCCAGGCTCGGATTCAGGCCGAGCAGGCCTGGAGTACCACTGGCGTCGGGGTTGGCGCCGATGCCGATGGTGTAGATGCGTACGCCTTCCTGGGCCGCCAGGCGCGCGGCCGTCAGGGGATGTATCAGCCCGCCGTTGTTGGCGCCATCGGTCACCAGCACCAGCACCCGGCTCTGTGCCGGGCGCTGACGCAGGCGCTTGACCGCAAGGCCGATGGCATCGCCGATGGCGGTGTTCTTGCCGGCGATGCCGATCTGCGCTTCGTCGAGGAAGGTACGCACGGTGCGTCGGTCGAAGGTCAACGGGGCTTGCAGGTAGGCCTCGCTGCCGAACAGGATCAGCCCGACCCGGTCGCCTTCACGGTCCTGGAGAAAGTCACCGAGCAGCGCCTTGACCAGGTCGAGGCGACTGATTTCGTCGCCTTTCCATTGCATGTCGGGGAAGTCCATCGAGCCCGACACGTCCACCGCTACCAGTAGGTCGCGGCCACTGGCCGCGATCGGTACCGGGTCGCCCAACCACTGCGGCCGGGCGGCTGCCAGCAGCAGAAGCAGCCAGATCACCACGAACGGCGCCTGCTGGCGCCAGGTTGGCAGGTTGAGGCGGGCGCGGCGCCCGGCAAGGCCTTCAAGTTCATCGAGAAAGCCCACCTTGAGCACCGGCTCGCCGCTGTCGGCGGCAGGCAGCAGCAGGCGCATCAGCCAGGGCAGCGGCAGCAGGGCGAAGATCCACGGCCAGGCCAGGTCAAACATGTTTGCGAATCCAGGTCTCGACCGCCTGGGCGAGCCCGGCGATGGCCTTGTCGTCGAGCTTGCACTCGGGCTTGTAGGCGCCTTCGACCAGTACCATCCAGCGGGTCAGGCCGGCGGCTGGACAGCGGTTGTCGAGAAACGCCAGCCACTGGCGACCGTTGAGCGTGTGGCTGTTGGCGCCAGGGTAGTGATTGCGGCACAGGCGTTTGAGCAGGGCATTGATCTGCTGCAGCCAGGCACCCGCCGGTGCACCGTCGTAGGGGCGCGGCAAGCGGGCGAGTTCGGCCAGGGCTTCGACGCGGATCGGGTCCAGCGGCTGTTCGGCGGGCGGCGCCTGGCGTCGGCCTGGCCGCCAGCGGCGCAGGCGCCACAGCCCCCAGCCGAGCAGCGGCAGCAGGGCCAGCAACAGCCACCAGCCCGGCGCCGGTGGCCACAGGCCGATGGCCGGCGGGGCGATCAGGGGTTGCAGTTGGTCGAGCGGGTTCATTGGCCGCTTCCCGGACGCTGATTGAGGTACTCGCGCAACTGCTCGATCATTTCGCTCTGGGTGCTCAACGGCATCAGCACCACGCGCATTTTCTGCGCCAGCAGTTCCCAGCGTTCGATACGTGCTTCGGCCTGGTGGCGATAGAGCTGGCGCAGGTTGGCGTCCAGGGTGTCGAGCTCCAGGTGCGCGCCGCGTTGAGCGAAGCGTAGCAGGCCAGCGGCGGGCAGGGCGTGGTCGAGAGGGTCGGAGACCGGCATCAGCAGCACGTCGCAGTGGCGTGAGAGCATTGCCAGGTGCTGTTCGACGGCTGGGGTGAGTGCGCGTTCGTCGCAGATGACGATAGCCAGGCTGCCGGGGCGCAGCACTTCGCGCGCACGGCGCAAGGCCAGGCCCAGGCTGTCGGATTGGGACAGCGCTTCGGTGTGCAGCGACTGGTTGACCTTGGCCAGGCGGTTGAGCAGTTGCAGCAGGCTCTGCTTGCTGCGCCGGGGCTTGATCTCGTGGTGTTCGTTGTCGCCGAACACCAGGCCGCCGATGCGGTCGTTATGGCCCAGCGCCGCCCAACCGAACAACGCCGCCGCCTGGGCCGCGAGCACCGACTTGAACATCAGGCCCGAGCCGAAGAACAGGCGCTGGCTCTGCTCGACCATGATGAAGATCGGCCGCTCACGCTCTTCATGGAACAGCTTGGTGTGAGGTTCCTGCGTGCGAGCGGTGACACGCCAGTCGATGTTGCGCACATCGTCGCCGGCCTGGTACACGCGCACCTGGTCGAAGTCGACCCCGCGTCCGCGCAGCTTGGAGTGGTGCAGGCCCACCAGCGGGCTGCGCTGGCCGGGCCGGGAGAACAGCTGGATCTCGCGTACGCGGTGGCGCATGTCGATCAGCTCGGCCAGGCCGATGCGGATGCCGGGTTCGGCGAGGTGCGTGGCGGGCATGGGGGTCAGGCGACGGCGACGACGTCGAGGATACGCTGTACCACACGGTCCTGGTCGATGCCCGCAGCTTCGGCTTCGAACGACAGGATGACGCGGTGGCGCAGCACGTCGAACAGCACGGCCTGGATGTCTTCCGGGCTGACGAAGTCGCGCCCGGCCAGCCAGGCATGGGCACGTGCGCAGCGGTCCAGGGCGATCGAGCCACGGGGGCTGGCGCCGTAGGCGATCCAGTCGGCCAGTTCGCTGTCGAACTTGGCCGGGGTGCGCGTGGCCATGACCAGTTGCACCAGGTATTCCTCCACGGCATCGGCCATGTACAGGCCGAGGATTTCCTTGCGTGCGGCGAAGATCGCCTGCTGGCTGACCTGGCGCTCCGGCTTGACCTCGCCGCCCAGCGCCTCGCCACGGGCCTGCTGGAGGATACGACGTTCGACGGCAGCGTCGGGGAAGCCGATTTTCACGTGCATGAGGAAACGGTCGAGTTGCGCTTCGGGCAGCGGGTAGGTGCCTTCCTGCTCGATCGGGTTCTGCGTGGCCATGACCAGGAACAGCGGCGACAGCTCGTAGGTGCTGCGGCCCACGCTGACCTGGCGCTCGGCCATGGCCTCGAGCAGTGCCGATTGCACCTTGGCCGGGGCGCGGTTGATCTCGTCTGCCAGGACCAGGTTGTGGAAGATCGGCCCTTGCTGGAACACGAAGCTGCCGGTTTCCGGACGATAGATCTCGGTGCCGGTAATATCGGCCGGCAGCAGGTCGGGGGTGAACTGGATACGGTGGAACTGCGCCTCGATACCCTCGGCCAACTCCTTGATGGCCTTGGTCTTGGCCAGGCCCGGTGCACCCTCGACCAGCATATGCCCGTCGGCGAGCAGGACGATCAGCAGGCGCTCGACCAGCTTCTCCTGGCCAAGGATCTGGGAGGAGAGAAAGGTGCGCAGCGCGATCAGCGCTTCACGGTGTTCCATCGTCGGCGGTTCCTGGAAATGGGCCGGGCGCTTGGGGGAGGGCGGTTGCCGGGCAGGGGGTGATACTTTAATCCATCCAGGGGTGCGGCGACCAATTGGGTTTCCGAAAAATTCCTGACGGCTGGGGTGGGCCGGGCCCGTTGCGGGCCCGGCGACGTTTCAGAGGAACACGAACTTGGCGATGAAGATCACGCACAGCACCCACAGGCTTGCGGAAATTTCCTTGTACTTGCCGGTCCCGGCCTTGAGCACGACGTAGCTGATGAAGCCCAGGGCGATGCCGTCGGCCACCGAAAAGGTCAACGGCATCATGATCGCGGTGACGATCGCCGGGATGCTGTCGGTCGCCTCGTCCCAGTTGATGTGCGCCATGCTGCCCATCATCAGCATCGCCACGTAGATCAGCGCGCCGGCCGTGGCGTAGGCGGGGATCATCCCGGCCAGCGGGGCGAAGAACATCGCCGCGACGAACAGCAGGCCGACCACCACCGCCGTCAGGCCGGTGCGCCCGCCCGCGGCGACCCCGGCGGCACTTTCCACGTAGCTGGTCACCGGCGGTACACCCACTGCGGCGCCGAACACGCTGGAGGCACTGTCGGCTTTAAGGGCACGCGACAGGTTCTCGATCCGACCGTCCGGGGCCACCAGGTTCGCCCGCTGCGCCACGCCCATCAAGGTGCCGGCGGTGTCGAACATGTGCACGAACAGGAAGGCCAGCACCACGCTGATCATGCTGACGTTGAAGACACCGGCCACGTCCATGGCCATCCAGGTCGGTGCCAGGCTCGGTGGCAGCGAGAACACCCCGCCATACTGCACCAGGCCCAGGCCCCAGCCGGCCAGGGTCACGGCGATGATGCTGATGAGAATGGCGCCGAACACCCGGTGGTAGCTCAGCACCGCGATCATCAGGAAACACACGGCCGCCAGCAGCGGTCCGGGCTCATGCAGCGAACCGAGCTTGATCAGCGTCGCCGGGCTGTCGACGATGATGCCGGCGGTCTTCAGGCCGATCAGCCCGAGGAACAGCCCGACCCCGGCACCCATGGCATGGCGCAGGCTCACCGGAATGCTGTTGAGCAGCCACTCGCGCACCCGCGACAGGGTCAGCAGCATGAACAGCACGCCCGAGACGAACACGGCGCCCAGCGCGGCCTCCCAGGTGTAGCCCATGGTGCCGACCACGGTGTAGGTGAAGAAGGCGTTGAGCCCCATGCCCGGTGCCAGGCCCACCGGCCAGTTGGCGTACAAGCCCATCAGCAGGCAGCCCAGGGCGGCGGCGATGCAGGTGGCGACGAAGGCGGCACCGTGATCGATACCGGCGTCGGCCATGATGTTGGGGTTGACGAAGATGATGTAGGCCATGGTGATGAAGGTGGTCATCCCGGCGATCATTTCGGTCCTGACGGTCGTGCCGTGGTGCCGGAGTTTGAAGATCCGCTCCAGCCATCCCGGTCGGGGCGACGCAGCGAGATCCAGCGTTGGGGCTTCGGATTTGCGGCTTTCCACAGCGAGTACTCCTCAAGTCTTTCTTGTTGTTCTGGAGCCTTGGTCCTGCGCATGCACTTGGCGGCTCCGCGAGGGGGTGGCAGACGCCTGACGGCTTTGTTGACTTTTGGGTCAGGAAGTTGCTCGGTGGATTATGCTTTTGTGTACAAAGAATGCAAATAATGTTTTATCTTTTGTGCGCACAATCTGCGTCAGCGCAGCTATATGGGAATTGGCCACCTGCAGAAACGGCTCAGCCTGTGTACAATGCGCAGATACCTTGATCCCTTTTTTCACCCCAGGACTTGCCAGCCACCCTCTGACAGGTATTACAGTCGAGGTTCCACTGGCCGATCCCTTGTGCTCGAGTGCCCATGAACGAACAGCTGCAACCTCTGAAGAAACCTGCGCGCACAGCCAAGGCCGGCCGCAGCGGTACCCAGGACGACATCGTCTATGCGCACATTTTCGAGGCCATTCTCGAACAGCGCCTGGCGCCGGGCACCAAGTTGAGTGAGGAAGCGCTGGGCGAAATCTTCGGCGTCAGCCGCACCATCATTCGCCGCGCCCTGTCGCGTCTGGCCCATGAAAGCGTGGTGCTCCTGCGACCCAATCGTGGTGCGGTCGTGGCCAGCCCTACGGTGGAGGAGGCGCGCCAGGTGTTCTTCTCCCGGCGCATGGTCGAGCGCGCCATCACCGAGCTTGCGGTGCAGCACGCCACCGGCGAGCAACTCAACGAACTGCGCCAGATGGTCCGTGATGAGCGCGACAGCTTCTCGCGTGGCGATCGTGGCGCCGGCATCCGTCTTTCCGGCGAGTTCCACCTCAAGCTGGCCGAGGCGGCCGGCAATGCACCGCTGGTCAGCTTCCAGCGCAGCCTGGTGTCGCAAACGTCGTTGATCATCGCCCAGTACGAAAGCGGCAATCGCTCGCATTGCTCGTACGACGAGCACATGCAGCTGATCGACGCCATCGAGGCGCGTGATGCCGAGCAGGCGGTGAGCCTGATGATGCATCACATGGATCATATCGACAGCAAGCTCAACCTTGACGAAGACAGCGCGTCCGACGACCTGCATGCGGTGTTCTCGCACCTGCTGAAAAAACCCAAGGCTGCCGCCAAGGGTTGATCGTTTGCCTGAATGAATGACCGAGGGCTGCTGCGCAGCCCATCGCGGGACCAGCCCGCTCCCACAGGTTGGACTGCTGCCAAGTTGGACATGAATCCAACCTTTGCGGCAGTTCAGGTACAGCACACCCCTCGGGACTGGTGCTTTCTCTGTGGCAGCGGGCTCGTCCAGCGATGGGCCGCGCAGCGGCCCTTTGTGTATCAGCGCCGATGTACCGAGCGCCCCGCGGCGAAGGTCTCGCGCACGGTACGGTCATCGCCCAGGGTGGTCAGCACGAACAAGGTCTCCTCGATGCTGTTGGATTGCTGGATGCGGTAGTCCAGCAGCGGCGTGGCCTTGTAGTCGAGCACCACGAAATCGGCATCGTTGCCGGCGCGCAGGCTGCCGATGCGGTCGTCCAGGCGCAGGGCGCGGGCGCCGCCGAGGGTTGCCAGGTACAGCGACTTGTACGGGTGCAGGCGCGCCCCCTGCAGTTGCATCACCTTGTACGCCTCGTTCAGCGTGTTGAGCAGCGAGAAGCTGGTTCCGGCGCCTACGTCGGTGCCAAGCCCGACATTGACCTTGAAACGCTCGGCCTGGGGCAGGTTGAACAGACCACTGCCCAGGAACAGGTTGGACGTCGGACAGAAGGCCACGGCCGAGCCGGTTTCGGCCAGGCGCTGGCATTCCTCGTCGCACAGGTGCACGCCGTGGGCGAACACCGAGCGCTCGCCCAGCAGTTCGAAATGGTCGTAGACGTCCAGGTAGCCCTTGCGCTCGGGGAACAGTTCCTTGACCCAGTCGATCTCCTTGAGGTTCTCCGACAGGTGGGTGTGCAGGTACACGCCCGGATGCTCCTTGAGCAGTTGCCCGGCCATGGCCAATTGCTCGGGCGTGCTGGTGGGCGCGAAGCGCGGCGTCACCGCATAGTGCAGGCGAGCCTTGCCATGCCAGCGCTGGATCAGCGCCTTGCTCTCGCTGTAGCTCGACTCGGCGGTGTCGGTCAGGTAGTCAGGGGCATTGCGGTCCATCATCACCTTGCCGGCGATCAGGCGCAGGTCCAGGCGCTCGGCCTCCTCGAACAGGGCGTTGACCGACTCCGGGTGCACGCTGCCGAACACCAGCGCGGTGGTGGTGCCATTGCGCAGCAGTTCCTGCAGGAAGATCTTCGCCACCTTGTCGGCATGGGCCTTGTCGGCGAACTGCTTTTCGCAAGGGAAGGTGTAGGTGTTCAGCCAGTCCAGCAGTTGCTCGCCGTAGGAGCCAATCATGCCGGTCTGCGGGAAATGGATATGGGTGTCGATGAAGCCCGGGGTGATCAGGGCATCCTGGTAGTGCACCACCTCGATACCGGCGTCGAGGGTCGGCAGCAGGTCGCTGGCGTGCCCCAGGGCGCTGATGCGGCCTTCGTCGACCACCAACAGGCCGTCTTCGTAGTATTCGTGGGAGGCCTCCAGGCCGACCTCGGCAGGGTCGGCGATGCTGTGCAGGATGGCGGCACGGTAGGCTTTGCGGGTTGCAGTCATAAAGCGCTCGTCAAATGGCTTGGCTGCGCCGGGAGGGCGGCAGCAACTGGGCAATGGGGCCTGCATTGGCGCCAGCGTCATGCTGGCCGAAGCAGGCGTTGTAGGTGGCGATGATTTCGCCGGCGATGGACACCGCGATCTCGATGGGCAGCTTGCCCTTGACCTCCGGCAGGCCCATGGGGCAGCGCATGTGTGCCAGCACGGCATCGTCGTAGCCGCGCTCGCGCAGGCGGTGTTCGAACTTGACCCGTTTGGTCTTCGAGCCGATCAGGCCGAACCAGGTGAAGTCGTTGCGCTTGAGGATGGCGGCGGTCAGTTCCAGGTCGAGCTGGTGATTGTGGGTCATGACGATGCAGTAACTGCCCGGCGGCAGTTCGGCCACTTCGTCGACCGGCTCCTCGCTGACCACCTTGGTCACCCCGTGGGGGATAAGCGGCGGGAACTCCTGCTCGCGCGAATCGATCCAGCGCACCCGGCAGGGCAATGCGGCGAGCAAGGGTACCAGAGCCCGGCCGACATGGCCCGCGCCGAACACCGCGATCTGCGCCTGCACCGGCGCCATGGGTTCGAACAACAGCACCGTGACGCCGCCACAGCACTGGCCCAGGCTCGCGCCCAGGCTGAAGCGCTCCAGATGCGGTGTGCTGCGCTGCTCGGCAAGCATCTGCCGGGCGATGTGCAGGGCCTTGAACTCCAGGTGCCCGCCACCGATGGTGTCGA
Source organism: Pseudomonas sp. MNR3A (assembly GCF_009650575.1). Lineage (NCBI taxonomy): Bacteria > Pseudomonadati > Pseudomonadota > Gammaproteobacteria > Pseudomonadales > Pseudomonadaceae > Pseudomonas > Pseudomonas sp. MNR3A. Next base: position 51,974 of record NZ_VZZS01000012.1, on the reverse strand, counting down.
ACAGGTTGCTGGCGCTGACCACCATCTTCGAGCCAGCGTTGCGTGGCGTCGAGCCGCGCTCCTCGATGATGGTCACCAGGATGCAGGGTTCGCCGCGGGACTGGTGGTCGGCGAGGGCATTGATCCATTGGTGCATGATGTAGCCTCTCTAAACCATGCTGAGGGCCCTGTAGGAGCGGGCTTGCCCGCGAAGAGGGCGGTAAGGCCATCTTCACATTCGCGGGCAAGCCCGCTCCCAGGGAATCCCTCGCTGTCAGTGGGTGACGGTTTCCAGTTCTTGTTCGGTCGGCTGCTGTTGCGCCGCTGCCTTGCGCATCTGCTCGCACCCCCACAGCACCCGCTCGGGTGTCGCCGGGGCGTCGATGTGCGGCTGCACGCGATAGTCGGCGAGGCTCGCCACCGCATCCTTGATCGCGCACCAGGCGGCGATACCGAGCATGAACGGCGGCTCGCCCACTGCCTTGGAGTGGAACACCGTGTCCTCGGGGTTCTTGCGGTTCTCCACCAGCTTCACGCGCAGGTCCAGGGGCATGTCGGCCACCGCCGGGATCTTGTAGCTCGCCGGGCCGTTGGTCATCAGCTTGCCCTTGGCGTTCCACACCAGTTCCTCGGTGGTCAGCCAGCCCATGCCCTGGATGAAGCCACCCTCGACCTGACCGATGTCGATCGCCGGGTTCAGCGAGTCGCCGACGTCGTGCAGGATGTCGGCGCGCAGCATCTTGTACTCGCCGGTCAGAGTGTCGACGATCACTTCGACGCAGGCGGCGCCAAAGGCGAAGTAGTAGAACGGTCGGCCGCGCGCCTGGCTGCGGTCGTAGAAGATCTTCGGCGTGCGGTAGAAGCCCGTGCTCGACAGCGACACCTGGGCGAAGTAGGCCTGTTGCACCAGTTGCTCGAAGCTCAGCAACTGGTCGCGCACGCGTACATGGCCGTTGCGGAACTCGACATCTTCCTCGGTGACCTGGTAGTGCCGGGCGGCGAACTCGGTCAGGCGTTTCTTGAGGATTTCGGCCGCGTTCTGCGCCGCCTTGCCATTCAGGTCGGCACCGCTGGACGCCGCCGTTGGCGAGGTGTTGGGCACTTTGTCGGTGTTGGTGGCAGTGATCTGGATGCGGTTGAAATCGACCTGGAACACCTGCGCCACCACCTGGGCGACCTTGGTATTCAAGCCCTGGCCCATCTCGGTGCCGCCGTGGTTGAGGTGGATGCTGCCGTCGGTATAGATGTGGATCAAGGCGCCCGCCTGGTTGAGGAAGGTGGCCGTGAACGAGATGCCGAACTTCACCGGGGTCAGAGCCAGGCCCTTCTTCAGCACCGGGCTGTGTTCGTTGAACTGGCGGATCGACTTGCGCCGCTCGGCATAGTCGCTGCTGGCTTCCAGGTCGGCGGTCATTTCCTCGAGCAGGTTGTGCTCGACGGTCTGGTAGTAGTGGGTGACGTTGCGTTCGGTCTTGCCGTAGTAGTTGGCCTTGCGCACCGCCAGTGGGTCGAGCGCCAGGTGGCGGGCGATGTGGTCCATCACCTGCTCGATGGCGACCATCCCCTGCGGGCCGCCGAAGCCGCGGTAGGCGGTGTTCGACGCGGTATTGGTCTTGCAGCGGTGGCCGTTCACCGTGGCGTCGCCCAGGTAGTAGGCGTTGTCGGAGTGGAACATGGCGCGGTCGACGATCGAGCCGGACAGGTCCGGCGAATAACCGCAGTTGCCGGCCAGGTCGAATTCAATGCCGTGCAGGCGGCCTTCATCATCGAAGCCGACGTCATATTCGACGTAGAACGGGTGACGCTTGCCGGTCATGGTCATGTCCTCGACCCGCGGCAGGCGCATCTTGGTCGGCTGCCCAGTGAGGCGCGCGATCACCGCGCACAGGCAAGCGGGGCTGGCGGCCTGGGTTTCCTTGCCACCAAAACCGCCGCCCATGCGGCGCATGTCCAGCACCACCTTGTTCATCGGCACGTCGAGCACCTCGGCGACAAGCTTCTGCACCTCGGTGGGGTTCTGCGTCGAGCAGTAGACGATCATGCCGCCGTCTTCGGTGGGCATTACCGAAGAAATCTGGGTTTCCAGGTAGAAGTGCTCCTGGCCGCCGATGTGCAGGGTGCCTTGCAGGCGATGCGGGGCACTGGCCAGGGCCTTGGCCGAGTCGCCGCGCTGGTGGGTGTGGCTGTCGAGCACGAAATGTTTCTTGCGCAAGGCCTCGACCACATCGAGCACCGGTTCCAGGTCTTCGTATTCGACGATGGCCGCCAAGGCGGCGCGGCGAGCGGTGTCCAGGTCGCGGGCGGCGACGGCGAGCACCGGCTGGCCGAAGAACTCGACCTTGTCGATGGCCAGCAGCGGATCGCCCGCGACCACCGGGCCGATATCCTTGAGCCCAGGGATGTCCTCGTGAGTGATGGCGATGCGCACGCCTTCGAACTGATAGCAGGGAGTCGTGTCGATGCGTAGGATGCGCGCGTGAGCACGGTCGGCGGTGCGCGCATAGACGTGCAACTGGTTGGGGAATTCCAGGCGGTCGTCGATGTACACCGCTTCACCTGACACGTGCTTGTCGGCGCTGTCGTGCTTGACGCTGCGACCGACCCCGCTGGTCAGGTCCTGGCTGAACAGTTCGGCCATCTCGGCCTGGCTCTTGACGGCGTGATGGTTAGACATAAGCGGTCACCCGGGTCTCGATGTACGGCGATTGCTGTTCGATGAAGTATTTGCGCAGCAGATTCTGCGCGGTCAGCAGGCGGTATTCCTTGCTGGCGCGAAAATCCGTCAGGGGGCTGAAGTCTTCGGCCAGTGCCTGGCAGGCGCGCTCGATGCTCGCCTGGTTCCAGGGCTTGCCAAGCAGTGCCGCCTCGCAGGCACGGGCACGCTTGGGAATCGCTGCCATGCCACCGAAGGCGATGCGCACGCCGCCGACCACGCCGTTCTCGATGTTCAGGTTGAACGCTGCGCATACCGCAGAAATGTCATCGTCCAGTCGCTTGGACACCTTGTAGGCGCGGAACGTCCACTCGCTGCTGGCGCGTGGCACCAGGATCTTCTCGATGAACTCGCTGTCCTGGCGGGCAGTGATGCGGTAGTCGATGAAATAGTCTTCCAGCGCCAGGGTGCGCTGGCGATCGCCCTGGCGCAGGACGATCTGTGCGTTGAGGGCGATCAGCAGGGGTGGCGAGTCGCCGATCGGCGAGGCGTTGCCGATGTTGCCGCCCAGGGTGCCCTGGTTGCGGATCTGCAGCGAAGCGAAGCGGTGCAGCAGGGCGCCGAAGTCGGGGTATTCCTCGTTCAGCGCGCCATAGCAGTCGGTGAGCGGGGTGGCGGCGCCGATTTCCAGGTGGCTGCTGGTCTTGTCGATGCGCTTGAGCTCGGCGACATGGCCGACATAGATCATCACCGGCAGGGTCTTGTGGAACTGGGTGACTTCCAGTGCCAGGTCGGTGCCGCCTGCGAGCAGGCGTGCCTCGGGGTGCGAGCTGTACAGGTCGGCCAGGTCGGCGACGGTCAGCGGGACCAGGCAGCGCTTGTCACCACTGTTGAGCTCGCCAGTCTGCTGCGGGGCGATGGCCTGGAGACGGGCGATGGTCTGCGCCTTCTGGGCGTCGAACTGGTCCTGGCAGGGGCGGGCGCAACTCTGCTCGGCGGCGTCGAGTATCGGCCGGTAGCCGGTGCAGCGGCACAGGTTGCCGGCCAGGGCTTCCTGTGCCTGGTGCAGGTCGTGGCCGCTGCTGTTCTTCTGCAGGGCGAACAGCGACATGACGAAGCCTGGAGTGCAGAAGCCGCACTGCGAGCCGTGGCAGTCGGCCATGGCCTTCTGCACGCTGTGCAGCTCGCCCTGGTGCTTGAGGCCCTCGACACTGATCAGTTGCTTGCCGTGCAAGGAGGAAACGAACGTCAGGCAGGAGTTGAGGCTGCGATAACGCAGCGTCGGCTGGCCCAGGTCATCCGGGGTCAGTTCGCCCACGACCACGGTGCAGGCGCCGCAGTCGCCGCTGGCGCAGCCTTCCTTGGTGCCGGGTTTGCCCAGGTGCTCGCGCAGGTACTGCAGCACCGTCATGTTCGGGTCCAGGGCGTGCTCGTTGCGCAGCTCCTGGTTGACGAGAAACTGGATCACGGGGAAGGCCTCGTAATGGTTTTATTGTTGTTGGGCGGACTCTAAGCAAGGGCTGACCTTGAGGTCAATATTTTTCTGACTCAAAGGTCAAGATTTTGCCCGTGCCGGGTTCTGGCCGCCCAACCCTGTCTCTTTACAAGCATAGATCGCGCCGGGCATGGCAACTGACCGACAGGTCGCACAAAGCCTCGCGCGCCGCTGCGCGCAAGCCCGGCGAGTGCGCTACAATCGCGCCTTTCGTGCCCCGTTTTCGATTCCGAAGGAAAATCATGACGTTCAAGGCGCCGGACAGCCTCTCCGAGCAAATTGCCCACTACCTGGCCGAGCGGATCATTCGCGGCGAGCTTGCACCCGGCGAGCGCATCCAGGAGCAGAAGGTCACCCAGGCCCTGAATGTCAGCCGCGGCTCGGTACGCGAAGCGCTGCTGATTCTTGAACGTCGTCATCTGGTGGCGATCCTGCCGCGCCGCGGAGCCCACGTCACCGAGCTCGACGAGCACAGTGTGCGCAGCCTGTGCAGCCTCATGGGCGAGCTGTACATCCTGCTGGGCAACGCCGTCGCCCAGCAGTGGCGCAGCGAGACCGACCTGCTGCCGTTCCTGGAGATCCAGCAGCGCCTGCACCAGGCCCGCAACAACCTGGACATCAAGGCGTTCGTCGCCGAAAGTTTCGCCGTCATGCGCGCTGCCTTCCCCTTCGCACGCAACCCTTACCTGCAGGAGACCGTGGAGAACCTGCAGCCGGCCATGAGCCGCGCCTACTACCTGGCGCTGGATCAACGCCAGGCCAGCATGGACGACTACGTCGACCTGTTCGCCCGCCTGCTGGAGGCGGTATTGCTGCGCGACCTGCCGCGTATCCGCGAGGTGCTGATCGCCTATTGCCAACGCAGCTGCGAGCTGGTGTTGGCTGCGCTGGCGCAGGCCTGACCGATGCGCCTCAAGTGCATTCGCCTGGCCGGGTTCAAGTCGTTCGTCGATCCCACCACGGTCAATTTCCCCAGCAACATGGCGGCGGTGGTCGGGCCCAACGGCTGTGGCAAATCCAACATCATTGACGCCGTACGCTGGGTCATGGGCGAAAGCTCGGCGAAGAACCTGCGTGGCGAGTCGATGACCGATGTCATCTTCAACGGCTCCTCCGGGCGCAAGCCGGTGAGCCAGGCGAGCATCGAGCTGGTGTTCGACAACAGCGACAGCACCCTGGTCGGTGAATACGCCGCCTATGCCGAGATCTCCATCCGTCGCAAGGTGACCCGCGACGCGCAGAACACCTACTACCTCAACGGCACCAAGTGCCGCCGCCGTGACATCACCGATATCTTCCTCGGCACCGGCCTGGGCCCGCGCAGCTACTCGATCATCGAGCAGGGCATGATCTCCAAGCTGATCGAGGCCAAGCCCGAGGAGCTGCGCAACTTCATCGAGGAAGCGGCGGGGATCTCCAAGTACAAGGAGCGTCGCCGCGAGACCGAGAACCGCATCCGCCGCACCCAGGAGAACCTGGCGCGCCTGACCGACCTGCGCGAAGAGCTGGAGCGCCAGCTCGAACGCCTGCATCGCCAGGCCCAGGCCGCCGAGAAATATCGCGAATACAAGGCCCAGGAGCGCCAACTCAAGGCGCGCTTGTCGGCACTGCGCTGGCGTGCACTGGATGAGCGCGTGCGTCAGCGCGAAAGCATCATCGGTGACCAGGAAGTGGCCTTCGAGGCACTGGTGGCCGAGCAGCGCAATGCCGATGCCAGCATCGAACGCCTGCGCGACGGGCACCATGAGCTGTCCGAGCGGTTCAACCAGGTGCAGGGGCGCTTCTATTCCGTAGCGGGCGATATCGCCCGGGTCGAGCAGAGCATCCAGCACGGCCAGCAGCGCCTGCGCCAGTTGCAGGATGATCTCAAGGAAGCCGAGCGCACGCGCCTGGAAACCGAGTCGCACCTGGGCCACGACCGCACCCTGCTGGCGACCCTGGCCGAGGATCTGGCGATGCTCGAGCCCGAGCAGGAAATGACCCTCGCCGCCGCCGAAGAGTCCGCTGCGACGCTCGAGGAGGCCGAGCGGGGCATGCACGGCTGGCAGGCTCAGTGGGACGATTTCAATACCCGCTCCGCCGAGCCACGGCGTCAGGCCGAGGTCCAGCAGGCACGCCTGCAGCAACTGGAGAGCAGCCTGGAACGTCTGGCCGAGCGCCAGCGCAAGCTGAGCGAAGAGAACCAGCAACTGGGCGCCGATCCCCAGGACGCCGCCATGCTCGAACTGTCGGAGCAGGTGGCCAGCAGCGAGTTGCAGCTCGAAGCGTTGCAGTTGCAGGAGCAGCAGGTGGTCGAGCGGCTTGAGGCTGTGCGCGAGCAACTGCAGCAGGCGACCCAGGCCCAGCAGCAACAGCAGGGTGAATTGCAGCGCCTGGGCGGGCGTCTGGCGTCACTGGAGGCCCTGCAGCAAGCGGCCCTCGAACCCGGCAGTGGCGCGGCTGAATGGCTGCAGGGGCAGGGCTTGGGCAGCCGTCCGCGCCTGGCTGAAGGGCTGCGTGTGGAGCCCGGCTGGGAGCTGGCGGTGGAGACCGTGCTGGGTGCCGACCTGCAGGCGGTGCTGGTGGACGATTTTGCTGCACTTGATTTTGCCGCCCTGGAGCAGGGCGACCTGCGCCTGCTGCAGGCGAGCGGCGAGGGTGCGCGCCTGCCCGGCAGCCTGCTGGACAAGGTCGACGGACGCATCGATCTGGCACCCTGGCTCGGCCAGGTCAAGCCGGTCGAATCCCTGGAGCAGGCCCTGGCCCTGCGCGCCACGCTTGAAGAGGGCCACAGCCTGGTCAGCCGCGATGGCTACTGGGTGGGCCGGCATTTCCTGCGGGTCAGCCGCGGTGGCGAGTCCCAGGGTGGCGTATTGGCGCGAGGGCAGGAGATCGAGCGCCTCGGCCATGAGCAACTGGAGCACGAGGCGTTGCTCGAACAGCTCACGCAGCAGCTGCAAAACCTTCGCGAGCAACAGCTCGCCCATGAAGAACAGCGCGAGCAACTGCGCCGCCGCAGCCAGGACGAAAACCGGCAGCTTGGCGAGCTGAAGGCGAGCCTGTCTGCCGGGCGTGCTCGTGCCGAACAGTTGGAGCTGCGCCGCCGCCGCTTGCAGGAAGAACTGGCCGAACTCCAGGAGCAACGCGCCCTGGAGCATGAGCAACTGGGCGAAGCACGCCTGGTGCTGCAGGAGGCTCTGGACCTCATGGCCCAGGACACCGAGCAGCGTGAACAACTGATGGCCCGTCGCGACACCCTGCGCGAAACCCTCGACCGCGTCCGCCAGGAGGCCCGTCAGCACAAGGACCATGCCCACCAGTTGGCAGTGCGCCTGGGTTCCCTGCGCGCCCAGCACGATTCCACGCGCCAGGCCCTGGAGCGTCTTGAGCAGCAGGCTGCACGGCTGAGCGAGCGCCAGGAGCAGTTGAGCCTCAACCTTGAAGAGGGCGAGGCCCCGCTTGAAGAGTTGCGCCTGAAGCTCGAAGAGCTGCTCGAACGGCGCATGAGTGTCGATGAGGAAATGCGCCAGGCGCGCCTGCACATGGACGAGGCCGATCGCGAACTGCGCGACGTCGAAAAACGCCGTGCCCAGGCTGAACAGCAGGCCCAGTTGTTGCGCGGGCAACTGGAACAGTCACGTCTGGAGTCCCAGGGGCTGGATGTGCGGCGCAAGACCCTGCAAGAGCAATTGCTCGCGGACGGTTACGACCTGCAGGGTGTGCTCGCCACGCTCGAGCCCGAAGCCAGCGAGCAGGGGACCGAGCAGGAATTGGAGCAGACTGAAGCGCGGATCCAGCGCCTGGGCGCGATCAACCTGGCGGCAATCGAGGAGTACGAGCAGCAGTCCGAGCGCAAGCGCTATCTCGATGCCCAGAACGCTGACCTGGTCGAGGCGCTGGAGACGCTCGAGAACGTCATCCGCAAGATCGACAAGGAAACCCGAAACCGTTTCAAGGATACCTTTGATCAGATAAATGCCGGATTACAGGCACTTTTCCCAAAAGTTTTCGGTGGCGGCAGCGCTTATCTGGAACTGACGGGCGAAGATCTACTCGATACAGGGGTGACGATCATGGCGCGCCCGCCGGGCAAGAAGAACAGCACCATCCATTTGCTGTCCGGCGGCGAGAAGGCACTGACCGCATTGGCGTTGGTGTTCGCCATCTTCAAGCTGAACCCGGCACCGTTCTGCATGCTCGACGAAGTCGATGCGCCGCTGGACGATGCCAACGTCGGGCGTTACGCCCGGTTGGTGAAGGAAATGAGCGAGACCGTGCAGTTCATCTACATTACGCATAACAAGATTGCCATGGAAATGGCTGATCAATTGATGGGGGTCACCATGCATGAGCCCGGTTGTTCACGTCTTGTTGCAGTTGATGTGGAGGAGGCGATGGCCATGGTTGACGCCTGATGCGTGAAGATTGGGGGATATCGGTAGGCAAATGCGCCTTGCATGTGCGACAGACGGTGTAAAGTTGTCTTTGGTCGTGCTAGCTTAATGTCACTCGTTTTTTGCGTGGGTAAAACGCCTGTCAGAACATAGAGTTGGCGCCACGTGTTAAAGGGCTTTGAAGCCTTTGTTTTCAAGCATATTTTTATAGAGGCACGGGATTACATGGAAATCGGTCTGCGCGAGTGGCTGATCGTCATCGGCATCATTGTCATCGCCGGTATTCTTTTCGACGGCTGGCGCCGCATGCGCGGCGGCAAGGGCAAGTTGAAGTTCCGTCTGGATCGTAGCTATTCCAACCTCCCGGACGACGAGGGCAGTGCCGAGGTGCTCGGCCCTGCGCGCGTCCTGGACACGCATAAAGAGCCGGAGCTGGACGAAACCGACCTGCCGTCGATGAGCGCCCCGGCCCGTGAACGCGAGCGCGAGCCAAAGCCGGCCAAGGCGCCCAAGCGTGGCAAGCGTGCTGCTGCCGAGTCGCAGCAGGGCGACCTGAATCTGGTCGCTGAACCGCGCGAGCCGGATCTGTTCGCCGACAGCGATGATGACTTCAGTGCCGACAACAACCGCAACAGCGGTTTCGCCACGAGCAACAACGCCGCCAAGGAGTTGCCTCCGGTCGAAGAGGTGCTGGTGATCAGCGTCATCTCCCGTGACGAAGGTGGCTTCAAGGGCCCGGCGTTGCTGCAGAACATCCTGGAAAGCGGCCTGCGTTTCGGCGAGATGGACATCTTCCATCGTCACGAAAGCATGGCCGGTCACGGCGAGGTGCTGTTCTCCATGGCCAACGCGGTCAAGCCAGGCATATTCGACCTGGATGACATCGACCATTTCAGCACCCGTGCGGTCAGCTTCTTCCTTGGCCTGCCCGGCCCGCGTCATCCGAAGCAGGCCTTCGACGTGATGGTTGCCGCCGCGCGCAAGCTGGCCCACGAGCTCGACGGTGAGCTCAAGGATGACCAGCGCAGCGTGCTGACCGCGCAGACCATCGAGCACTACCGCCAGCGTATCGTCGAGTTCGAGCGCCGTGCGCTGACCCAGAAGCGCTGATAGATCCAGACTCAAGAGCAGCCCATGGGATTGCTGGTCGGTTCGGCAGATGACGTTGCCTGTGCCGGCCCCATTGCCGGACAAGCCGGACGCCGCACCGCCGCTCCCACAGATACACGATTGTCTGTGGAAACGGCGGTGCGGCGTCCGGCTTGTCCGGTGATGAGGTCAGTACATGCTGAACAGCATCCCGATCCGCGCCGGCATCACCCAGGCTGCTCTTTTGCTTTGCAAGAGACCTGAAAGATGAACGCCGAAAACCGAATCCACGAACTGCGCGCCGAACTCGACCAGCACAACTATCGCTACTACGTGCTGGACGAGCCCAGTGTGCCCGACGCCGAATACGACCGGCTGTTCAACGAACTCAAGGCCCTGGAAGCCGAGAACCCACACCTGGTCACTCCTGACTCGCCCACCCAGCGCGTCGGCGGTGCAGCCTTGGCGGCCTTCACCCAGGTGCGCCACGAGATCCCGATGCTCAGCCTGGGCAACGCCTTCGAAGAGGCCGATCTGCGTGAGTTCGGGCGGCGCGTGGTCGAAGGGCTCGACCAGGCCGAGGCGGTCGACTACAGCTGCGAGCCCAAGCTCGATGGCCTCGCGGTGAGCCTGTTGTATCGCGACGGCCAGCTGGTGCAGGGCGCCACCCGTGGCGACGGCACGACCGGCGAAGACATCAGCACCAACGTGCGCACCATCCGCAACGTCCCGTTGAAGCTGCATGGCAGCGGCTGGCCTGAAGTGCTCGAAGTGCGTGGCGAGGTGTACATGAGCAAGGCGGGCTTCGAGCGGCTCAATGCCGCTCAGGCCGAAATCGGCGGCAAGACCTTCGCCAACCCCCGCAACGCTGCCGCTGGCAGCCTGCGTCAACTGGACTCGAAGATCACCGCCAGCCGCCCGCTGGAATTCTGCTGCTATGGCATCGGCCAGACTTCAGCGAGCGTCGGCGACAGCCATATCGGCATCCTCGAGCAGCTCAAGGTCTGGGGCATGCCAATCAGCCCTGAGCTCAAGCACGCCGCCGGTATCGAACAATGCCTGGCCTATTACCAGGACATCGGCGCCCGCCGCAACGCGCTGCCCTACGAAATCGACGGCGTGGTGTTCAAGGTCAACAGCCTGGCGGCGCAGCGCGAGCTGGGTTTCCGTGCGCGTGAGCCGCGCTGGGCCATCGCCCACAAGTTCCCGGCCATGGAAGAACTCACCGAGGTGCTGGACGTCGAGTTCCAGGTCGGCCGTACCGGCGCGGTGACTCCGGTCGCCCGTCTCAAGCCGGTCAAGGTGGCCGGGGTGACCGTATCCAACGCCACCCTGCATAACATGGACGAGATCGCCCGCCTGGGCCTGCGCATCGGCGACACGGTGATCATCCGCCGTGCCGGTGACGTGATCCCGCAGGTGATGCAGGTGGTGCTCGATCGTCGCCCTGATGACGCCCGCCCGGTCGAGGTGCCGAGCGCCTGCCCGGTGTGCGGCTCGCAGGTCGAGCGCACGCAGTTGGTCAAGCGCAGCAAGGGCAAGGAGACCACCAGCGAAGGGGCGGTGTATCGCTGCGTCGGCCGCCTGGCCTGTGGCGCCCAGCTCAAGCAGGCGATCATTCACTATGTGTCGCGCCGGGCGATGGATATCGACGGCCTTGGCGAGAAGAGCGTCGAGCAATTGGTCGACGAAGGCCTGATCGGTTCCCCGGCAGACCTGTACAAGCTGCAGTTCGAGCAGATCGTCGACCTGGAGGGCTTCGCCGAAGTCTCCAGCCGCAAGCTGCTCGAAGCCATCGAGGCGAGCAAGCGCCCGCCGCTCGCGCGCTTCATCTTCGCCCTGGGCATCCCCGATGTGGGCGAGGAGACCGCCAAGGTCCTGGCCCGCTCCCTGGGCAGCCTGGAGCGGGTGCAGGTGGCGCTACCGCAGGTGCTGACCTACCTGCCGGACATCGGCCTTGAAGTCGCCTACGAGATCCACAACTTCTTCGAGGATGCGCACAACCGCGAAGTCATCCAGCAGTTGCTCGACAGCGGCATGCAGTTACAGGACCAGGGCGAGCTGGCGGCGGAGTTCGCCGCCAGCACCACCCTTGCCGGCATGATCGCCAAGCTCGATATCCCCTCGGTCGGCCCGACCGGCGCCGAGAAGCTGGTGGACAAGCTCGGCACCCTCGACAAGATCATCGCCGCCGACGGTATCGACCTGCGCCAGGCCCTGAATACCAAGCAGGCCGATGCCGTGCGCGAGTTCTTCAAGGTCGAGGCCAACCAGCAACTTGCCCGCGCCATCGAAGCCCAGCTCCAAGCGTTCGGCATGCACTGGCACAGCGAGAAGAAAACCACCGAGGGCCTGCCCCTGGCCGGTCAGACCTGGGTGCTGACCGGCACCCTGGAGCGCATGAGCCGCGACATCGCCAAGGACAAGCTGGAAAGCCTCGGCGCCAAGGTGGCGGGCTCGGTGTCCGGCAAGACCCACTGCGTGGTGGCAGGTCCGGGGGCGGGGTCGAAGCTGGCCAAGGCCAGTGAGCTGGGGGTCAAGGTGCTGGACGAAGAGGCCTTCGTCGCCTTCCTGGCGGGGCAGGGCATCACGGTTTGAGGTTCAGTGCCGGCCTATTCGCGGGCAAGCCCGCTCCCACAGGTAAATCTGCAGCTGTCGTGGTACCTGTAGGAGCGGGCTTGCCCGCGAAAGCGCCAGCGCAAACACCCAGAATCTTCCGGGCGAAAAGGACAAGTCCTTGAGAAATGATGGTTTTTTTGCCATCAAAGGTTGTAACTTCCCTGCGTAACGGTACAATGGCGCGGCTCGTCACCTGATGAGCTGCGTTATGGTGGCCCCACCGGTCCCCCCGCATTGATTACCCGTTAACCTGGTCAGGCCCGGAAGGGAGCAGCCACAGCGGGAACATCGAGTGCCGGGGTGTGGCTGGTGGGGCTGCCTCCATTTCTCTCGAAGTCCTGCTCTCGAACGGCTTTCGCTCTTTCACCGCCTGGTGATCCAAAGCGTGACGCACCGTACGCCTAGCCCTCCCTGCCTTTGCTTATCCCGCCACTTGGTCCCATCGTCAGCGTTTACGCGTGAACTGCTGTTCCGTAACCGTCGAGCCCCATTGGCTGCCTTGCTCTTCATGAGTCAGTTCGAAGCCCAGCGATTCGTAGAGGTGCCGGGCGGCTTCCAGTCCTTTGAACGTGTGCAACTGGATTGCCGAGAAGTTCTGCCGGTCACAGAAAGCGACTGCTTCGGTGAGTAGCCGGCGACCTACACCGCCACCACGGCAGCCATCATCCAGCAGGAACCAGCGCAGGTGAGCTTCATCGTTCCCGAGGTCCTCGCCGTCGATAGCCACCGACCCTACGATTCGGCCAGCGTCTTCAGCGACCCAGACTGCGTTGCGCGGGTTCCCCAGCCGTCCTGCAAACTCGGCAATGTTGGTTGCAACCCTGCTCTCGAAGAACTGGCCGAAACCGGCATGGCGCGAGTAGTAGCTTGCATGCATCTGCGTCATGCGTCCGATCAGGCCGGGACGGTATCCGAGGGTGATTTGAATCCTGGAGGCCGCTGTTTCGGTGGGCTGTTGGCGAGAAGCCTTCAACGCCTGGGCATAGGCATTCAGACCTTGGGCGATGACCTGCTGTTCTTGCGGGGGCAGTGGGGCCAGCGTTGAGCTGACCTGCATTTGCCCGTAGGCATGAATCTCTTCAAGGGTGCGTTTCCCTTGCTCGGTCAGGCGCAGTTGCTTGGTGCGGCCATCCTGCTCACTTTCATGCTCTTGCAGTTCACCCAGTTGAACGAGCTTCGCAACCATGCGGCTCACGCTGGACTTCTCAAGCCCTAGCGCCTGCACCAGTTGAGCGGCAGTCCGCTCCCCATGCTCGCCTAGCTCAAGCAGCGTGTGAACGGCAGAGGGGGAGTACTCCGTGCCTGCCAGCGTCGTTCGCATGAAGCCCAGTTCACGGACCATCGTGCGTGAGGCGGAGCGGATTTGCTCCACGACCGAAGGGTCGATCATTTTCAAGGTCTCATCAGGAATGGTTGCGCAATACAACCATGTTTGGTTGTATTGCGCAACCATTCGTCGGCCCCTGGGCGGTTCGCTGCGGGTGAAGACTGCTTCACAGCCTTGAAGTCCGGTTCTGGACAACTGAAAACACCCTTGTTAGTTTGCGTCCGCCATGTATTTCAAAATATGACAGTGGCACTTAAGTGATATTGATTTGATATCAATTTATGACGAGCAAGGACGCATTGAATGAAAAGCCTGCAAGGTTTGCCCAGTCTTATCAGCGCTTCGGTAGGCACGCCCGGTAAAGCCCGAAACTTGCCCGCCGATGTTCAGTGCATCCAGTACCTGTTCAACCTACTCATCCCGCGGCTCGGTTTTCCATTGCCCGAGAATGGCCGTTGCGACGGGCAGCTGGTGCAGCGCATCAGTCAGTACCAGTTCCGTCACCTGAAGTACGCGCATCCCGATGGGGTCGTCGATCCGAATGGGCGCACTTTCAACAGCCTGGTCGAGGAGGCTGTTCGAGTGCCGGTCAAGTTGATTCCAGCACTGCGCCTGCCCACCTTCATCAATGTCTTCGCCAATAATGTCGACGCCCAGGTGCAGGCCACGGTCAATCATTATCTGGACCGGATGCGCGCGGTGATCGAAGCCGAGCGGCGCAATCGGCAGATGGTGCTGCAGGTCACCTGCGATGGCGGCATGACGCTCAGCGACAGCGACTTCCAGAACGCCGCCACTCAATTGGGCAACGGCATCTCAGCCAACCTGATCAAGGCATTCGCCACGGTGGAGTCGGGTGGTCGTTCGGGTTTCGGGCCGGCCAAGCTGCCGGTGATCGCCTTCGAGGGGCATCACTTCCAGCGCTATACCAAGCACAAGTACGACCAGACTCATCCGCTGCTCTCGTACAAGTACAAGAAGAAAGCCGGCCCGCAGTGGCAAGCCAACAACAAGGATCAGGCCAAGGCCTGGGAAACCATGGCCACGGCATTCGGGCTGGATCAGGAGGCGGCATTGAAGTCTGCGTCCTGGGGCATGTTCCAGATCATGGGTTTCAACTTCGCCGATAGCGGGCACGCGAATGTGTTTGAATTCGTCGCGGCCATGAAACTCAATGCCGGGCAGCAACTCAAGGCCTTCCTCGGTTTCTGCAGCAAGAACCCGTCGTTTATCAAGGCGGCGAAGAACAAGGACTACGCCGGCATGGCCGCCAGTTACAACGGCAAGGATTATGGTGACTATGACGTGCGTATCAAGAAGGCCTACGAAGCACTTGAAGGGAAGAAGTGACATGGCAAAGAGTTTCTCGCGGCGACTGACTGTTCTGGCCACCGCACTGCTGGGATTGTCCGGGGCTGTTCATGCAGACGCCGCCGTACTGAAGCCCGGGCAATACGATGCGCTGATGCTGGCGGTCACGCCGGATCGCCAGGTGGAGGGCTACTATTCCGAGGTCCTTGGCGAAGGTGTGACCCGGCATTGCACTTTCTACCTCAAGGGGCAGATCAGCGGCGATGGGGCGGTTGCGCTGGCCACCTGGGAAGACCAGGCCTTCCCCGGCAGCCTGGCGGCCACGGGCGATGGCGTTACCCTCACTGTGGCACGAGGCCGCGAGCATCCCGGCTGCGTCAGTGTGCTGATGCCGGAGATCGCCACGGGGCTGGAGCTCAGTCGCTATGCGGAAAAGCCCTGGATCGCGCTGCTGACGGTCACTGCTGACAAGGCCTATCTGCGCAAGCAGGCGGGCAGCAGCGCGAGCAAACGACCCTATATCGTCAAAGGCGATGTAGTGGGCGTGCTGGCGTTCAAGGACGGCTGGGCCAAGGTCGAGTTCATCAACCAGGACGACCGCTCGTTCACGGGTTGGATCAGTCAGGATCAATACCGCCGACTCGTTGCGCCCAAGGGCTGAAGCTGTGCTCGGGTGACGAGCCGAGCCCGCCGCACCTGCATTTATCGGCAAACAGGCTTATGATGCGCCTCTCGCAGCCCACCCATTTCTGAGAGAGGCCATCAGCATGGATCAGGTTGACGATCTGACCCGCCAGCGCATCCGCGACTGGCAAGCGCGCCGCCTGGAGATCAAGGACCAGATGGCCTCGCACCCCGAGCGCACCCTTGAGCTTTCGAAAGTACTCGACCAGATGGAAGAGGAACACGAACGCATCCTTGGCGAAGCCACGCCCGCAGCCGACACCCCAGCAGCGGTCGATCAGGCACCGGGGCTGGATTTTCGCCTGAGCGTCTCGGCGCGCAATGCCCAGGACCTGCGCAAGCTGCTGGAGATGGCGCTGCACGAGCTCGATAGCGCGCTGGCTGCCGAAGCCCGCTGCGAGGATGACGCGCGGCGCGTCTACCCGGGCGGCATGTCCGGCTCGCTGGGCGCCTACGCCTATGAACTTGAAGCCAATCCCGACACCAGCGAATGACCTGCGCGCATGCAACCTGAACACTACGATTTCGCCGACACCGTATTTCTTCCCGTTACTCTGGAAGTCTGCCAAGGCCTGCTCGAGGATGCCTCCGGGCTCGAAGGGTTGAGCGATCCGGAGCTGGCGGCGGTGCTGGTGATCCAGAACCTGTCCCAGGCGCGCGAGCAGGTGCTCGACCCTGCGGCGGCGGAAAAGGTGCTGGCCAGGTTGCTGCAGTGGTCGGTGCGGGGGCCGCATGCGCCGGGCGTAGGGCTGGGCTCCGAGGCGCGGCGGCTGTTCGATGCGCGCAAGCTGTATTTCGGCCTGGAAGTCATCAAGGGCTCGCGCTTGCAACTGCTGGGGGCCGAGGAGGTGGCGCAGCGCGAGTACTTGTTGGATGACGGTACCTGGGACATGCGCTTCAGGTCGCTGCGCCACCCGCGCCACAATCCGTTCAGCCAGCAGGCCCTCACCGGCTTCAATAAAGAGCGCTGGCTGACCCGCGAGCAAGACAAGTTGCTGCGGGTGCTGCGCGCCAATCCTGACGAAGACCTGCATGTGCAGGGCTATGCGGGCATCGGCAAGAGCTACCTGCTGGGAGCGCTGATCGATTGCCTGCCCAGGGGGCGGGTGTTGGCACTGGCGCGCACGCCCGGCAAGCTCGACGCCCTGCGGCGGCGTATCGGAAAAGGCTCCAAGGCTGGCAAGACGTTCGCCGAGTTTGCCCAGGCCCTGCTGAGCGTGCCTGGGCGGCCTGCCGCACGCGCATCGGCACGCCTGCCGGGCAAGCGCGCGGTGGCCGAAACCCTGAACATCCTGGGCTTTCGCCAATACGATGGCGAAAAGACCCTGGATATCTGCCTGGAGCTGCTGAAAAACTACTGCGAGTCCCGCGATCACAGCCTCACTGTGCGCCACCTTCCGCACTTCGCCCAGGCGCTGTCGCGGCTGGATAGCCAGGTGCTGCTCGAATACGCCAGCCGCCTGTGGACCTATCTGCAGGACAACCCTGCCTGGGATCGCCAGACCGGCTTCCCCACGTTGCTGCTGCTCAAGCGCGCCAGCCTCTATGGCCACAGTGTGCCGAGCCGCTACAGCCATGTGATCGTCGACGAGAGCCAGGACATGCCTGGCCCGTTGATGCAGATCATCGAGCGTGGCCGCCAGGTGCTGATCACGCTGGGTGACGAATACCAGCGTGCCGACGGGCCTGGGCTGCGCCGCGCGCGTCAGGTGCGCCAGCGCGACATCGCCTTCTCGGTGCGCTGCGGGCCGAAAGTGGAGCGGCTGATCAACCCGCTGATCGGGGTGCATTCGCAAAAATCCAAGCTCGCCTTCGAAGGCGCCGGCAGCGTGGATGTCGGCATCGAGCACTACCCCCTCGATTTCGTGCCACCGCAAGGTTGTGTGGTGCTCACCGCGTCGCCCTGGGATTCGATGAAGTGGGCCATGCAACTGGCCGACAACCAGTGCCGGGTGGGCTTCTCCGATAACGTCGGGATGCAGCGTTTCATGTCCAGCGTCGTGCAGTTGTTCCGTGCCGACCTCTATGGCGCGGGCAGCGATGGCCAGGACACGCACGCCTATTTCGCCCACGCGCTGAACTGGCGACAAGTGCATGAGGACAATCGCTTCGACGAGTCATTCCTGTGGGTCGAGGCGCGGCTGCAGGACGGTTTTCGGATTGCCGAGCTCAACGCCTTGTCGGCACGCTTCTCCAATGAGCCGGACAGCCTGTTGCTGATGCCGGCGCAGGAGGCCGGGGGGCAGGAGTTCGATCACGTGCTGTTGACCCAGGAACTGATGGCGCTGAATCCGTTCAAGGATGCCTACGCCTTCGACAACCGGGTCTGCGCGGTCTATATCGCGCTATCACGTGCCCGGCGCCATCTGTATCTGCCCTACGATGTGGACGAGTGGGTGGCCTACCACAAGGGCCAGAAATTCCGCGAATCACACGGCTACTGATCGGCCGACAGCGTCCCTTGCACCTGGGTGTAGCGCTCGATGATCCGATCGATTTCGCCGGACTGCTTCAGGCGCACCAAGGCCCGCAGCACCTGCTGAGCGGGAATGGCCGGGTCGTTGCGCACCATGCAGCCCAGGTCCTGCTCTTCCAGCAGGGCCAGCGGGCGCAGGCGCTGCTCCCGGGGTTGCTGGCGGTTGAACCATTGCAGCGACAATTGGTTGCTCACCGCATAACGATAACGGCTGGCTTGCAGTTTCTGCAGGGCCAGGTCCTGGTTGCGGCTGTCTTCCCGCGTCAGCAGACGCTGCGCGAACATCGGGTCCAGGGTCGGGTAGGTGTAGCCCAGTACTGTACCGATGGGTTGTGCGGGCAGTTGCGCCAGGCCGCCGGGCAGCCCATCGCCAGCACGCCCGACCAGCAGGTCGCGTTGGTGGATCAGCGGCACGCTCCAGATGAACTCACCGGGCCGTTCGTTGAGCCAGTTGCTGGCCACGTAGCAGCGCACGTCGATGTCGCCAGCGGCCATGGCCTGCTCCAGGCGCAGGCGCGCCATCACGTGGTATTGCGGGCGTACCCCGGCTTCGCGGGCCAGGGCCTGGATCAGGTCGAAGAGAATGCCGTCGACCGGCACGTCGCCCTCGGTGCGCATCAACGGCATGCTCCAGCTCTCCGCGACGGAAAAGCGCAGCACCGGCTGCTCGGCAAGGCCGCTTGAGCTCCATAGCAACAGGATGGCGAGAAGTCGCCGCACGTCTATCCTCCTTGGACTTTCCATGTTCACCGGCAGCGCCCAAAGTCTAGACGAGCCGGGCAGGGTGCAATTTTGCCCCCGCTCCGCTAGCATTAGCGATCTTCCGCTCGATCAGGCTGCGATGGTTTTTTGATGAGTTATCAGGTTCTTGCACGTAAATGGCGCCCGCGCTCGTTCCGCGAGATGGTAGGCCAGACCCATGTGCTCAAGGCATTGATCAACGCCCTGGACAACCAGCGGCTGCATCACGCCTACCTGTTCACCGGCACCCGAGGGGTCGGCAAGACCACCATCGCGCGGATCATCGCCAAGTGCCTGAACTGCGAAACCGGTATCACCTCCACACCTTGCGGCACCTGTTCGGTATGCCGGGAAATCGATGAAGGCCGCTTCGTCGACCTGATCGAGATCGACGCCGCCAGCCGCACCAAGGTCGAAGACACCCGCGAACTGCTCGACAACGTGCAGTACGCGCCCAGCCGCGGACGCTTCAAGGTCTACCTGATCGACGAAGTGCACATGCTGTCCACCCACTCCTTCAACGCCTTGCTCAAGACGCTGGAAGAGCCGCCACCCTACGTCAAATTCATCCTCGCCACCACCGATCCGCAGAAGTTGCCGGCAACCATTCTTTCGCGCTGCCTGCAGTTCTCGCTGAAGAACATGAGCCCGGAGCGGGTGGTCGAGCACCTTACCCACGTGCTCGGCGCCGAAAACGTGCCATTCGAGGAAGATGCCCTGTGGCTGCTGGGCCGCGCCGCCGACGGTTCGATGCGCGATGCCATGAGCCTGACCGACCAGGCCATCGCCTTCGGCGAGGGCAAGGTACTGGCAGCCGATGTGCGGGCGATGCTCGGCACGCTCGATCATGGCCAGGTGTACGGTGTGCTGCAGGCCTTGCTCGAAGGTGACGCCCGGGCGCTGCTCGAGGCGGTGCGCGCCCTGGCCGAGCAGGGGCCTGACTGGAATGGCGTATTGTCCGAGATGCTCAACGTGCTGCACCGGGTCGCCATCGCCCAGGCCTTGCCGGAGGCGGTGGACAACGGCCAGGGCGATCGCGACAAGGTGCTCGCGCTGGCGGCTGCGTTGCCGGCCGAGGATGTGCAGTTCTACTACCAGATGGGCCTGATCGGTCGGCGCGACCTGCCGCTGGCGCCGGATCCGCGGGGCGGCTTCGAGATGGTCCTGCTGCGCATGCTCGCCTTCCGCCCGGCCGACACGGATGACGCGCCGAAACCTGCGCTAAAGTCGGTGGGGATCAGCCAGGCCACAGCTGATCCAGCCAGACCGGTGGCAGCTGCGACCGTGGTTGCCGAGCCTTCCGTGGTTGCCGCTGCGCCTGAGCCTGTTGCGCCGCCCGCACCTGTGGTCGATAAGGTACCCGTCGTCGAGCCGGTCGCTGCTGCTGTGCCTGCCGTGGCACCGGAACCGCTGCCTGCGATCGAGCCCGAGCCCGTGCACGCCGTTGCGCCGCCAGAGACAGTCGTCGATCTGCCGTGGGAAGAGCCTTCCCCAACGGTCGCGCCCTCGGCGCCGGTCATCCCGGCCGCCGTCGCGCAGCCGCCTGACGATCAGCCGGACTACGACGAACCGCCCTTCGATCCGTCGGCGTATGCGTCGGTCGGCATGGAGCGCGACGACGACGGTGTGGATGACGATTACTACGCACCGCAAGCCGATCCGGCAGGTTTCAGCTACCTGGACGAGCTCGCCGAGCATATCCAGGAGGACGCACCTGCGGCGGCGCCCGAGCCTCTGCCCGCGGCGCAGCCGGCCACGGGCCTGGCCCTGCAATGGCTGGAATTATTCCCACAGTTGCCTGTCTCCGGTATGACAGGCAACATCGCCGCGAACTGTACGCTGATCAGCGCCGATGGCGATGACTGGCTGCTGCACCTGGACCCAGGCCAGGGTGCGTTGTTCAACAGCACCCAGCAACGCCGGCTCAACGAGGCGCTCAACCAGCATCTGGGGCGTACGCTACGCCTGCAGATCGAGCTGATCCGCCCCGAGCAGGAAACCCCCGCGCAGGCCGCCGCGCGCAAGCGCGCCGAGCGCCAGCACGACGCGGAGCTGTCGATCGAGCAGGACCCGCTCATCCAGCAGATGATCAAGCAGTTCGGCGCCCGGGTGCGGCACGATACAATCGAACCTGTAGACGCCGCCCTGGCAACCCCGGGGCAGTGAAGCGAACCCCTTGCGCCCGGCCTCGTGCCGGCCGCATACATGACCCAATCGAGGATTCTCCCATGATGAAAGGTGGCATGGCCGGCCTGATGAAGCAGGCTCAGCAGATGCAGGAAAAAATGGCCAAGATGCAGGAAGAGCTGGCCAATGCAGAAGTCACCGGCCAGTCCGGTGCAGGTCTGGTCAGCGTGGTGATGACCGGTCGTCATGATGTCAAGCGCGTCAACATCGACGCCAGCCTGATGTCGACCGATCCGGACGACAAGGAAGTGCTCGAGGACTTGATCGCCGCGGCACTCAACGACGCCGTGCGCAAGGTCGAGCAGAACAGCCAGGACAAGATGGGCAGCATGACTGCCGGCATGCAGCTGCCGCCTGGTTTCAAGATGCCGTTCTGATCGACGGTTTGCAGCACATGGGGAGCACGATCGACTGATCGCTGCTCCCTTCTTCATTCTGTACCACTGACAGGCCTGCCTACATGAGCTTCAGTCCCCTGATCCGCCAACTGATCGATGCCCTGCGTGTGCTCCCGGGTGTCGGCCAGAAAACCGCCCAGCGCATGGCCCTGCAGTTGCTCGAGCGCGACCGCAGCGGAGGCACGCGCCTGGCACAGGCCCTGAGCCAGGCCATGGAAGGTGTTGGCCATTGCCGCCAGTGCCGCACCCTGACCGAGCAGGAGCTGTGCCCGCAGTGTGCCGATCCACGCCGCGACGACACGCAACTGTGCGTGGTGGAAGGGCCGATGGATGTGTATGCGGTAGAGCAGACCGGCTACCGTGGCCGTTACTTCGTGCTCAAGGGGCACCTGTCTCCGCTCGACGGCCTGGGCCCCGAGGCGATCGGTATTCCACAACTGATGGCGCGGATCGAGGAGCAGGGCACCTTCAGCGAGGTGATCCTGGCGACCAACCCCACGGTGGAAGGCGAGGCGACGGCGCATTACATCGCCCAGTTGCTGGCCGAGAAGGGCCTGACTGCCTCGCGTATCGCCCATGGCGTGCCGCTGGGGGGGGAGTTGGAGCTGGTGGACGGTGGCACGCTTGCGCATGCCTTTGCCGGGCGCCGTCCTATCTCGCTGTAAGCGTTGGGGCAGCCGGCGCACGGCCCTCAGCACCGGTGCGGTACCTGTGGGAGCGGGTTTACCCGCGAAAAAGACACCGCGCTGCTTGGCACGGGCTACGCCCGTGTTCGCGGGACAAGTCGCAGCGGCGAACCGCCGCTCCTACAGATACAGATGGGGTGGTCGGTGTGATTGGGGCGCGCAGCGCGCCCCAAGCCAGTTACTTGTTGGTGTAGATCTGATCGAACACGCCGCCGTCGTTGAAGTGGGTCTTCTGCACGGTGCGCCAGTCACCGAAGGTCTTCTCCACCGAGAGGAAGTCGACTTTCGGGAAACGGTCGGTGTACTTGGCCAGGACGGTGGCATCACGCGGGCGCAGGTAGTTCTGCGCAGCGATTTCCTGGGCCGCCGGCGACCACAGGTATTTGAGGTATTCCTCGGCCACGGCGCGGGTCTGCTTCTTCTCGACCACCTTGTCGACCACGCTCACCGGTGGCTCGGCTTCCGCCGACACGCTCGGATAGACCACTTCGAACTGATCACGACCGAACTCGCGGGCGATCATCTCGGCTTCGTTCTCGAAGGTGACCAGCACGTCGCCGATCTGGTTGGTCATGAAGGTCGTGGTGGCAGCGCGACCGCCAGTGTCGAGCACCGGTGCCTGCTTGAACAGCTTGCCGACGAAATCACGGGCCTTGGCTTCGTCGCCGCCTTGCTTGAGTACGTAGCCCCAGGCCGAGAGGTAGGTGTATCGGCCGTTACCCGAGGTCTTGGGGTTGGGCACGATCACCTGCACGCCATCCTTGAGCAGATCCGGCCAGTCTTTCAGCGCCTTCGGGTTGCCCTTGCGCACGATGAACACGGTGGCCGAGGTGAACGGCGCGCTGTTGTTCGGCAGGCGGGTAACCCAGTTGTCCGGCACCAGCTTGCCGTTGTCGACCAGGGCATTGATGTCGGTGGCCATGTTCATGGTGATGACATCGGCCGGCAGGCCATCGATCACAGCACGCGCCTGCTTGCTCGAGCCGCCGAAGGACATCTGCACGTTGACCTTTTCCTTGTGCTCTTCTTCCCAATGCTTCTGGAACGCCGGGTTGTAGTCCTTGTAGAAGTCGCGCATCACGTCGTACGAGACGTTCAGCAGGGTCGGCGCGGCCTGGGCCAGGTTGCCGAGGGCCAGGCCTGCGGCGAGCAGCGAGGCGCTGAAGAGTTTTTTCACAGAGGCGTTCCTTGTTGTGAGTGAAAGTTTGGCAATGTGCCAGTAACTATAACCTTTGGTTCTTGAGCCATTAAAGATCAAAACAGACTTTGCTTATGCCTGCTTGGTCGCTGCCTTGGGAAACAGCGCATTGCCACAGCGCGAACAGAATGCTGCCGTCGGCTCATGGGTTTTCTTGGCGCAGGTCGGGCAATCGTGGCGCAACTGTTCGCCGCGCATGGCGTTGGCCAGCTCGGCAGTGAAGATCCCGGTGGGCACGGCGATGATCGAGTAGCCGATGATCATCACCAGCGATGACAGTACCTGGCCCAACGGCGTCTTGGGCACGATGTCGCCGAAGCCGACCGTGGTCAGGGTGACGATGGCCCAGTAGATGCCCTTGGGAATGCTGGTAAAGCCGTGCTCGGGCCCTTCGATCACGTACATCAGCGTACCGAACACGGTGACCAGGGTCGAAACGCTGACCAGGAACACGATGATCTTCTGTTTGCTGCCGCGCAACGCCTCGAGCAGATAGTGCGCCTGCTTGAGGTAGGGGCTGAGCTTGAGCACGCGAAAGATCCGCAGCATGCGGATTACCCGGATGATCAGCAGGTACTGGGCGTCGCTGTAGTACAGGGCGATGATCCCCGGCACGATGGCCAGCAGGTCGACCAAGCCGTAGAAGCTGAACGCATAGCGCAGCGGCTTTGGCGAGCAGTACAGGCGAGTGAGGTACTCGGCGAGGAAGATCGCCGTGAAGGCCCACTCGATGCCTGCCAGCAGGCCGGAATAATTGCGGTGCACATCGTCGATGCTGTCGAGGATGACGGTGACCAGGCTGGCCAGGATGATCAGCAGAAGGATCTTGTCGAAGCGTCTTCCAGCGACGGTGTCGGTCTGGAAGACGATGACATAGAGCCGCTCGCGCAGGCTCGAAGGGGTGTCCATGGGCTCGTTCCGTTATACGTTGCCGGTGAGCCTAGGGGCTGGCTCTCAACCGTGCAAGCGTTGCGCGCTGCGCTGTCGGCCTTGCTGTATGAGATGACCGCCCAGGTGCATCAACCAGCAAGCGAGGACGAAGGGCGCGGTGAGCGCCGGCAGCGGCCACAGACTGGACAGCGCCTGCAGCAGCAGGGCCAGGGCGATGGCCAGCAGCGGGACCCAGGGGCGTTCGCCCTGGCGGCTGAAGGCCAGTGCGGCCAGTGCGGTGTTGAAACCATACAAGCCCATCCAGGCCGCAGCTGCCTGGTCAGCGAGCAAGGCCGCACCGCCACCGATGGCTGAGCCGATCAGGGCCCAGCACGCAGCACGAGGCTGGGCGAAGAACATGCCGGCGACGATCAGCAGGCCCGCCAGCGGTGCATCGAGCAGAAACACCTGGCCGACCCCACGCAGTACCCCGTGCACGTGGCTGGCTTCGGCCTGGCCGCTGACGCCGGGCTCGATGATCAGCAGCATGATCCAGCCCAGCAGCACGAAAGGCGCGGTATAGGCCAACAGCAGAGGGCCGCCGCGCTTGCGCCACTGGTGGGTGATGATGCTCGACAGGCCGCCTGCAGCAAGGATCAGCGCAGGCACGATCGCCGACCAAGGCACCAGCGCACTGATCAGCAGGCCGATCAGCACACCGTTGTAGCTGTAAAGGCCGGCCTGGCGATCAGCGCGGGCATAGCCGCGGCGCTGCGCCGTGAGCAGGCCGGCGAGGGCGCCAAGCAGCGCGCCGCCGACCAGGTCCGGGGCGGTGAGCAGGATGGCCAGCAGGCAGCATAGGCCGCACAGGGGATCGCGCAGCAGCAGCACCTGGCTGAAGCCGTTGAGCAGCGCCGTGGCCCAGTCGGGGCACGGGTTGATGAAATTCTTGGTGTACATGGGCAGTCGGCAAGGTGAGTGAAAGGCGCTGGGCCTCTTCGGGCCTCGGTTGTGCGCCATTGGATTGGCTCTGCGCGCTCTGTAGGAGCGGGCTTGCCCGCGAAAAAGACACCGCGCTGCCTGGCACGGGCTACGCCCGTGTTCGCGGGACAAGCCCGCTCCCACAGGGATTGGGCTGGCCTTCAGATTTCGAACAAGACAGTTGCTTCTACAAAGGTGCAGAGCCGGTCTTCAGATCAAGGTCTCGATCCGCAAGGTATTGGTGCTCCCCGGCTGGCCGAACGGCACCCCCGCGGTGATCAGCAGGGTGTCGCCACGGCTGGCCATGCCTTGCGCCTGGGCGATCTCAAGCGCAGTCGAGCAGATCTCATCGACCTGGCGCAGGCGGTCGTTGACCACCGAATGCACACCCCAGGTGACGCTGAGTCGGCGCGCGGTCTTGAGGTTCGGGGTCAGGTTGAGGATGGGGGCCCGTGGCCGCTCGCGGGCGGCGCGCAAGGTCGAGGCCCCTGACTCGCTGTAGTTGACCAGCACCGCCACCGGCAGGATGCCGCTGATGCGCCGAATCGCGCAGCTGATGGCGTCCGAAACCGTGGCTTCGGCCTTGGGGCGGCCAACGTCGAGCTGGGCCTGGTAGTCCGGGCCGTTTTCCACCTGGCGGATGATCTTGCTCATCATCTGCACCGCCTCCAGTGGGTAGTCGCCGGAGGCGGTCTCGGCCGACAGCATCACCGCGTCGGCGCCTTCGGCCACGGCATTGGCCACGTCGGTGACCTCGGCGCGGGTCGGAGCAGGCGAGAAGCGCATCGACTCGAGCATCTGCGTCGCCACCACCACCGGCTTGCCCAGTTGGCGGCAGGTACTGATGATGCGCTTCTGGATCTGCGGCACGCTTTCAGCCGGCACTTCCACGCCCAGGTCGCCACGGGCGACCATGATCGCATCGGACAGCTCGGCGATGGCCAGCAGTTGCTCGACCGCCGAGGGCTTCTCGATCTTGGCCATCAGGTAGGCACGATCGCCGATCAACTGGCGCGCCTCGACGATATCCTCGGGGCGCTGGACGAACGACAGCGCCACCCAGTCCACGCCCAGTTCCAGGCCGAAGGCCAGGTCGCGGCGGTCTTTCTCGGTGAGCGGGGAGAGGTCCAGCACAGCTTGAGGGACGTTGACGCCCTTGCGGTCGGACAGCTCGCCGCCGGCCAGCACTTCGGTGTCGATGGCGTCGGCGTGCTTGGCGGTGACCCGCAGGCGCAGCTTGCCATCGTCGAGCAGCAGGTCCATGCCGGGCTCCAGCGCGTCGATGATTTCCGGGTGCGGCAGGTTGACCCGGCGGCTGTCGCCGGGGGCCTTGTCCAGGTCCAGGCGCAGGGCCTGGCCACGCTGCAACTGCACCTTGCCTTCGGCGAAACGGCCGACACGCAGTTTCGGCCCCTGCAGGTCCATGAGGATGCCCAGCGGGTAGTTCAGTTGCTGCTCGACCTCGCGGATCCACTGGTAGCGCAGGGCGTGATCGGCGTGTTCGCCGTGGCTGAAGTTGAGGCGGAAGATATTCACTCCGGCTTCGACCAGTTGGCGGATGTCATCGATGCCGTTGATCGCCGGCCCCAGGGTGGCGAGGATTTTCACTTTTTTATCGGGCGTCATGATTGCGAGGTCTCGAGGATCAGGATGGCGCGGAAGTCGTTGACGTTGGTGCGGGTTGGCTCGGTGACGATCAAGGCATCGAGCGCGGCGAAGTAGCCATAGCCGTTGTTGTTGTCCAGCTCGTCACTGGCCGACAGGCCCAAGGCCTGTGCGCGGCTGAAGCTGTCCGGGGTCATCAGGGCACCGGCGTTTTCTTCGGAGCCGTCGATGCCGTCGGTGTCGCCGGCCAGTGCGTATACGCCAGGCAGGCCCTTGAGGCTTTCGGTGAGGCTGAGCAGGAACTCGGCGTTGCGCCCGCCACGGCCATCGCCGCGCACGGTGACGGTGGTCTCGCCGCCGGACAGGATCACGCAAGGGGCCTTCAGCGGCTGGCCATGCAGGACGATCTGCCGGGTGATGCCGGCGTGCACCTTGGCCACTTCGCGCGATTCACCTTCCAGATCCCCCAGGATCAGTGGGCTGAAACCGGCCTGGCGGGCTTTCACCGCGGCAGCCTCGAGCGATTGCTGGGGTTTGGCGATCAGTGTGAAGTGGCTGCGCGCCAGGGCCGGGTCATCGGCCTTGACGGTTTCCGATGCCGGGTTGTTCAGCCAGTCGATGACCGCCTTGGGCGCCTCGATGTCGTAGCGCTTGAGGATCGCCAGGGCATCGGCCGAGGTGCTCGGGTCGGCCACGGTGGGGCCGGAGGCGATGACGGTAGCCAGATCGCCCGGCACATCGGAAATGGCGTAGGTATAGACGGTGGCGGGCCAGCAGGCCTTGGCCAGGCGTCCGCCCTTGATCGCCGAGAGGTGCTTGCGCACGCAGTTCATCTCGCCGATGGTGGCGCCGGACTTGAGCAGCGCCTTGTTGATCTGCTGCTTGTCGGCCAGTGTGAGGCCCTCGGCGGGCAGTGCCAGCAGGGCCGAGCCGCCGCCGGAGAGCAGGAAGATGACGCGGTCGTCTTCATCGAGGTTGCTGACCAGTTGCAGCACGCGCTTGGCGACCGCAAGGCCGGCGGCGTCGGGGACCGGGTGGGCGGCTTCGACCACCTCGATCTTCTGGCAATTGGCGCCATGGCCGTAGCGGGTCACGACCAGGCCCGAGACTTCGCCCTGCCAGCTCTTCTCGACCACTTCGGCCATGGCGGCGGCGGCCTTGCCAGCGCCGATGACGATGACCCGGCCGCTGCGATCGGCGGGCAGGTGAGGTTCGAGGACCTGACGGGGATGGGCGGCGGCGATGGCTGTGTCGAACAGCTCGCGCAGGAGTTTCTGTGGATCGACCGACATGGCAGGCTCCCAAAATTCTTGTTGTTCTGCAGAATCGAAAACGCCCCTGGAACTGCCTCCGTGCAGGCCGAACCAGGGGCGGGTGTTGCTCGGTGTCACCTGATGAACCTGTGGTCGCAGGCTCATCGGGGCAGGCTTCTTCGCGGGTGAACCCGCTCCCACAGGATTACCGCAGCCCTCAGGCCTGTGGAGTACCTGTGGGAGCGGGTTTACCCGCGAAGAGGCCCTTGAGGGTTACATCAAGATCACTTGTCGTCACGAATCGAGAAGTTGGCCATGTGTTCCAGCCCCTTGATCAGTGCCGAGTGGTCCCAGTTGCTGCCACCCAGTGCTGCGCAGGTGTTGAACACCTGCTGGGCATTGGAGGTGTTGGGCAGGTTGATGCCCAGCTCCTTGGCACCCTGCAGGGCCAGGTTGAGGTCTTTCTGGTGCAGGCTGATACGGAAGCCCGGGTCGAAGGTGCCCTTGATCATGCGCTCGGCATGGACTTCGAGGATCTTCGAGGAGGCGAAACCGCCCATCAGCGCTTCGCGCACCTTGGCCGGGTCGGCGCCGTTCTTGGCGGCGAACAGCAGCGCTTCGCTGACGGCCTGGATGTTCAGGGCGACGATGATCTGGTTGGCCACCTTGGCGGTCTGGCCATCGCCACTGCCGCCGACGCGAGTGATGTTCTTGCCCATGGCTTCGAACAGCGGCAGGGCGCGCTCGAAGGCTTTCGGGCAGCCGCCGACCATGATGCTCAGGGTTGCGGCCTTGGCGCCGACTTCACCGCCGGACACCGGGGCGTCCAGGTAGGTGGCGCCGGTTGCCTTGATTTTCTCGGCGAAGGCCTTGGTGGCGGTGGGGGAGATCGAGCTCATGTCGATCACCACCTTGTTCGGGCCGACGCCTTCACCAACGCCATTCTCACCGAACAGCACGCTCTCGACCTGCGGGGTGTCGGGCACCATCACGATGATGAATTCGGCTTCCTGCGCCACCTCTTTAGGGTTGGCCAGGGCCACGGCACCTGCGGCGACCAGGTCGGCAGGGGCGGCGTCGTGGTGGGTGGAGACGAACAGGCTGTGACCTGCTTTCTGCAGGTTCTGGGCCATGGGCTTGCCCATGATGCCGGTGCCGATGAAACCGATTTTAGCCATGAGAATGTGCCTCTTTGTATTTGTGATATCTCAAGCGAACTGAGCGCCTTGTGGGAGCGGGCTTGCCCGCGAATGCGGCAGGTCAGGCGACGAAGGTGTCCTTGCGGGCGCCATCGCGGGACAAGCCCGCTCCTACAGGGAGCGACTGTGTTCGTTAGATCGCGTTATGGGTTTTCAGCCAGGCGAGCCCGGCCTCGGTGGTGGTCTTGGGCTTGTACTCCGCACCCACCCAGCCCTGGTAACCGATGCGGTCCAGGTGCTCGAACAGGAAGCGGTAGTTGATCTCGCCAGTGCCCGGCTCGTGACGGCCGGGGTTGTCGGCGAGCTGGATGTGGTTGATCTGCTTGAGGTGGGTTTCCAGGGTCCGCGCCAGGTCACCTTCCATGATCTGCATGTGGTAGATGTCGTACTGCAGGAACAGGTTGGCACTGCCCACCTCGGCCTGGATCTCCAGGGCCTGGGCGGTGGTGTTCAGGTAGAAGCCTGGGATGTCGCGGGTATTGATCATCTCCATGACCAGGCGAATCCCGGCGGCTTCGAGCTTGTCGGCGGCGTACTTGAGGTTGTCGACGAAGGTCTTGCGCACCTCGGCGCACTGCAGGCCTTGTGGGCGGATACCGGCCAGGGCATTGACTTGCTTGTTGCCCAGCACCTTGGCGTATTCGATGGCCTTGTCGACGCCGGCGCGGAACTCTTCGATGCGATCGGGATGGCAGGTGATGCCGCGTTCACCTTTGGCCCAGTCGCCTGCAGGCAGATTGAACAGCACCTGGGTCAGGCCGTGGGCATCGAGCTGCTGCTTGATCTCGCTGGCGCTGAAATCGTACGGGAAGAGGTATTCGACACCGCTGAAGCCCGCATCTGCGGCGGCTTTGAAGCGGGCCAGGAAGTCCTGTTCGGTGAACAGCATGGACAGGTTGGCAGCGAAGCGAGGCATGGTTGTCTCCTTGCAGATGAAAGCCCCCGGCAGCCTGCGCGGGGGCGTCGGCAATCAGTCGAGCAGCGAGATGGCGGTCGGCGCGTCGTTGCCGACCAGCGCGAGGTCTTCGAACTCGTTGACCGCGTTGATCTCGGTACCCATGGAAATGTTGGTGACGCGCTCGAGAATCACCTCGACCACCACCGGCACGCGGAACTCTTCGGCCATTTTCTGCGCCTTGAGCAGGGCAGGGGCGATTTCGCCCGGCTCGAACACGCGCAGCGCCTTGCAGCCCAGGCCCTCGACCACGGCGACGTGATCCACGCCGTAGCTGCCGGCTTCGCTGGAGTTGATGTTCTCGAACGCCAGTTGTACACAGTAATCCATGTCGAAGCCACGCTGGGCCTGGCGGATCAGGCCGAGGTAGGCGTTGTTCACCAGCACATGTACGTACGGCAGGTTGAACTGCGCACCGACGGCCAGCTCCTCGATCATGAACTGGAAGTCGTAGTCACCCGACAGCGCCACCACCTTGCGTTTCGGGTCGGCCTTGACCACACCCAGGGCCGCCGGGATGGTCCAGCCCAGCGGGCCGGCCTGGCCGCAGTTGATCCAGTGGCGCGGCTTGTACACGTGCAGGAACTGCGCGCCGGCAATCTGCGACAGGCCGATGGTGCTGACGTAGCAGGTGTCCTTGCCGAATACCTGGTTCATTTCTTCGTATACGCGCTGCGGCTTGACCGGCACGTTGTCGAAGTGAGTCTTGCGCTGCAGGCTCGACTTGCGCTGCTGGCAATCTTCCAACCAGGCCTTGCGGCACTTGAGCTTGCCGGCCGCTTTCCATTCGCGGGCCACTTCCAGGAAGGCGTCCAGCGCAGCGCCCGCGTCGGAGACGATGCCCAGGTCAGGGGTGAACACACGGCCGATCTGGGTCGGTTCGATGTCGACATGCACGAACTTGCGGCCTTCGGTGTAGACATCGACGGAGCCGGTGTGGCGGTTGGCCCAGCGGTTGCCGATGCCGAACACCAGGTCGGACTTGAGCAGGGTAGCGTTGCCATAGCGATGCGAGGTCTGCAGGCCGACCATGCCGACCATCAGTTCATGGTCGTCAGGGATGGTGCCCCAGCCCATCAGGGTCGGGATCACTGGCACGCCGGTCAGTTCGGCGAACTCGACCAGCTTGTCGCTGGCGTCGGCATTGATGATGCCGCCACCTGCAACCAGCAGCGGACGTTCGGCGTCATTGAGCAAGGCCAGGGCTTTCTCGGCCTGGATTCGCGTGGCCGAAGGCTTGTGTACCGGCAGTGGCGCGTAGGCGTCGATGTCGAATTCGATTTCGGCCATCTGCACGTCGAATGGCAGGTCGATCAGCACCGGGCCTGGGCGGCCGGTACGCATCTCGTAGAAGGCTTTCTGGAAGGCGTAGGGCACCTGGCCCGGCTCCAGCACGGTGGTGGCCCACTTGGTCACCGGCTTGACGATGCTGGTGATGTCGACGGCCTGGAAGTCTTCCTTGTGCAGGCGGGCGCGGGGGGCCTGGCCGGTGATGCACAGGATCGGGATGGAGTCGGCCGAGGCGCTGTACAGGCCGGTGACCATGTCGGTGCCGGCTGGGCCGGAGGTGCCGATGCACACACCGATGTTGCCTGGGTTGGCGCGGGTGTAGCCCTCGGCCATGTGCGAGGCACCTTCGACGTGGCGAGCGAGGACGTGATCGATGCCGCCGACTTTCTTCAGGGCCGAGTACAGCGGGTTGATGGCAGCCCCGGGAATGCCGAATGCCGTCTCTACGCCTTCACGGCGCATGACCAGAACGGCTGCATCGATTGCTCTCATTTTGCTCATGATTTGTGCCTCATCGATTTTGTAATTGTATACAACTTGCTTTGCGCCAAAGTGTATTCACGCTCTGAGCTTCAGGTCAATGCATTTTCATCGGGTCGATTGGCTTTCGCTGGAAACCCCACAGAAAAGGCGTTCTATCTGTTGGAGTACGATCGTTCAAACATATTGTATACAAAAAATCTTTCTGTTGTGTTCTATTTGCTTATCGGTTTTCAACTGCCCATCAGGGCTTCTCACAACAAGAAGAGGACCTTTCCATGAACGCAATGACGCTCAACGTCGCCAACACCTTGGTCGCCGCCGCCCTTGCCGCCGGGCGCAAGATCGACGCCGCACCGCTGACCGTGGCGGTGCTGGATGCCGGCGGCCATCTGCTGGCCTTGCAACGCGAGGACGGTGCCAGTCTGTTACGTCCGCAAGTGGCGATGGGCAAGGCCTGGGGGGCTGTGGCCCTGGGCAAGGGGTCACGCCTGCTGGCGCTGGATGCACAGCAGCGACCGGCGTTTTTCGCGGCGTTGAACGGCTTGGGCGAGCGGTCGGTGGTACCCGCACCAGGTGGGGTGCTGATCCGTGATCAGTCGGGGAAAGTGCTGGGTGCGGTGGGGATCAGCGGGGACACGTCGGACATCGACGAGCAGTGCGCAATCACTGCCATCGAGGCGCTGGGGCTTACGGCTGATGCTGGGGTAGCTGTCTGATACTGCGCTGGCCTGCGCTCCCGCCAAGGCCCGTCGGCCACGGGTGGGAGCGGTGTACGCCGACCGTCAGGCCGCCTCGGGCTCACACCCCTTGAGCACCAGGCGGATGATGGTTTCGGCGGCGGCGTCGTAATCGCTGTCGGCGAGCTTGGCCTTGCCGGTCACCACGGCAATCTGCCAATCGAAGTCGGCGTAGGTTTGCGTCGCCGCCCAGATGCTGAACATCAGGTGATGTGGATCGACCGGGGCGATCTGGCCGCGTTCGATCCAGCGCTGGATGCACTCGATGTTGTGACGCGCCTGCTCGTTGAGCTGCTCGACCTGCCCAGGCGAGAGGTGCGGGGCGCCGTGCATGATCTCGCTGGCGAACACCTTGGAGGCATGCGGCAGGTCGCGGGAGATGCGGATCTTCGAGCGGATGTAGCCGCTGAGCACTTCTTTGGGATCGCCATCGGCGTTGAACGGCGTGGACGCCTGCATGATCGGCGCGATGATGCTCTCGAGCACCTCGCGGTAGAGGTTCTCTTTCGACTTGAAGTAGTAGTAGACGTTCGGCTTGGGCAGACCGGCCTTGGCAGCGATATCGCTGGTCTTGGTGGCGGCGAAGCCTTTGTCGGCGAATTCCTCGCTGGCCGCGCGCAGGATCAGTTCCTTGTTGCGCTCGCGAATCGTGCTCATGGTCTATGGATCTTCCTGTGACTGGCCGCCTCTAGGCTCTGTACGAAAAGCCTTGATACTCGGTGATGCTGCGTTGAAAACCGCCTCGGAATGCTCATTTACAAATCCGTAAACTCCGCTTCCTCGGCTGTTTTCGCCTTGCCTGACCTTCGTCTCAAGGCTTTTCATACAGACCCTGAGAGCGTCGGGCATGGTAGCACCGGCCCAGAGAGCGGCTCAAGGCGACGGCATTGGGCTAGAATCGGACCTTTGCAATCATTGGAAACACAACGACATGGCAGGAAGCAGCTTACTGGTGTTGATCGACGACATCGCCACGGTGCTGGACGATGTTTCGCTGATGACCAAGGTCGCGGCGAAGAAGACCGCAGGCGTGCTGGGCGATGACCTGGCGCTCAACGCCCAGCAGGTGACCGGGGTACGGGCCGAGCGGGAGATCCCGGTGGTCTGGGCGGTGGCCAAGGGCTCGCTGCTGAACAAGGCGATCCTGGTGCCGGCGGCCCTGTTAATCAGTGCCTTCATCCCCTGGGCGGTCACGCCGTTGCTGATGCTCGGGGGTGCCTACCTGTGCTTCGAGGGCTTCGAGAAGCTGGCGCACAAGTTCCTGCACAGCAAGGAGGAGGATCAGGCGCAGCACACGGCGCGCAAGGAGGCCGTGGCCGATGCGAATGTCGACTTGGTCGCCTTCGAGAAGGACAAGATCAAAGGCGCAGTGCGCACGGACTTCATCCTCTCCGCCGAAATCATCGCCATCACCCTCGGTACGGTGGCCGATGCGCCGCTGAGCCAGCAGATCATCGTGCTGTCAGGCATTGCCGTGGTCATGACATTGGGTGTGTACGGGCTGGTGGCCGGAATCGTCAAGCTCGATGACCTGGGGCTGTGGCTGACCCGCAAGGGCTCGAGCCTGGCACAAGCGGTCGGTAATGGCATCCTGCGTGCGGCCCCCTACATGATGAAGAGTCTGTCGGTGATCGGCACCGCGGCCATGTTCCTGGTCGGTGGCGGCATTCTCGTGCACGGCATCGCGCCGTTGCACCATGCCATCGAGGCCTTTGCCGGCGGACGTGGCGGGGCACTGACCGGGGCGTTGATCAACGGCGTGCTGGGAGTGGTAGCCGGGGCGGTGGTGCTGGCGGTGGTGAGTGTGGCTGGCAAGTTGTGGCGGGCGCTGCGGCCTGCGGCGTGATCATCGGCGAGTCTGCTTCGCGGTTTTACCCGCGAAGCAGACTCACCGCTCAGATCAGAAGTGCACCTTGACCAGGAAACTCATGGTGTTCTGGTCAGTGGTGAAGGCATCGCTGTCCTTGATCCCGTACTTGTCGCTCCAGTAGTCGTACTCGATACCGACGTACAACTGCTTCTCACCCAGGTGCAATGCCTTGCCCAGGTCATATTTGACCTGCGGGTTGAAGTGCAGGTTGGCGTGGTAGCTGCCACGGCTGTTCTCGTCGTTGTCCACCACCCAGTCCATGAAGCCGTCGATCAGCACATCCGATGAGCCCACGGGAATGGTGTAGGACCACACTGGAGTGATCTGCCAGACATGATCACCCGGGCGGCTGCCATCGGTGGTGCGGTGGTAGAAGTTCAGCTGGAAATAGTCGAAGCCAGGAATCGCCAGGTCGAAGCCAGGGCCGATCAGGTAGGACTCGGTATCACCCTCGCCGAACTCGTAGGTCATGGCCAGCAGCACATCCTTGACCGGGCCGAACTCCAGCTTCTGGTCGAAGATCTTGCCGAACGACAGGCGCGGGCTGATCTCGCCGTAGTAGGTGTTCGGGCCGTTGTTCGCGTCTTTCTTGCCCTGGTAGAAGATCTTGTCGACGAAGATGAAGTTGTCGCCGTACTTCCAGGCATCGGCGTGCTCGAAGGTGACGGTCTGCTGGGTCTCGGGGTTGACCTTGAAGTTCTTGCCCCAGAGGTAGGTCAGGCTGTTGGTCTGCCACTGCAGCAGGTCGTCGGCGAAGCTGGTGCCGCAGGCGAGCAGGCCGCCGGCGAGGATCAGGCTGTTGATGATGCGCATTGCGTGTGTCGCTCCCTTGATTGGATGTTGCTGTCAGCGCTCGTGTCGGCGCCTTTCTTGTCTTTCGGGTCAGTTTTTTCGGGTTGGCCACAGCTCTCTGGCAAGTGCTGCGCCAACTTTCCGGGTTGGTCACAACCATCCTGCTCGACGTCGTTCTGAACGGATGAAAAGGGTGTTTCTGGCTGGCAAAACATCGACCAACCGCCCGAATTCATTGACTGAGCGGTCAGTAAACGCGGGCAGGATCCGGCCTGCCCTGAGCGAGGGGGCGCGCAGATTACTGGCTTGCGCGCCGGTCCTCAAGTGCTCCGTCCTGGAGCGCGGTGATACAAAATTGGGCGTTCGGTCAGGTTTTTAGAAATGCACCTTGACCAGCGCACTGGCCACGCTCTGGTTGCTCTGCAGATTGCCGCGACTGTCGATGCCGTACTTGTCCTTCCAGTAGCTGTACTCGAACCCGACATACAACTGCTTGGCGCCCAGGTTGAGGGCCTTGCCCAGGTCGTACTTGACCTGCGGGTTGAAGTGCAGGTTGGCGTGGTAGGTGCCGCGGCGGGTCTGGTCGTTGTCGGTCACCCAGTCCATGTAGCCGTCGATCAGAAGGTCGGAGCGGCCCAGGGGAATGGTGTACGACCAGCCGGGGGTGAACTGCCAGACGTTGTCGCCGGGGCGACTGCCCTCGGTGTTGCGCAGGTAGATGTTGAGGTAGAAGTAGTTGAAGCCAGGGATGTCCAGGTCGAGCCCGGGGCCTATCAGGTAGGCGGCGTTCAACCCTTCGCCACGCTCGTAGGTCATGGCCAGCAGCACGTCCTTGACCGGGCCGAAGGCCAGCTTGCGGTCGAGGATCTTGCCAAACGACAGGCGCGGGCTGAACTCGCCGTAGTAGGTGTTCACGCCTTTGCTGGCGTCGGTCTTGCCGTTGTAGAAGATCTTGTCGATGAACAGGAAGGTGTCACCGTACTTCCACTTGTTGGCGTGCTCGAAGGTGATGGTCTGCTGGATGTCCGGGTTGACTTTGAAATCCTTGCCGTAGAGGTAGGTCAGGCTTTCGCCGTGCCATTGCAGCCAGTCGCCCGCGAACGCGGGGAGGGTGGCCAGCAGGCTGCTGCCCAGCAGCAGGGACGAGGTGGTGCGCTTCATGT
Organism: Pseudomonas sp. MNR3A; assembly: GCF_009650575.1. NCBI lineage: Bacteria > Pseudomonadati > Pseudomonadota > Gammaproteobacteria > Pseudomonadales > Pseudomonadaceae > Pseudomonas > Pseudomonas sp. MNR3A. Next base: position 15,560 of record NZ_VZZS01000012.1, on the reverse strand, counting down.
GCGAATTCCCGTGTTCTTGTTGTTGTTCGAGGTTTCTTCGGCGCGCAGGCGCCCCGGACGGCCCGCTCCCGTGGGCCGCCGGTACTGCGTTTCACTGCTTGGGCGAGACGGGCGGCCAGGGCGCCGCCCGCTGACTCAGTGCGGGTGACAGGCCTCGTTGTGGGCCGCGCGTTCGGCGCCCCCGAGGATGTTGAACAGCACGTTCAGTATCAGGGCGCTGAGCGTGGCCATGGCGATGCCGCTGTGGGTGATGGGCTCCATCCACTGGGGCATCTGCGCGAAGAACTCCGGACGCACCACCGGGATCAGCCCGAAGCCGACGCTGACCGCAACCAGCAACTGGTTGCGCCGATCACTGATGTCGGCCTCCTGGAGGATCTTGATGCCGGTGGCGGTGACCATGCCGAACATGGCAATGGATGCACCGCCCAGTACCGCAGGCGGGATCGAGGCGATCAGGAAGGCCGCCTTGGGCAGCAGGCTGAGCAGGATCAGCAGCGCGCCCGCGACCACCGTGACATAGCGGCAGCGCACCCCGGTCATCTGCACCAGGCCGATGTTCTGGGCGAAGGAGGAATGGGTGAAGGTGTTTAAGAAACCGGCCACGAACGAGGCGCCGGCATCGCACAGCAGGCCGCGACGCAGCATGCCGGGTGTCACTTCGCGGTCGGTCACCTTGCCCAGGGCCAGGAACATGCCGGTGGATTCGACGAAGATGATCACCACCACCAGGCACATCGACAGGATCGGCGCCAGGCTGAAGGTCGGCATGCCGAAGTGCAGTGGCGTGACCACCTGCAGCCACGGCGCTTCGCTCAGGCCCGACAGGTCGACCATGCCGATGGAACCGGCCAGCACATAACCCAGGCCCATGCCCACCAGCACCGACACGTTGACCCAGAAGCCACGCATGAAGCGATTGATCAGCAGGATCACGGCCAGCACCAGGCCTGCGACCATCAGGTAGATCGGCGAGCCGAAGGTTTCCGCCTGTTGCCCGCCGCCGGCCCAGTTGACCGCGACCGGGAACAGCGACAGGCCGATGGAGGTGATCACGGTACCTGTGACCAGCGGCGGGAAGAAGCGCACCACCTTGGACATGAACGGCGCGATCAGCATGCCGAAGAACCCGGCAGCGATGGTCGCGCCGAAGATCCCCTGCAAACCCACACCGGGCATGCCGGCCATGGCCACCATGCTGCCGACGGCGGCGAAGCTTGCGCCCATCATCACCGGCATGCGGATGCCCACCGGGCCGATGCCGAACGACTGGATGATGGTAGCGACACCGGCCACGAGCAGGTCGGCGTTGATCAGGAAGGCGACTTCTTCACGGGACAGCCCGGCGGCCTGGCCGATGATCAGCGGCACGGCGATGGCGCCGCCGTACATCAGCAGGACATGTTGCAGGCCCACCAGGATCAGCTGGAACAGGGGCAGGGGCTGTCGTGGCGGCGCAACGGGGACGTACGCCTTGGGTGACTCGGACATGCAGCACCTCGAGTTTTGTTTTTATTCTCGGATCCAAGCGGGCGGCTCCAGGCGGCAGGCGCTTCGGTTGAAGGACCTGGGGTTTCCGGATGGCGCCGTACGCTCGATGCTTGCTTGTTACGGTGTTTCATTGGAAGCGAGGCCGGCAACACCGGCCTCTACGCGGGCAAGCCCGCTCCCACAAACAGAATGTGCGGTGTCAGTTGACCGGGGCACCCTTGGCGATCCAGTCGCCGACCAGCTTGCGTTCCTCGACGGTCATCTGGGTGATGTTGCCCAGCGGCATGATCTGGCTGGCGACGGCCTGCGCCTGGATGCGCGCGGCCTGGGCCTGGATCTGCTGCGGGGTGTCGAACATCACGCCGCCCGGGGCGGTGCTGAACAGTGGGCTGGTCGGTTTCGACGAATGGCACACGGTGCAGCGTTCCTGGATGACGTCGTGGATCTTCTCGAAGTTGCCGGGCGCAGCCTGGGCGGTGGCCTGGGCCGGCGCTTCGGCAGGTGCCTGGGCAGCCTTGGCAGCTTCCTCGGCGCGCAGCTCGGCAGCGGTCTTGCCGCCGACTGCAGTGGCGGGCAATGGCTGGTACTCGATCTTCGCAGCAGCCTGCTCGGGCGAGGTCGGCAGCGGCTTGGGACCGGTCACATAGGCCAGGCAGATCATCGCCAGGGCACCCACAGGGAGGGTCCAGGCGTACTTGTTGCTGTCGTGGCGGGTGTTGAAATAGTGACGGATCAGTACCGCAGCCACTGCGATCCCGGCCAGGATCAGCCAGTTGTACTGGCTGCCGTAGGTGCTCGGGAAGTGGTTGCTGATCATGATGAACAGCACCGGCAGGGTGAAGTAGTTGTTGTGTCGCGAGCGCAGCAGGCCCTTGGCCGGCAGTACCGGATCAGGGGTCTGGTTGTTCTCGATCGCCGCCACCAGCTGGCGCTGGGCCGGCATGATGATGCGGAACACGTTGCCCACCATGATGGTGCCGATGATCGCGCCGGTGTGCAGGTACGCGCCACGACCGCTGAACACCAGGCTGAAGCCCCAGCACGCCGCGATGATCAGCACGAACAGCACGGCGCCGAGCAGGGCGGGGCGCTTGCCCAGTGGTGAGTCGCACAGGAAGTCGTAGACGAACCAGCCGACGACCAGTGAGCCGATGCCGATGGCCACGCCTTCGGCGCCGCTCAGGGTGCTGCCAGGTGCCAGCAGGTACAGGGTTGGGTTCCAGTAGAACACCACGCACAGCAAGGCGATCCCGGACATCCAGGTGAAGTAGGCTTCCCATTTGAACCAGTGCAGGTTCTCGGGCATTTTCGGTGGTGCGAGCTTGTATTTCTCCAGGTGGTAGATACCACCGCCATGGATGGCCCAGAGGTCACCTGACAACCCATCGCGCGGGTTGCTTCGATTCAGGTGGTTCTCCAGCCAGACGAAGTAGAACGATGCACCGATCCAGGCCACGCCGGTGATCATGTGAACCCAGCGAATGCTCAGGTTCAGCCATTCGTGAAGGTGTGCTTCCACAGTATGTACCTCTGCCGATCACCGACAGGCCGAGACCCGGGATGACCGACCTTTTCTTATTGGTGGGGATTGAGGATCAACATCTGTTCCTCGGTGAAGTAATGCTCGTCGCAGTTGTTGCCGGAACCACTGCGATCAACCACCAGGAAGTCATCCCGCTTTTCGATCGTCAGCACCGGGTGGTGCCAGACGCCGCGATGGTAATTAACGCCCTGCCTGCCGTTGCTGCGGAAGGCTCGGACCAAGCCTGATACAGGTGCATCGCCAACTGGCGCGACCACGATCAGAAAGGGGTTGCCGAGCAGCGGAATGAAAGCCTGGCTGCCCAGCGGATGGCGCTCCAGCATGCGTACGGTCAGCGGCATCTCCAGCGCGTCGGCGCGGAAGATGCTGATGATCGCCTTGTCTTCCGGCTCGGCGGTCTCGACCGTGGCGAGCTTGTGGAAGCGCATGGTCGAGCCGTTGTTGATCATGAAGTGGTCGCTGCCATCGGTTTCGATCACGTCACCGAACTGGGCGAAGGCTTCTTTGGTCAGGGGCTCGATCATCAGGGTACGCATGCGGTTATCTCTTCTGTATTCGTTATCGGTATGTAGGGCGGACCTCGTTCGGGCAGGCCCTGGGTGCGGTCGCGTCACGCACTCGGGCCAGTCCGGGTTTGGTCCTCAAAGCTGCAGCAGGCGGAACAGGGCGATCAGGTTGATCTGCGCCAGCGCTTCCTTGAATTCGGCATCGGTGTCGTTGTGGATGCGCTTTTCGAAGGAGGCGAGGATCTGGTGCCGGTTGCTGCCCTTGACCGCCATGATGAACGGAAACTGGAATTTTGCCTTGTAGGCGTCGTTGAGTTCGGTGAAACGTGCGAACTCTTCGGCAGTGCACTGGTGAATGCCGGCGCCGGCCTGTTCGTTGGTGCTCGATTCGGTCAGTTCGCCCTGCACCGCTGCCTTGCCGGCCAGGTCCGGGTGAGCGTTGATCAGCGCCAGTTGCTCGGCGTGGCTGGCGCTGAGCAGGATGTCGCTCATGCGCTGGTGCAGCACCTCGATCTCGTCCAGCTCGCTCAGGTTGCCCAGCGCGTAGGCTTTTTCGGCGACCCACGGCGAGTGCTCGTAGATGTCGGCGAAGGCCGCGACGAAGGCGTCACGGTCAAGGGTCGAGGGCTTGAGGGTGTTGAAAGCGGTCATCAGGCGTTCTCTTTCTTGTACGGATGGGTGGCGTGCCAATGGCGGGCGATGTCCACGCGACGGGCGAACCAGACCTGCTCGTGGCTCTTGGCATACTCGACGAAGCGCTTGAGCGCGGCCAGGCGCGCGGGGCGGCCGACCAGGCGGCAGTGCAGGCCGATGGAGAGCATCTTCGGCGCGTGCTCGCCTTCTTCGTAGAGCACGTCGAAGGCGTCCTTGAGGTACTGGAAGAACTGCTCGCCGCAGTTGAAGCCCTGCACCTGGGTGAAGCGCATGTCGTTGGTGTCCAGGGTGTAGGGGATCACCAGGTGCGGCTTGTCGGTGGGGTTGTTCGGTTCCCAGTAGGGCAGGTCGTCGTCGTAGGTGTCGCTGTCATAGAGGAAGCCGCCTTCCTCCATCACCAGGCGCCGGGTGTTCGGGCCAGTTCGCCCGGTGTACCAGCCCAGCGGGCGCTCGCCGGTCAGTTCGGTGAGGATGCGGATGGCCTCGAGCATGTGCTCGCGCTCCTGCGCCTCGTCCATGTACTGGTAGTCGATCCAGCGGTAGCCGTGGCTGCAGATCTCATGGCCGGCCTCGACCATGGCGCGGATCACGTCCGGGTGGCGCTGGGCGGCCATGGCCACGGCGAACACGGTCAGCGGTACGCCGGTGTCCTTGAACAGCTTGAGCAGGCGCCACACCCCGGCGCGGCTGCCGTATTCGTAGAGCGACTCCATGCTCATGTTGCGCACGCCCTGCAGCGGCTGGGCAGCCACCATTTCAGAGAGGAAGGCTTCGGACTCCTTGTCACCGTGCAGGATGTTGCGCTCGCCACCTTCTTCGTAGTTGAGCACGAAAGACAGGGCAATGCGGGCGTTGCCCGGCCATTGCGGGTGAGGTGGGTTGTTGCCGTAACCGATCAGGTCGCGAGGGTAGTCAGCGCTCACTGCAGTCTTCCTTATGTTCGTAGGTGCGGGTGGTGGGTGGACCGCGGCGGGTTGTCGCACGCACCGGATGGGATGATTGTATACAACTTATTTGACCATTTGTAAGCCCGTTTTTCCGCATTTCTTCCCACTTGTCGCCTCAAACTCAGGCTGGAAAAGCACTGCAAGAAACCTGCCTGATCGGTCAGATAATACCTCGGCCTGCTGCACAGGCCCTGTATTTGCGACGGATGCTCGTGCTCGGAAGGCCTGCCATGAGCGGTGCGCAGCGGGGTTCAAAAAATTGTGTACAATCTGAATCGAAAGTGTCTTAATGAGCCCATTCCGGCATTTCGTCAGCCTCGTGTTGGTGCATGCCGTGTATTTTCTGCCCATGCAAACGACAAGAGGCGACAAGCAAATGGGACGTTTGACCACACACGTACTGGATGCCGCTCACGGCTGCCCGGGCAGCTCGATCAAGGTCGAGCTGTACCGTGTCGAAGGCCAGCAACTGGAGCTGGTGAACAGCGCACTGACCAACAGCGATGGCCGCGTCGATGCGCCTTTGTTGCAGGGCGATGACTACCGTACCGGTGTCTACCAGTTGCAGTTTGCCGCCGGGGACTACTACCGGGCCAAGGGTGTTGCACTGCCTGACCAGGCGTTTCTCGATGTCGTGGTGCTGCGCTTCGGCATCGATGAAGGGCAGGAGCACTATCACGTGCCGCTGCTGATCTCGCCTTACAGCTATTCGACCTATCGTGGGAGCTAGGGTCTGGCTGAAATGTGTCTGCGCGAAGGCCAGGCAAGGCGAAACGGGGCGAGGAAGCGGAGTTTACGGGTTGTAAATGAGCATTCCGAGCGCCGTTTCAACGCAGTATGGGCGAGTGCAGATACATTTCAGACAGAGCCTGGTTGGTCGCTAGAAGAATCTTCGTAGGTCCTTGCCCGCTATCACACTGGCGGGCTTTTTTCATTCTGTAGCAATTGCCCGAAACCCCGCCCGATCCCCCCGACCCGCATCCCTTCGCTATCCAAGCACGGAAACGAATCAGCGTTCGTCGCAAAGCACTAAGTGGCGCATTGATGGCGTGGTTCTGCTCTTGTATCCTGCGCACCCTTTCGCAGTGATGCGATCAGTTCTCAAGTGACGGATTACTTGCATGTCCCTCTTCCTCCGTGCGCTGGCGACCGGCTTTGCGCTCCTGCCGCTGCTTGCCAGTGCCGCCCCCTTCCAGTCTCCCGGCGACCGCGACCTGATTCGTGACCGTCAGGAAAACCTTCTGCAAGAGCAGCGCAAGCGCCTTGAGGAATTGCAGCAATTGCCCGGCAAGCAGGCCCCTCAGGCCCCCGTGGTGCGCTCGGAGCAAGGGCGGTGCTTCCAGATCCGCAGCGTCGAGCTGCAAGGTGCGACCCTGCTCAGCGAGCGGCAGCGCCAGGCACTGGTCGAGGGCTATGAAGGCAAGTGCCTGCAGGTGGGCGAGCTCAACGGCCTGCTCAAGCGCATCACCGATCACTACATCGACCGTGGCTACCTGACCACCCGTGCCTACCTGCCGCAGCAGGACCTGGGTTCGGGCATCCTGCAGATCATCATCGTCGAAGGGCGCCTGGAAGGCCTGGACAGCTCAGCGCTCGCCAGCCCACGGGAAATGGCCATGACCTTCCCCGGCCAGGTCTCCGAAGTGCTCAACCTGCGGGACATGGAGCAGATGGTCGACCAGCTTGGTCGCTTGCCGTCGCGTCAGGTCGAAGTCGAGCTGGTGCCAGGCCAGGAAGTCGGCGGTAGCCGCGTGCAGCTCAAGGGCCAGCGTGACAAACCCTGGCGAGTCTCGGCCAGCCGCCACAACAATGGTGATGCCAGCAGCGGCGAGCAACAGATGAACCTGGGCCTGGAGTGGGACAGCCCGTTGGGCCTGGCCGATCAGCTGAGCCTCAGGGGCGGGCGTGATGTGGTCAGCGACCACTGGCGCCATTCCGACAGCCATGGCCTGAACTACAGCCTGCCGTGGGGCTGGTGGACCTTCAACTACAGCTACAACCACAACTACTACCGCACCCGCGACACCTCCAGCGGCTTTCCCTTCAAGCTCGACGGCGACAACAGCGTGCACCAGTTCCAGGCCGAACGGGTGATCCACCGCGACAGCCTGAGCAAGACGGCGGTGAACATCGGTGTGAGCCACTTGCGCGCGCGCAACTACCTTGACGACACCCTGATCGATGTCTCCAGCACCCGCATCACCGAGCGTCAGCTTGGCGTCAACCACGGCCGACGCATCGGCAATGCCTTCGTCAACCTCGATGCCGGCTGGCAGCAGGGCATCGGCGCGCTCGACGCCCAGGGCGCAGGCGACCCCCACGGCAACGAACCGGTGTCGCGCTACAACAAGTACACCCTGACCCTGAGCTACCTGCAGCCGTTCCAGCTGTGGGGCGAGCAGTTCAGCTTCGACAGCCTGGCCACCGGCCAGCGCAGCGAGGACGCGCTCTACAGTGCCCAGCGCATCAGTGTCGGCGGGCTGACCTCGGTGCGTGGCTTCAAGGATCAGACCCTCACCGGCGACAGCGGCGGCTACTGGCGCAACCAGTTGCGCTGGCGTCGGCCGGTCACCTGGGCTGCGCTGCAGCCCTGGTTGCGCGAATACGGCATGGCGTTCGCCTACGACGCCGGTGTGATCAAGGGCCAGCATGGCAACGGCAAGGACCATGGGCGCCTGAGCGGCAATGCCCTGGAGTTCAATGTGCGCGGCCAGTACTTCGCTGCCAGCGCAACCTTTGCCCGTTCGCTGGAGCGCCCCGATGCGGTGACCCGCCGCGAGCACCCGATCTATTTCCGCGTCGACGCCTTCTTCTGAGCGCCGGCCCCACCCAATACCCGTGACATCGCTGCCCCTTGCGGGGCAGGCCGGCAACAGGCCTGAGCTGCGACTGGAGTTTGTTCGACATGGATATCCGCACCCCACTGAACCAGTGCATCGCCCTGATCGTTGCTGGCGTGATGTTTCTCAACCCCATCGTCAGCACGGCTGCACAGCTGACCGTCGATGCGGCGGCCAATGCCAACACCAGCATCAACCAGGCCGGCAACGGGGTGCCGATCGTCAATATCGCCACCCCCAACGGCAGCGGCCTGTCGAGCAACACCTTCCGTGACTACAACGTCGGCAGCAACGGGCTGATCCTCAACAACGCCACCGGCAAGACCCAGTCGACTCAACTGGGCGGCATCATCGTCGGCAACCCCAATCTCAGGGGGCAGGCGGCCCAGGTCATCCTCAACCAGGTCACCGGCGGCAACCGCAGTACCCTGCAAGGCTACACCGAGGTGGCGGGCCAGGCGGCCCGGGTCATCGTCGCCAACCCCCACGGCATCACCTGCAACGGCTGCGGCTTCATCAACACGCCACGGGCGACCCTCACCACCGGCAAGCCGATCATGGACGGCGAGCGCCTGGACCGCTTCCAGGTCGATGGCGGCGACATCGCCATCGAGGGCGATGCGCTCAACGCCACCAACCTCGACCAGTTCGACCTGATCACCCGCAGTGCCAAGCTCAATACCGAGCTGCACGCCAAGCAGTTGAACATCGTCACCGGGCGCAACGACGTCCAGGCCGATACCCTGCAGGCCACCCCGCGTGCCGATGACGGCAGCGAAAAGCCTCTGCTGGCCATCGACAGCTCGGCGCTGGGCGGCATGTATGCCAACACCATCCGCCTGGTCGGCACCGAGCAGGGCGTGGGCGTCAAGCTGGCTGGCAACATGGCCGCCACCACCGGCGATATCCAGGTAGACGCCAACGGCAAGGTGACGCTTGCCCAGACCTCCAGCGCCGGCGACCTCAAGATCGCCGCGCAAAGCGCCGAGTTGACCGGCAAGACCTACACCGCCGGCAGCGCCACCGTGCGTGTGCGCGACGATGTGACCGTCGGCCAGAGCCTCGCCGCCAAGGGCAGCATCAGCGTGCGGGGCGCGCGGATCGACAACCAAGGGATCATCGAAGCCGGCGTGGAGCCAGACAACAGCCGCAACGCCCAGGGCGACGTGAGCCTCAAGGGCCAGACCCTGCACAACCGCGGTAGCGTGGTCGCCAACCGCAACCTCGAGATCGACAGCAGCGCCACGCTCGACAACCAGGGTGGCAGCCTCAAGGGCCGCAACACCACGCTGACCGCAGGCCTGCTGGACAACCGCAAAGGCCAGGTGCTGGCCGACGACACCCTTAAAGCCACGGGCGGTGCGATCGACAACCGTGAGCAAGGCCTGCTGCAGGGCAAGGGCCAGGCCGTGGTGGATATCACCGGCAACCTCGACAACCGTGGCGGCCGTGTGGTCGGCCAGGGGGACCTGCAGGTCACCGCCGCCCAGGTGGACAACCGCGGCAACGGTCTGATCGGCAGCGACCAGCAGGCAAAGCTGACCACCCGCGCGCTGCTGGACAACCAGAACGGCGGCAAGCTCAAGGCCGATCGCCTCGACATCACCACCGCCGGGCTGCTCAACAGCGGCGGGCAGATGCTGGGCGGCGACGTGCTGATCGTCGCCAGCGCCGACATCGACAACCGCCTCGGCCTGATCTCGGCCAAGCGCCTGCTCGATCTCAAAGCCGTGGGCCTGGACAACAGCGGCAAGGGCAACCTGCTCAGCGACGGCACCCTGGCCGTCAAAGTGGCCACCCTGAACAACCGCGACAACGGCATGCTGTCGAGCGTCGGCGATCTCTCACTGCATGGCGAACGCCTCGACAACCGTGGCGGCCTGGTGCTTGCCGACCGCTCGCTGACCGTCACCGGTGGGGACTTCGACAACCGCGACAAGGGCGTAGCCACCACCAAGGGCAAGGCCCACATCGAAGTTGCCAGCCTGGCCAACAGCGATGCCGGCCACCTGCAGAGCGATGGCCGCCTCGAACTGATCGCCGACAAGGTCGACAATCAACGCCTGGGTAACATCACGGCCAAGGGTGACCTCGAAGCTCACCTTGGCACCTTGAACCAGCAGGGCGGCAGGCTGACCAGCCTGGGCAGCCTGCTGCTCACCGCCAACACGATCGACAACCAGAACGGCGGCGGGATTGGCGCGACCAATCTGGTCGACATCCGCGCGGCGCGCGTGCTCAACCAGCAGGGTGAGATCTCCAGCGCAGGCAAGGTCGTGCTCGACGCCAGCGCACTGCTGGACAACCAGGCTGGCAAGGTCATTGGCGACCGTGGCCTGACCCTGACCGTCCAGCGCCTGCTGAACCAGAACAAGGGCCTGCTCAGCGGCTACGACAGCCTGAGCCTGAAAGGCACCGAACTGCTCAACAACGGCGGCCGGTTGAGCAGCCACACGCATATCGAGCTGGCCCTGGACGGCCAGTTGGACAACAGCGACGCCGGGCTCATCGTCAGTGACGGCACCCTCACGCTGAACGCCGGCACGTTGCGTAACCGCCAGGGCGGCAAGGTCTCGGCCATCGCTGCCATGGGCCTGACCAGCCAAGGGCTGCTGGATAACCAGGGCGGCATTCTGGTGACCGATGCCGGGCTGGTGCTTGACGCCGCCCGCCTGGACAACAGCCAGGGCGGCGCCATCAGTGCAGCTGGCCATGCCCAGTTGCGCAGCGGCGCCATCGACAACAGCGCCAAGGGCAACATCGGTGCCGGCAGCCTGCTGCTGGTCGCCACCCAGCTCGACAACAGCGCCCGTGGCCGTATCAGTGCCTCCGGCCAGATCGATGCGACGCTGACCGGCCTCGACCAGCATGACCACGGGCAACTGGTCAGCGGGACCGGCATCGACCTCGACCTGCAGCACGGCCAGCTGGTGAACCGCGACGGGGGCTTGCTGTGTTCGCCAGGCAGCCTGCTGTTGCGCCAGATCGGCGCGGTGGACAACCGCAACGGCGCAGAGATTTCCAGCGACCACGGCTTCAGCCTGATCGCCGACAGCCTCGACAACCGTGGCGGACGCCTGATCAGCGCCCAGGACCTGACCCTGCGCATTGCCGGTGTTCTGGACAACAGCCTCAAGGGCGTGTTGTCGGCTAGCCACGATCTCGACGTCGAGGCTGCCAGCCTCGATAACTTCAGCGGCGGCACCCTGGCCAGCGGCAAGGCCCTCAAGGCCGTGATCGACGGTCAACTCGACAACCACGACCAGGGCATCCTTTCTGCCGCCGCAGCGCTGACCGTCACCAGTGCAGGCGTGCTCAACAGCGAGCGTGGCCTGCTGTCGGGCAACACCGGCCTGACCGTCACGACCGGACAACTGGATAACCACCAGGGCGGCCAGCTCATCAGCCAGGCGGGGTTGACCGTCACCAGCGACGGCCTCGACAACCGGGGCGGCGCCTTGAGCAGCAAGCAGGCCATGACCCTGACCACGGGCGACGTGCGCAACGGCGCCGATGCCCTTCAGCGCGGCGGTCGCATCCACAGCGATGCCGAGTTGACACTGGTGGCCGGGCAGGTCGATTCCAGCGAGGGCGGCGAGATCTCCGCCAAGGGCGATCTGCTGCTGCGGGTGAGTGCGTTGATCCAGCGCCAGGGGCGTCTGATCGGTGAACAGAAACTCGACCTCGACCTCAACGGCGGCGACCTGACCAACCAGGGCGGCCTGATCAGTGCCAATGGCCCACTGATCATCCAGCGCTTGGGCACGCTCGACAACAGCGCTGGCGAAGTCACCAGCCAGCAATCCTTCAGCCTGCTCGCCAAGCGCATCGACAACCAGCAGGGCCGCATCCTCAGCGACGGCCGGCTGACCGTAGAGGCGGCACAGCTGGACAACAGCACCAAGGGCCTGATGTCCGGCGTTCAAGGCTTGCAGGTCACCGGCAGCGACCTGAACAACAGCGCCGAGGGCACGCTGTCGAGCAAGGACGGCGATCTTACCGTGACCCTGACAGGCGCCCTCGACAACCGTGACGAGGGCGCTCTGGTCAGCAAGGGCCGCCAGCAGGTCACGGCGGCCAGCCTGGACAACCGCAAGGGCATCGTCTCCTCGGAGCAGGCGATCACCCTCAGTGTCGGCGATCGTTTGGACAACAGCGGCGGTCTCATTTCCGCCACAGGTGACCTGACGCTCGACCAGGACAGCACCGTCATCGACAACCAGGGCGGGCAGATCAACGGCCAGGCGATCAGCGTCGCCGGCAAGCGTCTGGAAAACGCCAAGGGCCAGCTCGTCAGCCGTGCGGCGCTCGACCTGACCTTGGCCGATGCACTGCTCAATACCGACGGCGCGCGCCTGGTCAGTGGCGCCGATCTGCTGCTCAAGGCCGCGCGTGTCGACAACCAAGGCGGCAAGCTGATCAGCCATGGGTTGCTGCATGTCGATTCGGGCGCGCTGGACAACAGCCACGGCGGCAACCTGGCCAGCCAGCAGAACCTGGTGCTGCGCCTGAGCGGCGATCTGCTCAACGGCAACGATGGCCTGCTGTTCAGTGAGCACGGCAAGCTCGATATCCACGCCGTTGCCCTGGACAACCAGGCCGGCGCGCTCAAGAGCCAGGGCGATATCGACGTGCGCCTGGACAAGCGCCTGGACAACCGCGGCGGTCGCCTGGAGAGCCAGGCAGGCAACCTCGAACTGCACGCGGCGAGCCTCGACAACAGTGGCAATGGCATGCTCAGCGCGGCCAAAGGCCTGTTCAAGGGCGTTTTCAGCGACCTGTTCGACAACGCTGGCGGTACCACCCAGGCGCAGTCCGTGGACATCGCAGCCGACGCCAAGGTGAACAACCAGGGCGGCTACCTTTCGGCGCTGGGCGGTGACGGCAAGATCGTCACCGCCGATCTCGACAACCGCGGCGGTGGCCTGTACGCCGCCGGATTGCTGAAGGTGCAGGGCCAGCAACTGTTCAACCAGAGCGGCAAGATCGGCGCCGGGCGCATCGACTTCGGCCTCGGCGGCGCGCTGTACAACAGCCTCGGCCAGTTGGAAAGCGAGAGCGAGCTGCAACTGCGTGCCAGCGAACTCGACAACCGCAGCGGCAACCTGCGCGCCCTTGGCAAGACCGGCACCAGTCGATTGATCGTCGCGGGCAACCTGCTCAACGACAACGGTGTGCTGGCCACCGCCAACCAGGACCTCGACCTGCAGATCGGTGGCCTGAGCAACAGCGGCGGGCAACTGCTGCACACCGGCCAGGGTAGCTTCGGCCTGGCCTCCGACAAGGTCACCCAGGCTGGCGGCGTACTGCACACCGATGGCCTGCTGAGCATCGCCGCTGCCAGCTGGACCAACAGCAGCGTGCTGCAAGCCCGGCGCCTGGAGCTGGACATCGGTCGCTTCGTCCAGACCGCCAGCGGCAAGCTGCTGGCCGTCGAGAGCCTCAAGGGCCGGGGCGGCGACTGGACCAACCATGGCCTGCTGGCCAGCGATGGCAGCCTGCAACTGGATCTGACCGGCAACTATGATGGCAATGGCCGCCTGAGCAGCCTTGGCGCACTGACGCTGGGCGCCAACGATATCCGCCTGTCCAGTACCGCCAGCCTGGCCGGTGGCGCCGACACCGCGGTGACCGCGCGCAACCTGCTGAGCAACGACGGTCGCCTGACCGCCCTGGGCGGCCTGACGGTGACGGCCGCCAGCCTCGAAAACCGCGGCACCCTGGGTGGCGCTGCGGCGGTGAAGCTGGCCGCCAACAGCCTGAGCAACCAGCGCGGCCTGGTGTTCAGCGGCAATGACATGACCTTGCGCGTCGGCAGCCTGAGCAACTACTACGGCGATATCTACAGCCTTGGTGGCCTTGATCTTGCCGGCAACGCCGGTGCCCGCGCGGTGCTGCTGGACAATATCTCCGGCAGCGTGGAAAGCGCCGGCAACATGACCCTGGCGGTGGACACGCTGCTCAACCGCAAGGAATTCCTGAGCTCGACCAAGAAACTGGTCGCCGGCAACGTCAACGTTTATTCCGACGACCGCTGCAAGGGCAAGGGCTGCGAGCTGTACTTCTCGGCAACGGAAAGCTGGGAAGACGTCATCGACCGCGATACCCCCACCGCCTTCATCACCACCGGCAGCAAGCTGACCTTCGCTGGTGACGCATTCCGCAACCACTACAGCAGCGTTTCGGCGGCGGGTGACATCGCCATCAACACGGCGGTGTTCGAGAACAAGGGCGCCGGTGGAGGCGAGCAGCGCAACCTCACCGCGAGCATGTATACCCGTGATCGCGGCCAGTACAACGCGTTCATCCAGGCCAAGAACCAGTTCAACCAGAACCCCGGCTCGCTGACCCTCGACCAGGTCATGGCCGCTGCGGGGTATCCGCAGTACAGCATCTATGACGTCATCGACAACAGGACGCCGATCGCTGGCGCCGTGGTTGCCCCGGCGGTCGTGCAGTCGGCTGGCGCCGTGACCATCAACGCCACCCAGCGCATCGACAACAGCGTGGTGCGCGTCAACCAGGCCGGCGCCGGTACCATCGGGGCCCGTGGCGATGCCACGGCTGATCCGCGCCAGGTCCAGACCCAGGTGCGTGCGCTCAACCCGCAGTTACCGCCCGACCTCGCCCAGCGCCAGGTCAATCCGGTCACGCTGCCCAGCTTCAGCCTGCCTCAAGGCAGCAACGGCCTGTTCCGCATCAGCACCCAGACCGGCCAGGCCGCGATCAGCGGCGATGCCCTGGGCGCCACCGCCGACCATACCCAAGCAGGCAGCGGCACCTTCATCTCACCGCTGGCCAGCACCACCAATGCCGACAACCGTGCGGCGCAGACGCTGTCCGCCCAAGGCTCGGCTGCGGCCCAAGGCGCCGTCAGCGGCGCCGGTGTAGCACTGGATGGCCTGGCAGCGGGTGTTCGACTGGTCCAGGGCGTCCCTGAACGCAGCGTGCCGAGCACCTCGCACAAATACCTGGTGGAGACCAACCCGGCCCTGACCGACCTCAAGCAGTTCCTGAGCTCCGACTACCTACTTGGCCAGCTCGACGTCAATCCAGACCAGGCCATCAAGCGCCTGGGCGACGGCCTCTATGAACAACGCCTGATCCGCGAAGCCGTGGTGGCCCGCACCGGCCAGCGCTACATCGATGGCATGACCAGCGACGAGACGCTGTTCCGCTACCTGATGGACAACGCCATCGCCAGCAAGGACAAGCTGTCGCTGAGCGTGGGGGTGTCGCTCAGCGCCGAGCAGGTCGCCGCCCTGACCCACGACATCGTCTGGATGGAGCAGGTCGAGGTCAACGGCGAGAAGGTGCTGGCCCCAGTGCTGTACCTGGCCCACGCCAACGGTCGCGTCGCCCCCAACGGCGCGCTGATTCAAGGCCGTGACGTCAACCTGATCAGCGGCGGCGACCTGGTCAACGTCGGCACCCTGCGTGCCACCAACAACCTCGCCGCCAGCGCCACTAACATCAGCAACAGCGGACTGATCGAAGCAGGCGGGCGCCTGGACATGCTCGCCACCGACTCGATCCGCAACGCCCAGGGCGGGATCATCGCCGGTCGTGAAGTGAGCCT
>NZ_VZZS01000011.1:0-84683 GCF_009650575.1 Pseudomonas sp. MNR3A | reverse complement strand
GAATCTGGTTGCGGGAGCCGGATTTGAACCGACGACCTTCGGGTTATGAGCCCGACGAGCTACCAGGCTGCTCCATCCCGCGCCTGTGGAATCGAATTCTACGGAAATCCTTCCGTGAGTCAAGCTATTTTTCAAAAAACCCTTTTTTGTTCAATCCCTTAGCCTGTTGCACAGGCCAGGAGCTGAGCCATGACGCGGGTTGTAGCGGGTTTTGCGAGGGGGCAGTCATACCGATCATCCTTGCCCCCGTCGGGTGGGGCTGACGAATGCCGAGGCACGTGCTGTAATATCTGTATGAATTTACAGTGCTGACGGTCAGTCATGTCCCTGCGCAAGATCATCCACATCGATTGTGACTGTTTCTACGCCGCCATCGAGATGCGTGACGACCCCCGCCTGGCGGGTCGGCCCATGGCTGTGGGCGGTCAGCCGGGGCAGCGTGGGGTGATCGCTACCTGTAACTACGAGGCAAGGGCCTATGGTGTGCGTTCGGCGATGTCGTCGGGGCATGCCATGAAGTTGTGCCCGGACCTGCTGATCGTCAAGCCGCGTTTCGAGGCCTACCGTGAGGCCTCGCGGGAAATCCATGCGATATTTCGTGACTATACCGATCTGATCGAGCCCCTGTCGCTGGATGAGGCGTATCTGGATGTCAGCGACAGCCAGTGGTTTTCCGGCAGTGCCACGCGGATTGCCGAGGACATCCGTCGGCGCGTTTCCCAGACCTTGCACATCACGGTGTCCGCTGGCGTTGCACCGAACAAGTTCCTGGCCAAGATCGCCAGCGATTGGCGCAAACCCAATGGTTTGTTCGTGATCAGGCCCGATCAGGTCGATGAGTTCGTTGCCGCACTGCCGGTGGCACGCCTGCACGGGGTGGGCAAGGTGACTGCAGACAAGCTTTCAAGACTTGGTATCGATACCTGTCAGTCATTGCGCGAATGGTCGCGCCTGAGCCTGGTGCGCGAGTTCGGCAGTTTCGGTGAGCGGTTGTGGGGGCTTGCCCATGGCATCGACGAACGGGTCGTACAGAACGACAGCCGGCGCCAGTCGGTCAGCGTCGAAAACACCTACGACAACGATCTCCCTGACTTGGCCAGTTGCCTGGAAAAAATCCCGGATCTGCTCGACAGCCTGAACGGGCGGATTGCGCGGATGGACAGCAGCTACAAGCCAGACAAGCCTTTCGTCAAGGTCAAGTTCCATGATTTCAGCCAGACCACCCTGGAACAGGCGGGGGCAGGGCGGGACCTTGAAAGCTATCGGCAATTGCTCAGCCAGGCCTTCGCTCGGGGTGGCAAGCCGGTGAGGTTGCTGGGGGTGGGGGTAAGGTTGCGGGATCTGCGTGGTGCGCATGAGCAGTTGGAGCTGTTTCCTGCTCAATAAAAGAAAGGGGCGCATGGCGCCCCGTTCTTTTTACCGCTCTCCAGGGTCGGCGACCAATCTGCCGGTTTCCTTGGTCAGCGTCTTGAGGAATTCCTGCTGCAACTCCGGATCGTTGCGTGTCAGCTCGATCAGGCTCTGTTCCAGTTCGCTGGCTTCCTCTTCCAGGCCCAGTTCCGAGAGACGTTTGACCCGGTGTACCCACTGGCCAACGTCATCGTCCTCGAGGTCGTCGAAGATCAGCTCATGAGCCTCCAGCAGCTTGTTGCGCAGCGTACCGCTGACCAACAGGCTGGCGTCGCCGCGGATGCCGTTGTCTTCATCGATCGCCGCCAGGTGCAGGGTGCCGATATGGTTGAGGTTCTGCTCCGAGAATGGGCTGTCGAGCAGGTTCAGGCGTAGCACGCCATGCTTGTCGGTGGTCAGCTCGTGGGTCATCTTGCCAGCCTTGACCTCGACCAGGCGCTCGTTCCACGGCAGGCTGGTGAACTCCTCGCGCTTGTCCTTCTGGATTTCGCTGATGCCTGCGAGGTTCTGCTGTGCGCGACCGTTGGACTGCACGTTCATGAACGGATTGAGCCCGGCCAGGCCGTAGCTCAGCCAGTCGTGGGTCATGCTCTGCGGCAGGCTGTCGAAGGTGATCACGTTGACCACGTTGGCGCCTATGCCCGCGACCACCGCCACCGCACCCAGTGGGATCTCGTAGATCTCCCGCCAGGGCTGGTAGGGCGTGTAGCGGTCATAGCGCCGCGTGACTTCGAACTCGGTGACCTCGAAGCGTCGCTGTTCATTGATGCGAACACGCCGTTGCGGAAGCTCCATCACCTTGGGCTCGCCGACGTCGATCTGCAGACTGTGCTCGAGCAGCTTGCGCTCGACACGTTCCTCATGCTCGCTGCGCTGGGACATCTGGTTGGCGCAGCCGCTGAGGAACAGGGCGCCGCAGAGCGCGGCGCCCCCCAGGGTAAAGGTACTTCGCTTGGACATGTTCACTCGTGCATTGGTGGTCAGCGGCGGATGCGGGCCTGCAGGAAGGTCAGCACTTCGTTGAGCGGCAGCGGCTGGGCATCCTGTTCGGTGCGGTGCTTGTACTCCAGGTTGCCGTCGGCCAGACCGCGATCGCTGACGACGACGCGGTGCGGGATGCCGATCAGTTCCATGTCGGCGAACTTGATGCCGGGGCTGGTCTTCTTGTCACGGTCGTCCAGCAGCACTTCGTAGCCTGCGGCAGTCAGCTCGGCGTAGAGCTTGTCGGTTGCCTCGCGCACGGCGTCGGTCTCGTAGCGCAATGGCACGAGGGCGATCTGGAAGGGCGCCAGGGCATCGTTCCAGATGATGCCCTTGTCGTCATGGTTCTGCTCGATGGCGGCGGCGACCACGCGGGACACGCCGATACCGTAGCAACCCATCGACAGCACCACTGGCTTGCCGTTCTCGCCCAGTACCTGGCACTTGAGCGCCTCGCTGTACTTGGTGCCGAGCTGGAAGATGTGGCCCACTTCGATGCCGCGCTTGATGACCAGGGTGCCTTGGCCGTCGGGGCTCGGATCACCGGCGACGACGTTGCGCAGGTCCGCGACCTGTGGCACTGGCAGGTCACGCTCCCAGTTCACGCCGAAGTAGTGCTTGTCGTCGATGTTGGCGCCGATGCCGAAGTCGCTCATCAGGGCGACCGAGCGGTCGATGATGCATTCCAGCGGCAGGTTCAGCGGGCCGAGCGAGCCGGCACCGGCACCGATGGCTGCGCGCAGCTCGGCGTCGCTGGCCATGACCAGCGGGTCGGCAACCTGCTCCAGCTTGGTGGCCTTGATTTCATTCAACTCGTGGTCGCCACGTACGATCAGGGCGACCAGCTTGCCTTCCTCGGCGCCGCGCACGATCAGGGTCTTGACGGTCTTCTCGATCGCCAGGCCGTGGTTCTCGACCAGTTCGGCGATGGTCTTGGCGTTTGGCGTGTCGACCAGGCGCAGTTCTTCGGTCGGCGCTGGGCGCACGGTTTCCCGTGGAATCGCTTCGGCCTTCTCGATGTTGGCGGCGTAGTCGGAGGTGTCGCTGAAGATCACGTCGTCTTCGCCGGAAGAGGCCAGGACGTGGAATTCGTGAGAGTAGCTGCCACCGATAGAGCCGGTGTCGGCCTGCACCGGACGGAAGTCCAGACCCAGGCGGGTAAAGACGTTGGAGTACGCCTGGTGCATGCGGTCGTAGGTTTCCTGCAGGGAAGCCTGGTCGGCATGGAAGGAGTAGGCGTCCTTCATGATGAATTCGCGGCCGCGCATCAGGCCGAAGCGCGGACGGATCTCGTCACGGAACTTGGTCTGGATCTGGTACATGTTCAGCGGCAGCTGTTTATAGCTGGACAGCTCGTTGCGTGCCAGGTCTGTGATCACTTCTTCGTGAGTCGGGCCGACGCAGAAATCACGGTCATGGCGGTCTTTCAGGCGCAGCAGCTCGGGGCCGTATTGTTCCCAGCGCCCGGATTCCTGCCACAACTCTGCGGGCTGGATGCTTGGCATCAGCACTTCAAGGGCACCGGCGGCGTTCATTTCTTCGCGCACCACGTTCTCGACCTTGCGCATGACCCGCAGGCCCATCGGCAGCCAGGTGTACAGGCCGGAGGCCAGCTTGCGGATCATGCCGGCGCGCAGCATCAGCTGGTGGCTGATGACAACGGCGTCTGCCGGGGTTTCTTTCTGAGTGGCGAGCAAATATTGACTGGTGCGCATGGGAAGCCGTGTCGATTGCCTGAATGTTTGAAATGACCCCGCATTGTACGGGGGCGAGACGAAAGCGTACAGGATGCCCCAGGGCGCTTGGCTTGTCAGCCAAGAAAAAGCCCGGCAGATGCCGGGCTTCTTCAGGTGCGGGGCATTGCAAGCCGGGGCTTACAGGATGCTCAGCGGGTACTCGACGATCAGACGCAGTTCGTCGATCGAGCCGGAGCCGTAGTAGACGCCGTCGCTGGAGCGGTAGGTTGCCTGGCGTACGCGGAAGCTCAGGTCTTTCGCTGGACCTTCCTGCAGGACGTACTTGACGTCGATATCGCGTTCCCACTCTTTGCCGTCGTTGGTGGTGGCGGTATTGGCGCCGGTACCGCGGGCATAACGAGTCATGAAGGTCAGGCCAGGAACACCGAACTCGGCGAAGTTCAGGTCGTAGCGAGCCTGCCAGGATTTCTCGTCCTCGGCGTTGAAGTCCGAGCGAGCGATGGAGTTGGCGAGGAATACAGTGCCGCCACCGTCCACGCCGTAACCATAGTCGCCATCGCCGGTCACGCGCTGGAAGGCCAGGGTGAAGGTGTGGGCGCCAAAGGTGTAGGCGCCGGAAAGGCTGAACGCGCGGTTGTCGAGTTTGGTTTCCTCGTCTTTGGCTGCGCGCTGGATGCCTTGACCATCGCTCTTGGTGTCATAGATGTTGAAGTCGAATACCAGCCCTTGTTTGTCGGACAGCGGGATCGACCAGTTCACGTTGCCGTAGTACTTGCGCCAGTAGTCTTCGACTTTCGAGTAGTACAGGCTGGTGGTTAGACCATCGGTAATGGTGTAGGTACCACCAAATACGTTTGCCGATTTAAGGCCAAGGCTGTCGTGATTGGTTTCGGCCTGGGCGTTGAGCGCAGTGAAACGACCGGCGTGAAGAGTCAGGCCTTTGATTTCGTTGCTGGTGATGAGCGCGCCTTCAGCGGTTTCCGGCAGCAGGCGGCTGTCGTCGGTTGCCAGTACTGGCAGAGCAGTGAATTGCTGGCCAACTTTCAGTACGGTGTCGGAAACGCGGAATTTAACCGCAGCGCCACCCTTGGAGTAGTCGTCCTGCGAGCGGAAGTCAGAGCCAGTGGGGAAGAGGCCGGTCTGGGAGTAGCCGCGACCACTATCCAGCTTGATGCCCAGCAGGCCGATGGCATCGACGCCAACGCCGACGGTGCCCTGAGTGAAGCCCGACTCGAAGGTTCCAATGAAGCCCTGGCCCCATTCGCGCTGATCGTGGCGAATACGGTTGGCGCGGTTGCCGACGGTTTCCTTGTTGCGGTAGTCGCGGCTGAAATACAGGTTCCGCATTTTGACGTTCAGGCTGCTGTCTTCGATGAAACCCTTGGACTCATCTTGCGAAGAGGCGAGGGCCATCTGGGAAGTCCCCGCTGCAACAGCCAGGGCGATCATGCTCCACTTCATCACGCGCATCGTGATTTGCTCCTTTGGTTTTAGGAAGAGTACCGCTGCGCCCAAGTGTTTTAGTTATATGGGGCAGCTCTTTCTTTTTATGTCGGCGAAAATGTATATCACGCTGACTGTACTTGGCGACATGAAAAACGGAACCTTTCGGTAAGTTTACGGTCGTGTCGCTTTTGGCTATTTCCATGTCGCAAATCACGTCCCGCTAAAGGCGGGTCGTACACCCCAGCGCTGCTTCGAAGTCCGTCACGATTCCGTAAAGAATGGCTGCGTACTCGAAGCTCCCTGGTGAATCCCTTGTCGCTGTTGTTATTTGTCGCGTTCACCGGCTAATGCAGGTGCCGTGCCGACTTGGCGTAAAAAGAATGCAACAAGCGTGCACAAAAACGATCAGTGTTGATGAATTTTTCACAAATGCCCGCAAAGCGTCCTGAAACCTCCGGAAACACTGGTTCAGGCGCTTTGAGGGTATAGCGCGATGTTGATTATCGTTTGCAAAATAAAGCTGGCTTGAAAGTCAAGGTGTTACCGCTGACTGTTGATGCTGAGTAGTTTGTACCAGGCTGGTATGACAGGTGTATTTTTCGTTGCTTCATTTTGGTGCGAAAAGTAGCGCAGTGTTACCGCTTTTGGCGCGTACGTCTCGGTCGGGGGCGGACAAGTGAGTGGGTCGTGTCGTGGGCTCTGCAAGCAAGGTATCCTTGCGCTCCACCCGCGTTCGAGTCGGGTCGTGTCATTCGATGGAGGTTTGCCGTGTTTGTCCTGGATTCGCGTCTGCAGCAGGATTCCCTGGTGCTGGGGGATTTCCCGTTGTCCCGTCTTTTGCTGAGCAAGGATGCCAACTACCCCTGGTTCATCCTGGTGCCGCGCCGTGCTGATGTCAGCGAGCTGTTCCAGCTGGATCTGGCCGACCAGCAACAACTATTGAAGGAAACCACTTTGCTTGCCGAGGCGCTCAAGGGCGAATTCCTGGCTGACAAGATGAATGTCGCCACGCTGGGCAATGTCGTCAGTCAGTTACACATGCACGTGGTGGTGCGTCATCGCGGCGATGCGGCGTGGCCTGCGCCGGTGTGGGGCAAGGTGCCCGCGCTCGACTACGCGCCCGAGCAGGTCGTTGCAATTCGTCAGCGCCTGCGCGGGTTGGCGCTTGAAGGTTTCGAGGAGGCCTGAGCCATGTCACTGGAAGCGAGAATCGTCGAGCTGGAGATGCGCCAGGCGTTTCAGGATGACACCCTTCAGGCGCTCAGCGACGAAGTGGCCGGGCAGAACCGGCTGATCGAGCGTCTGCAGTTGCAGATCGCCGAGCTGATCAAGCGTCATGAAGAGATGGTCGGCCAGTACGAGGCCGGAGGGGAGGAGCCTCCACCGCCTCATTATTGAGGTGATGGAGGCGGGTGGTCAGCGGCGTGAAACCGCGACCACGTCTTCGGCCTGCAGGCCTTTGTCGCGATGCATTACCGAGAACTCCACGCGCTGGCCTTCGACCAGGACGCGATGGCCTTCGCCGCGGATGGCGCGAAAGTGCACGAAGATGTCATCGCCGGAGTCGCGGGAGATGAATCCGAAGCCTTTCGAGGTATTGAACCACTTCACGGTGCCGGTATCGCGCTTGCTGGCATCTTGCGGGCCTGCCTGGCTGGCGCGTGACTTGCGGCTGCTGCGGGCGAAGCCGGCGGCCAGGTGCAGGGCGGCTGCCAGTGCCGCGCAGAGCAGCGCCGACAAGCTGCCGAGCTCGGGGCGGGCAAGGACGGTGATGGTTTGCAGGATCACCGCCAGCACCAGGAGTGCGCTGGCCAGGTGTTGCAGTTGCTGGCGGGCGCCGCGGTAGTAAAGCGGTACAACCGGTGCCAGGACCAGGTTGAGCAGGCCCAGGAGTACCAGGTAAACCGCTTCGGGTTGTTGCAGGAAGGGTGTGGCGTCGGTTTTGAGGCTGGGTATGAACGACAGCAGCAAAGCCGCAACGCCCGTCACCAGATGGACGATCTTGAACATTGGGTTGGCTCACATATTTGGATAAGGCCGATCACAGGAAGAGCTGGCAGCACGGTGCGCATGAGGTATGGAGCGCGATCACGGGACTGTTCAGCCTATGCACCCGGCAATAACAGTCCGCACGGGTGGCACCCTGCCTATTTAACAGCAAAGCCAGGGGGTTCTCAAACCGCAGGGGGGGTCAGGCGATGTGTTGCCTTGTGTCACATGCAGCCGTCTGCAACTCTTGGTACAGTGTTTTCGCCCGCTTGATCGTCAAGCCTTATGGAAAGGGGAGATTCATGGCAATCGATATCGGTATCAGCGAAGAAGATCGCAAGTCCATCGTCGAAGGGTTGTCCCGCCTGCTGTCGGACACCTATGTGCTGTATCTGAAAACCCACAACTTCCACTGGAACGTTACCGGTCCGTCGTTCCGAACCCTGCACCTGATGTTCGAAGAGCAGTACAACGAACTGGCCCTGGCAGTCGACTCGATCGCCGAACGCATTCGCGCGCTGGGATTCCCGGCGCCGGGTTCCTATGCATTCTATGCGCGCCATTCCTCGATCAAGGAGGAAGAGGGAGTGCCCGCTGCCGATGAAATGATCCGCCAGCTGGTCCAGGGGCAAGAGGCGGTGGTGCGCACGGCGCGCAGCATCTTCCCGGTGGTGGACAAGGTCAGTGACGAGCCGACGGCCGACCTGCTCACCCAGCGCATGCAGGTGCACGAAAAAACCGCCTGGATGCTGCGAGTGCTGCTCGACGGCAAATAACGATGCGCCGGCCTATGGCCAGGCTGGTCCATCAAGCCCGGTGTCGCCTTGCGATCCCGGGCTTTTTTATTATGGGGAAACCCTTGCTGCTGCTCTGTGATGCCGGAACGGCGCTTCATTGAAGCACCCTCGACCTTGTTGTGCGGGGTATGAAGTGATCGCAATCAAGGAGCAGAACCATGGCGCAAGCAAGCAGGCACGGCGGTTGGCCAGGCAAGGATTGTCAGGATCCGTTCAGGGGTGATTTCGACATGTTGCAGGTCGTACCGGTCTCGCGGTCTGTAAGGCTCAATGGTTTTGCCACGTGCCTTCGGCTCGAGGCGGTCTACTGGCGTATTCTGGAGCGTATCGCCGAGGCCAATCGCTGTTCGGTGAGCGCTGTGCTGTCCTACGTCGATCGAGAGGTGCACCTGCGGCAGGGCGGTGTGCGTAATTTCAGTGGGCTGATTCGCGTCATCTGTGTGGCCTGGTTACTTGATCCGCCGAGTACACACTGATCGCCGGGCGGGCTGCACAGCACTCCTTAACCATATATAATCCCGCTTTTTGCTGCCCCGGCAGCCAGCGTTGTGGTTGACGAGAGACTTCCATGCCCCTTTATGACTATCAATGTGCTTCCTGCGACCACCGCATGGAGGTGTTGCAGAAAATCAGCGCCGCGCCATTGACCGATTGTCCGGCATGCCAGGCGTCGGCCCTGAAGAAATTGCTGTCGGTACCCGGCTTTCGCCTGAGTGGCAATGGCTGGTACGAGACCGACTTCAAGACCGGGGCGAAGAAGAACCTGGCCGGCGACAAGGCCGACTGAGTTGAATTGCAGCGACAGGGTCTTGCACTATTAGCCCTCAGGGCGGACAAGACCTCCACCGAATACACGAATCACGAGAAGCGAAACCACGATCATGATGCGCAGCCATTATTGCGGCCAACTGAACGAGAGCCTGGACGGCCAGGAAGTCACCCTTTGCGGCTGGGTCCATCGGCGTCGCGACCACGGCGGGGTGATCTTCCTCGATATCCGTGACCGCGAAGGCATGGCCCAGGTCGTGTTCGATCCGGATCGCGCCGAAACCTTCGCCGCCGCCGACCGCGTGCGCAGCGAATACGTGGTGCAGATCACCGGCAAGGTGCGCAAGCGCCCTGACGGCGCGGTGAACGCGAACATGGCCTCCGGCGCCATCGAGATCCTCGGTTACCAGCTGAACGTGCTCAACGAAGCCGAGACCCCGCCATTCCCGTTGAACGAATACTCCGACGTCGGCGAAGAAACCCGCCTGCGCTATCGTTTCATCGACCTGCGTCGCCCGGAAATGGCCGACAAGCTGCGCCTGCGTTCGCGCATCACCAGCAGCATTCGCCGCTTCCTCGACGAGAACGGCTTCCTCGACGTCGAAACGCCGATCCTGACCCGTGCCACTCCGGAAGGCGCGCGCGACTACCTGGTGCCCAGCCGCACCCACGCAGGCAGCTTCTTCGCCCTGCCGCAGTCGCCCCAGCTGTTCAAGCAACTGCTGATGGTGGCCGGCTTCGACCGCTACTACCAGATTGCCAAGTGCTTCCGCGATGAAGACCTGCGCGCCGACCGCCAGCCGGAATTCACCCAGATCGACATCGAGACCAGCTTCCTCGACGAGTCCGAGATCATGGGCCTCACCGAGAGCATGATCCGCAAGCTGTTCAAGGAAGTGCTCGACCTCGAGTTCGGCGACTTCCCACACATGACCTTCGAAGAAGCCATGCGTCGTTATGGCTCCGACAAGCCGGACCTGCGCATCCCGCTGGAACTGGTCGATGTTGCCGATCAGCTCAAGGACGTCGACTTCAAGGTCTTTGCAGGTCCTGCCAACGATCCGAAGTGCCGTGTCACTGCCCTGCGCCTGCCGGGCGGCGCTGCCATGCCGCGCAGCAAGATCGACGAGTACACCAAGTTCGTCGGCATCTACGGTGCCAAGGGCCTGGCGTACATCAAGGTCAACGAGCGCGCCAAGGGCGTCGAGGGCCTGCAGTCGCCGATCGTCAAGAACATCCCTGAGGCCAACCTCAACGTGATCCTCGATCGCGTCGGCGCGGTCGATGGCGACATCGTGTTCTTCGGGGCCGACAAGTTCAAGGTCGTCAGCGAGGCCCTGGGCGCGCTGCGTATCAAGCTGGGTCACGACTTCAACCTGCTCACCTGCGAGTGGGCACCGATGTGGGTCGTCGACTTCCCGATGTTCGAAGAGAACGAGGACGGCAGCTTCACCGCGCTGCACCACCCGTTCACCGCACCCAAGTGCACCCCTGAAGAGCTGGAGGCCAACCCGGCCACCGCCTTGTCGCGTGCCTACGACATGGTGCTCAACGGCACCGAGCTGGGTGGCGGTTCTATCCGTATCCACCGTAAAGAGATGCAGCAGGCAGTCTTCCGTCTGCTGGGTATCGAGGCGGCGGAACAGGAAGAGAAATTCGGCTTCCTGCTCGACGCCCTGAAGTTCGGCGCCCCGCCACATGGTGGTCTGGCCTTCGGCCTGGATCGTCTGGTCATGCTGATGACCGGCGCCCAGTCGATCCGCGAAGTGATCGCGTTCCCGAAAACCCAGAGCGCTGCGTGCGTCATGACTCAGGCTCCGGGCCTGGTCGATGCCAAGGCTCTGCGCGAGCTGCACATCCGTCTGCGTGAGCAGACCAAGGTCGAGTAACCGACCGCAGGCGCCCCGAAGTCGGGGCGCTTCGCGCTTGCGCGCAGGATTTTCCGCGTTCCGCCCTTCGGGGCGGAACCTGTTTCTGTTTCAAGGATTTGGAGTCGTTATGGCCGGTCATTCCAAGTGGGCGAATATCAAGCACCGCAAAGAACGCCAGGATGCCAAGAGAGGCAAGATCTTCACCAAGTGGATCCGCGAACTGACCGTCGCTGCCAAGCAGGGTGGTGGTGATCCGGCCTCCAATCCCCGGCTGCGGTTGGCGCTGGACAAGGCGCTGGGTGCCAACATGAGCCGCGACATCATCGATCGTGCGGTGGCGCGTGGGGCTGGCACCAACGAAAGCGACAACGTCGAAGAGCTCAGCTACGAGGGTTACGGCCCCGGTGGCGTGGCGATCATGGTCGAGGCCATGACCGACAACCGCAACCGCACTGCAGCAGCCGTGCGTCATGCCTTCACCAAGTGTGGCGGCAACCTCGGTACCGATGGCTCGGTGGCTTATCTGTTCGAGCGCAAGGGGCAGATCAGCTTTGCACCGGGCGTCGAGGAAGATGCGCTGATCGAGGCGGCCATGGAAGCCGATGCCGATGATGTGGTCGGCAATGACGATGGCTCCTTCGACGTCTTCACCTCCTTCAACAGCTTCTACGCTGTGCGCAATGCGCTGGAAGAGGCGGGCTTCAAGGCTGCCGACGCGGAAATCGTCATGCAGCCGACCACCAGCGCCGAGCTGGATCAGGACGGCGCGGAGAAGGTGCTCAAGCTGATCGATATGCTCGAGGACCTGGACGACGTGCAGAACGTCTACTCCAATGCGCAGATCTCCGACGAGATCATGGAAAAACTCGGCTAAGGTTTTCCTTGGTCTTCGAGGCCTCTTCGCGGGTCAGTGAAATGTGTAAAGAACCGCAGGCTTTATGACGCTGATTCTTGGTATCGACCCCGGTTCGCGAATCACCGGTTATGGTGTGGTACGCCACACGCCGCGGGGGTGCGAGTACGTGGCCTCCGGTTGCATCCGCACCGGTGGTGGCGAGTTGCATGAGCGACTGCAGATCGTGTTTCGCGGCGTCAGCGAGGTGATTCGCCTGCATGGCCCCGTCACCATGGGCATCGAGCGGGTGTTCATGGCACGCAATGCCGACTCGGCGCTCAAGCTTGGCCAGGCCCGCGGTGCAGCCATCGTCGCTGCCGCCGAGGCGGGCCTGGAGATCGCCGAATACACCGCCAGCCAGGTCAAGCAGTCGGTGGCCGGTACGGGCGGGGCGAACAAGGATCAGGTCATGCTGATGGTCATGCACCTGCTCAAGCTGACGCAGAAGCCGCAGATCGACGCCTCCGACGCCTTGGCCATCGCCCTGTGCCACGCCCATACACGCTCCAGCCTGGTGCCCCACGGCCTGGCCACCGCACGCCGGCGCGGTGGGCGCTTGCGTCTGTAACAGCTTCATGCCCTGATACACATTTTGTCCGGGTGACACGCTCACCCGCCGCATTTGCTGATAGGGTTGTCCGGTCTCCGACCAGACGCCCGAGAGAAAGGATCGGAACGTGATTGGACGTTTGCGTGGCACCCTGGCGGAAAAACAACCGCCGCACCTGATTATCGATGTCAATGGCCTGGGCTATGAGCTGGAGGTGCCGATGACGACGCTGTACCGCCTGCCCAAGGTCGGCGAAGCGGTGACGCTGCACACTCATCTGGTGGTGCGCGAAGACGCCCACCTGCTCTATGGCTTCTTCGAGAAGCGCGAGCGCGAGCTGTTCCGCGAGCTGATCCGTCTCAATGGCGTCGGCCCGAAGTTGGCTCTTGCGTTGATGTCGGGCCTCGAGGTCGATGAGCTGGTGCGCTGCGTGCAGGCCCAGGATGCGTCGGCTCTTGTGCGCGTACCCGGCGTCGGCAAGAAGACCGCCGAGCGCCTGCTGGTCGAGCTCAAGGACCGTTTCAAGGCCTGGGAAACCTCGCCTGCGATGTTCACCCTGGTGTCCGATGGGCCACTGCCGGTGGCCAGCACCTCCAGCGCCGAAGCCGATGCAGTCAGCGCCCTGATCTCGTTGGGCTACAAACCTCAGGAAGCCAGCAAGGCGGTGTCGGCGATCAAGGACAAGGCAAACATGACCAGCGAGGAACTGATTCGCCATAGCCTCAAAGGGATGATCGTCAAGTGATCGAAGCCGACCGCCTGATCGCCGCCAGCGGGCGCGACCGTGAAGAGGTTCAGGACCGTGCCATTCGTCCGTTGAGCTTGGACGAGTACATCGGCCAGCCGGTGGTGCGCGAGCAGATGGGCCTGTTCATCCAGGCCGCCCGCGGCCGCAACGAGTCCCTCGATCACACCTTGATCTTCGGTCCGCCCGGTCTGGGCAAGACCACCCTTGCCAATATCATCGCCCACGAGATGGGGGTTTCGGTCAAGAGCACTTCCGGCCCGATCCTCGAACGCCCGGGTGATCTGGCGGCAATGCTGACCAACCTCGAGCCGCACGACGTGCTGTTCATCGATGAAATCCACCGCCTGTCGCCTGTGGTCGAGGAAGTACTCTACCCGGCAATGGAGGACTTCCAGCTCGACATCATGATCGGTGAGGGGCCTGCCGCACGCTCGATCAAGCTCGACCTGCCGCCGTTCACCCTGGTCGGTGCGACCACCCGGGCCGGCATGCTCACCAACCCACTGCGTGATCGTTTCGGGATCGTCCAGCGCCTGGAGTTCTACAGCAACCAGGACCTGGCGACCATCGTCAGCCGGTCGGCGAACATTCTGGGGCTTGCCATCGAAGACAAGGGCGCTTTCGAGATCGCCCGTCGCGCCCGCGGTACGCCACGGATCGCCAACCGCCTGCTCCGCCGCGTGCGTGACTACGCCGAGGTACGTGCGAAGGGCCAGATCACCAAGGAAATCGCCGACAAGGCATTGAACCTTCTGGACGTCGACGAGCGCGGTTTCGACCATTCCGACCGGCGCCTGCTGTTGACCATGATCGAGAAGTTCGATGGCGGACCGGTAGGCGTGGACAACCTGGCGGCTGCGATCAGTGAAGAGCGGCACACCATCGAAGATGTCCTCGAACCGTACCTGATCCAGCAGGGCTACATCATGCGTACGCCGCGTGGCCGCGTGGTCACCCGGCACGCCTACCTGCATTTCGGCCTGAACATTCCGGGGCGCTTTGCCGAGGGCGGAGAATTTTCCGATCCTGACGATGAGTGACAGATCGAATCGGGGTTTTCGTGGTCCTAGCGCTGGCACTTTGCGACAGCGCTGGCAATACGACATTTCCCCTGAAAAAACAGTTGCCGGGGCGGATTGGCAAGCTGAGGAGTAAGCACTAGAGTATGCGCGCGCAAAATCGGCAGGACCCGTTCGCTCACCGTTGTCGCGTCTATTACGAGGATACTGACGCAGGCGGGGTGGTGTACTACGTCAACTACCTGAAATTCATGGAGCGTGCACGCACCGAGAGGTTGCGGCACCTGGGGTTCTCCCAGTCCGAGCTGGCGGAACAGAATCTATTGTTCGTCGTCCACTCCAGCGAGGCGCGCTACCACGCGCCGGCACGGTTGGACGATGCGTTGCGGGTAACCGCACAAGTACTTGAATTGAATCGCGCCAGCCTGCGCTTCGTGCAGCAGGTCTGGCGAGAAGCGGATGAAACACTGCTTTGCGAAGGGCAGTTCCTGGTGGCCGCCGTGCGCGCCGACACTTTCAAACCCCGGGCCATTCCCCCTGAACTGCGCGACGCTTTCATGGCGGACGGCACGGGTACTCAATCGAACGCAGGAGAATAAGCGTGGAAGCAAACGTCGTCGACCATACCTCCATGTGGAGCCTGGTCGCCAATGCCAGTGTGGTGGTTCAGCTGGTGATGCTGACTCTCGTGGCAGCCTCGGTGACCTCTTGGATCATGATCTTCCAGCGCAGCACCATGCTGCGCGCCGGTCGTCGTGCGCTGGACGCTTTCGAAGAGCGTTTCTGGTCGGGCATCGACCTATCCAAACTGTATCGCCAGGCCGGCAGCAACCCTGATCCGGATTCGGGTGTAGAGCAGGTCTTCCGCGCCGGCTTCAAGGAGTTTTCGCGCCTGCGCCAGCAGCCGGGCGTCGACCCTGATGCGGTCATGGAAGGGGTGGGGCGCGCCATGCGTGTAGCCATCTCCCGCGAGGAAGAGAAGCTCGAGCAGAGCCTGCCGTTCCTGGCCACCGTCGGTTCCACCAGCCCTTACATCGGCCTGTTCGGTACCGTATGGGGCATCATGAACTCCTTCCGCGGCCTGGCCAGCGCCCAGCAGGCCACCCTTGCCACCGTGGCACCCGGCATTGCCGAGGCACTGATCGCCACCGCGATCGGCCTGTTCGCCGCGATCCCGGCAGTCATCGCCTACAACCGCTTCGCTGCACGCAGCGAAACACTGATCGGTCGCTACTACACGTTCGCCGATGAGTTCCAGGCGATCCTGCACCGCAAAGTACACACCAGCGAAGAGTGATCAGGTAGACATCCATGGCCCGAGTTCGCCACAAACGCAAGCCGGTCGCCGAGATGAACGTGGTGCCCTACATCGACGTGATGCTGGTGCTGCTGGTCATCTTCATGGTGACCGCACCCATGCTCAACCAGGGCGTGAAGGTCGACCTGCCCAAGGTTTCCAGCGAAGCCTTGCCGCAGGACAACAACGTCCAGATCCTCACCATCTCGATCAAGGCCGACAAAACCTACTACTGGAACCTCGGTAGCGAAGTCGATACCGACAAACAGATGGACAAGGCGATGACCCTGCCGGAAATGACCAACGCGGTGACCAAGATCATCGCTGCCGGCCGCGACCAGGGCAAACAGACCCAGGTGTTCATCCGGGGTGACAAGGCCGTCGACTATGGCGCGGTCATGGGCGCCATGGGCGGGTTGCAGAAAGCCGGTGTCGGTAACGTTGGCCTGATTACCGAGGCGCCCTGATGCAACAGCGAGAGCCATCCGCCTCGGAAAGCTACTTCTGGCCCAGCGTCTGGGCCATTGGCCTGCATGTGCTGGTGTTCGGCCTGCTGTTCGTCAGCTTCGCCATGACGCCTGAACTGCCGCCGTCCAAGCCGATCGTCCAGGCTACGCTCTATCAGCTCAAGTCAAAGAGCCAGGCGACCACCCAGACCAATCAGAAGATTGCCGGGGAAGCCAAGAAAACGGCTTCACGCCAGACTGAAGTCGAGCAGATGGAGCAGAAGAAGGTCGAGCAGGAAGCTGTGAAGGCCGCGGAACAAAAGAAAGCCGACGCCGCTCAAAAGGCCGAGGAAGCTCGCGAGGCCGCCGAAGCCAAGAAAGCCGAGGACGCTGCCAAGGCTGCCGAGGCGAAAAAGGCCGCCGAGCAGAAGAAGGCCGAGGAAGCGAAGAAGCAGCAGGCTGACATCGCCAAGAAGAAGGCCGAAGACGAGGCCAAGAAACAGGCCGAGGAAGAAGCCAAGAAAGCTGCGGCCGAAGAGGCGAAGAAGAAAGCCGCCGAAGACGCCAAGAAAAAAGCAGCCGAGGACGCCAAGAAGAAAGCAGCGGCGGCCGAGGAAGCGAAGAAGAAGGCAGCCGAAGAGGCCAAGAAGAAGGCCGCTGCGGATGCACAGAAGAAAAAGGCACAGGATGCAGCCCGCAAGGCGGCTGAAGACAAGAAGGCTCAGGCTCTGGCCGAGTTGCTGTCCGACACCACCGAGCGTCAGCAGGCACTGGCCGACGAGCAAGGCGACCAGGTGGCGGGTGATTTCGACGACCTCATCCGCATGCGTGCGGCCGAAGGTTGGGCGCGTCCGCCATCCGCGCGCAAAGGCATGACGGTAGTCCTGCAGATCAACATGCTGCCGGACGGCACGATCACCAATGTGAGCGTGGCCAAGTCCAGTGGCGACGGTCCGTTCGACAGCTCGGCCGTGGCCGCGGTGAAGAACATTGGCCGGTTGACTGAAATGCAGGGCTTGAAGCCGAACGAGTTCAATCCGTATCGTTCGTTCAAGATGACATTTACACCTGAGGATCTAGCGTTGTGATTAAACGTCTGAGAGGACTGCTGGTCATGCTCTGCTGCGTGGCAGGCATGGCCGTGGCAGAGGAAAAGAACATCCTGGTCACCAGCGGCAGCGACCGGGCCACGCCCATTGCGGTAGTGCCGTTCGGTCTGCAGGGTGGCAGCGTGCTGCCGGAAGACATGGCCGACATCATCGGCAACGATCTGCGCAACTCCGGCTACTACGCGCCCATCCCGCGGCAGAACATGATCAGCCAGCCGACCCAGGCCAGCGAAGTCATCTTCCGCGACTGGAAAGCGCTGGGTGCCCAGTACGTGATGGTCGGTAGCATCGTGCCGTCCGGTGGTCGCCTGCAGATCAGCTACGCGCTGTTCAACGTTGCCACCGAGCAACAGGTGCTGACCGGCAGTGTCGGTGGTGGCGTCGATCAACTGCGCGACATGGCGCACTACATCGCCGACCAATCGTTCGAGAAGCTCACCGGTATCAAGGGTGCGTTCTCCACCCGCATGCTGTACGTGACCGCCGAGCGTTTCTCGACCAACAACACCCGCTACACCCTGCAGCGTTCCGACTACGACGGTGCCCGTGCAGTGACGCTGCTGCAGTCGCGCGAGCCCATCCTGTCGCCGCGTTTTGCGCCTGATGGCAAGCGTATCGCCTATGTTTCGTTCGAGCAGAAGCGTCCACGTATCTTCGTCCAGCACATTGACACCGGTCGCCGCGAGCAGATCACCAACTTCGAAGGCCTCAATGGTGCACCGGCCTGGTCGCCCGATGGCAATCGCCTGGCGTTCGTGCTGTCCAAGGACGGCAACCCGGACATCTATGTGATGAACATGGGGTCGCGTCAGATCAGCCGTGTCACTGCAGGCCCTGGTATCAATACCGAGCCGTTCTGGGGCAAGGATGGCAACACCCTGTACTTCACCTCCGACCGTGGTGGCAAGCCACAGATCTACAAGACGTCGGTGGGTGGCGGTGGCGCCGAGCGTGTCACCTTCGTTGGCAACTACAACGCCAACCCGAAACTGTCGGCGGATGAAAAGACCCTGGTAATGATTCATCGCCAGGAAGGTTTCACCAACTTCAAGGTGGCTGCCCAGGACTTGCAACGGGGAAGTGTAAAGATTCTTTCTGAAACGAGTCTTGATGAGTCTCCCACTGTTGCGCCTAACGGCACCATGCTAATCTACGCCACCCGCCAGCAGGGCCGGGGAGTCTTGATGCTCGTGTCGCTTAACGGCCGTGTGAGGCTCCCACTTCCTACCGCTCAAGGCGAAGTCAGAGAACCGTCCTGGTCCCCCTACCTGAACTGATTGCGGCGTAACAATTTTGCTTAACACACTGGGGTTTCATTAGGAGTTTCACGATGGAAATGCTGAAGTTTGGTAAATTCGCTGCGCTGGCTCTGGCCATGGCCGTAGCTGTAGGTTGCTCCTCCAAGGGCGGTGACAACGCTGGCGAAGGCGCTGTTGATCCGAACGCTGGCTACGGTGCAAACACCGGCGCTGTCGACGGTTCCCTGAGCGAAGAAGCCGCCCTGCGCGCAATCACCACCTTCTACTTCGAATACGACAGCTCGGATCTGAAGCCAGAAGCCATGCGCGCCCTGGACGTTCACGCCAAGGACCTGAAAGCCAACGGCAACCGCGTTGTTCTGGAAGGTAACACCGACGAGCGCGGTACCCGCGAGTACAACATGGCTCTGGGCGAGCGTCGTGCCAAGGCCGTTCAGCGCTACCTGGTTCTGCAGGGCGTTTCCCCTGCTCAGCTGGAACTGGTTTCCTACGGCGAAGAGCGTCCAGTTGCTACCGGCAACGACGAGCAGTCCTGGGCTCAGAACCGTCGCGTAGAACTGCGTAAGTAAGTTCTTATGCGTATGTGCCGTCGTGTTGTAACCGTCCTCGCCCTCAGCCTGCCGCTTTCTGCGTGGGCTGCGGTTCCTGTAGTTGATGACAACGGAGGCAGTTATCCGCCTTCGGGTTATGGCACGAGCGGCGCCTATGCCGGGGCAGGGGCTTCGGCCCCTGCTTCTGCACAGGGTCAGCTGTTCCTGCAGCTGCAACAGATGCAGGACCAGATTTCCCGTCAGCAAGGCATCATCGAAGAGCTGCAGAACGATGTGTCGCGCATGAAGCAGGAAAACCTGGAGCGATACCAGGATCTGGACCGCCGCATCAACAGTGGTGCCGCACCAGCCGCTACACCCGATAATTCCTCCACCGGTGGCGCATCCGACGCCGCAGGTGCCGCTGCAGGCGCAAGCGCTGCGCAGCAACCGGCTGCCAATGGCGAGCCGGCCGATCCGGCGAAAGAAAAGCTGTTCTACGATGCTGCTTTCGATCTGATCAAGCAGAAGGACTTCGACAAGGCCAGTCAGGCCTTCAGCGCCTTCCTGCGCAAGTATCCCAACAGCCAGTACGCCGGCAACGCGCAGTACTGGCTGGGTGAGGTCAACCTCGCCAAAGGCGACCTGCAAGGCGCCGGCCAGGCCTTCGCCAAGGTCAGCCAGTTGTACCCCAAGCACAGCAAGGTGCCTGACTCGCTGTACAAGTTGGCCGATGTCGAACGTCGCATGGGCCACACCGACAAGGTCAAGGGCATCCTGCAGCAAGTCATCACCCAGTACCCCGGCACCTCCGCCGCACAGCTGGCTCAGCGTGACCTGCAGAAGCTCTGAACTGCACCGCTTGAAAGAAACCCGCGCCTGGCGCGGGTTTTTTCGTTAGAATCTCTGCCCTTTTTTCGTAAACACGCTGTTGCGGATAACGCTATGTCGAGTCTGCAGCAGTGCCTGACGGAGGCGGTCAGCCTGTATAGCTGTCACGCCCGTGGCGACCATGCAAGACACATTACGTATCACCGAAGTCTTTTACTCGTTGCAGGGTGAAACGCGAACGGCTGGCTTGCCCACCGTGTTCGTGCGTTTGACCGGCTGCCCGCTGCGCTGCCAGTACTGCGACAGTGCCTATGCATTCAGTGGCGGCACACTGCGTACCCTCGACGACATTCTCGAGCAGGTCGCGGGTTTTCGTCCGCGCTATGTCTGCGTCACTGGGGGCGAACCGTTGGCTCAGCCCAACGCATTGCCTTTGCTTGAGCGCCTGTGCGATGCGGGCTACGAGGTTTCGCTGGAGACCAGCGGCGCGCTCGACATCTCGCGGGTGGACACGCGGGTCAGTCGCGTGGTCGACCTCAAGACCCCAGGTTCGGAAGAGGTTCACCGTAACCGCTACGAGAACATCGACCACCTGACGAGCAATGATCAGGTCAAGTTCGTCATATGCTCCCGCGAGGACTACGACTGGGCAGTGTCCAAGCTGATCCAGTACAACCTCGAAAGACGGGCAGGTGAAGTCCTGTTCTCGCCCAGCCACCATCAGGTGAGCGCCAGCGACCTGGCCGACTGGATCGTCGCCGACAACCTGCCCGTGCGTTTCCAGCTGCAACTGCACAAGTTGCTGTGGAACGACGAACCGGGCCGCTGATCAAGAGAGTGATGACATGACTGAAAAACGTGCGGTAATCCTGCTGTCTGGCGGCCTGGACTCGGCCACTGTGGTCGCCATGGCCAAGGCCGAGGGCTACAGTTGCTACACCATGAGCTTCGATTACGGCCAGCGCCACCGCGCCGAGCTCAACGCCGCTGCGCGGGTGGCTCGCGATCTGGGGGTGGTCGAGCACAAGGTCATTGGCTTGAACCTCGATGGTATTGGCGGTTCGGCCCTCACCGACAGCAGCATCGATGTGCCTGAAGCACCTACCGAGGGTATTCCGGTCACTTATGTACCGGCGCGCAACACCGTATTCCTGTCGTTGGCGCTGGGCTGGGCGGAAGTGCTGCACGCTCGTGACATCTTCATTGGCGTCAACGCTGTTGATTATTCGGGTTACCCCGATTGTCGCCCGGAGTTCGTCGAGGCCTTCGAGCGCATGGCCAACCTGGCTACCAAGGCGGGGGTGGAAGGGCAGGGGTTCCGCATCCAGGCGCCACTGCAGAACCTGAGCAA
This sequence comes from Pseudomonas sp. MNR3A, assembly GCF_009650575.1. Lineage (NCBI taxonomy): Bacteria > Pseudomonadati > Pseudomonadota > Gammaproteobacteria > Pseudomonadales > Pseudomonadaceae > Pseudomonas > Pseudomonas sp. MNR3A. The sequence goes on along the minus strand of NZ_VZZS01000011.1, from coordinate 63,689 downwards.
GGCGCAAATCGTCGAGGCCGGTATAGCCCGTGGGGTGGACTACAGTCTGACGGTTTCCTGCTATCAGGCAGATGATGATGGCCGCGCCTGTGGCAAATGCGACAGTTGCCGCCTGCGGGCAGAAGGCTTCAAGGCCGCAGGTGTGGCTGATCCGACACGCTATTTTTGAGAAATTTTCGATGGAGTGTTGATTTCCTCTGAGAAATCAGTAATATACGCGCCATCCAACGGGTCGTTAGCTCAGTTGGTAGAGCAGTTGGCTTTTAACCAATTGGTCGTAGGTTCGAATCCTACACGACCCACCATATTCACAGCGGTTCGCATGTATTGAACCACTGTACGAAAAGCCCGCCTTATGGCGGGCTTTTTCGTTTACGTCTCCGTGGTTCATGCCGGGTTCAACCAGCGTGTGCAGATCGTGGGAGCGTGACAACAAGCAAGCCTTGCAAATGACTTTAAAATGTTATGTTATAACTTTTATTGTAATCAGCTTTTTGTCGACACGAGTGCCCCTCCGCCATGGACAGACGCACCTTCCTGCAGCTGCTGTTTGCCGGCTGCACCTTGCCTGTCAGCCGCCTGGTGCTGGCAAATACCGCCGAGCAGGTTCGCGGTGCAGTATTGCGCCAGGCGGCAGAGGGCACGACCCTGCTGCTGGACCTCAGTGGCCCGGTAGCGGCCCGCACCTTCACCCTCGAAGCGCCGCCGCGGCTGGTTCTTGACCTGCAAGGCGCGGGGCTGGCGACTTCGCTTGATGGGCTGGCCCTCAAGGGCACGCCAATCAAGGCAATTCGCAGTGCAGCGACTGCAGACGGCGGCTTGCGCATTGTGCTGGACCTGCGCTCACCGGGGATTTCCGGCGAGTTGCAGACGCTCGCCCGCGGTCGGCAGTTGGCCCTGCGTCTTGGCGGATTGCCAGTTGCGGCCGCAGTGCCGACGGGCAAGGCTGTCGGGAATATGGCGCCGCCGCAGGGGCGTGACCTGCTGATCGTCATCGACGCCGGTCACGGCGGCAAGGATCCAGGTGCTGTCGGCAGTGGCGGCGAGCAGGAAAAGCTCGTCGCCTTGTCCATCGCCCGCCTGCTGGCGCGACGCATCGATGCGCAGAAGGGCTTCAAGGCGCGCCTGGTGCGCAATCAGGACGTGTTCATCCCGCTGCGCAAACGTGCCGAAATGGCCCAGCGGCTGAACGCCGACCTGTTCATTTCCGTGCATGCCGACGCCGCGCCGAGGCGCACCGCATCCGGTGCCTCGGTGTTCGCCCTGTCCGAGCATGGTGCCACCTCAACAGTGGCGCGCTGGATGGCACAACGCGAGAACGACGCCGATTTCGTCGGGGTGTCCAGCGTGTTGAAAAAGCCGCCCAAGGACCCGGTGGTGGCAGGCGTGCTGCTGGACATGTCGATGAACGCGACCATCTCCACCAGCCTGGACCTGGGGCATTTGGTGCTGGGCCAGCTGGAAGGCGTGGCCGGCCTGCACCAGGCCCGGGTGGAGCAGGCCGGTTTCGCGGTGCTCAAGTCGCCCAGCGTGCCTTCGATCCTGGTGGAGACTGGCTTCATGTCCAATGCCCGGGATTGCCAGCGGCTGCAGGATCCACGGCATCAGCGCAAGGTCGCCGAGGCGATTTTCGCCGGGCTCGACAAGCACTTTCGCAGGCGTGCACCCGATGGCAGCTACCTGGCCGCGCTTGCCGCGCATCGCCTAGCCGAGGCTGGCGTCCAAGGCTGAAGCTGGCCGCTTCGAGAACGCAGCGGGCTTGCGTATACTGTGCCGCTTCACGGTCCAGGGCTGAGCCTTGTGACCCGCTCACGCATCGCGCACAGAGGCTTGCCAGTACGATGACGCAAGGATGTACTTCCACCACCGAGGCTTCGGCACCGCTGATCTCGGTCGTCGCCCCCTGCTACAACGCCGAGAAGTACCTGGAGGCGGCCCTGGCGAGCATCTTTGCCCAGGACTACCCGAACTTCGAAGTCATCATCGTCGACGACGGCTCCAGCGACCGAAGCGTCGAGATGCTGCGCGCATTGCAATCGACCTACGATTTCACCCTGCTGACCCAGACCAACCAAGGGGTCAGCGGCGCGCTCAATACCGGTCTGCAGCATGCCCGCGGGGTCTATGTCTCGACCCCCGATCTCGACGACATCATGCTGCCGAACTCTCTCAGTGTTCGCGCCGCCTACCTGGATGCCCACCCGAAGGTCGGTTGTGTCGGTGCGTTGATCGTCTACATGGACACCGAAGGCTGTGACATCAAGACGCAGCAACGCACCGAGGTCAAGGTCTTCGATTTCGCCGAGATCCTGCGGGACGCAGTGGTGGTTGGCGCGCCAGGCTCGCTGTACCGGATGGAGGCGATGCGCGCGGCTGATTTCTACGATCCGGCCATCAAGGTCCAGGATTTCCAGATGACCTTGCGCATTGCCGCCCAGGGTTACGAGATCCACGAACTGCCGGTGTGCGTCACCCGCTACCGCCGCCACCCCAACAACCTGTCGCGCAAGTTCAAGGTGCTGCTGGAGGCCGATCTCAAGGCCATCGCGCCCTACCAGCAGTATCCGGGCTATGCCCGTGGGCGTTCGGTGCTGGTGCACAAGGCGCTCAAGTACGCCGTGGTTGCCGACAAGGCCTATGCCTGGGATCTGCTGCGCAGCATTCCCCTGCGCCACTACAACAAGACCACCCTCAAGCGCATCAAGCGCCTGATGTTCCACCGTTGATGCCGATCGAGGAGCGCCTGCCGTGAAATTTTTCAGGAACCTGGCCGAGCGCCGTGAACGCAAGCGTCTGCGGGCGATGGACAAGCTTGAGCGTGCGGCGGAGAAGATCCGCCTGCGCTATCCGCGTAGCACGGTCGGCGTGGGCAGCTACGGCATCCCCGAGGTCACCGATTTTGGTGATGATGCCGTCCTGCGCATCGGTAATTACACCTCCATCGCCGCAGGTGTTCAGGTGCTGTTGGGAGGCGAGCATCGAACCGACTGGCTGACCACCTATCCCTTTCCGGCAATGATCGACGGCCTGGAAGACATCAAGGATTACGCCCCCAGCAAGGGCGACGTGGTGATCGGCAGCGACTGCTGGATTTGCACCAACGCGGTGATCCTTTCCGGAGTCACCATCGGTCATGGCGCCATCGTTGCCGCCGGGGCGATGGTCACCCGCGATGTACCGCCGTTTGCCGTGGTCGGCGGCAACCCGTGCAAGTTCATCCGCTGGCGCTTCGACGAGCCGGTGCGCGAAGCCTTGCTGGAGGCGGCCTGGTGGGACTGGCCGATGGAAGAGGTCAAGCAGGTGGCGCGCATGCTCAGCAGCGCTGACCTGGACGCCTTCCTTGGCTACGCCAGAGCCCGTCAGGGCCGCTGACGCCTCGTCAGTCGGGCGGCAGGTCGCGCAGTTCTGCGGGGCGCCGTTGCTCGGTCGTTGTGGTCTGCTCGGCCGTGTGATCAATGCGCAGCAAGCGCTTGCCCAGCGGCAGCGCCTGCTCGCCGACCAACATTCCCAAAAGCCCGACCAACGCGATGACCGGCGGTGCAGGGGAGCGCACGCCGGTCAGCGAATAGATCAGGCCCACCACCACGCCGATGCCAAGCGATAGCAGATAGGGCTTCATCAGCTCACCCCTGGTGGGCGGCGAACATGCTCTTCACATACTGGATGCCGACCCCGAAGGCGCCGCCGTATTGGCGTGCAACGCCCGTGGTGAGGTCGTAGGTTTCAGTACGCGCCCAGTCACGCTGCAGCTCCAGCAGGTAGGTCAGGGCGGTGATCGGCCGGGCGCCGGCCTGGATCATGCGCTGCACGGCGCGCTCGTGGGCTTCGGCGGTGCAGTCGCCGCAGGCGTCGGTGACCACGTAGACCTCGAAGCCCTGTTCGAGCGCCGACAGTACCGGACCGTTGCAGCATACCGACGTCCATAGCCCGCAGATCACCAGGCGTGGCTTGCCCACGGCGTTGATCCGGGCGACGAACTGCTCGTCTTCCCAGGCGTTGGACGTGGTGCGGTCGATGATTGCAGCCTCCGGAAAGGCCCTGCTGACCTCCTCGAACAGCGGGCCGGCGAACGACTCGCGGGAAATCGTCGAGATGATCGTCGGTACGCCAAAGCCCTTGGCCGTTTCGGCGAGGATGCCGGTATTGGCGCGCAGGTTGGTGATGTCGATCGACTTGGTGTTGAAGGCCATCTGTGACTGGTGATCGATCAGCACCAGGGCGTGGTCATCGGGGCTGAGCAGTGAGCGGGCGGGCTTGGCGGTAGCGTTGATAGTCATGGCGGGATCCTTCTGGCAGCAGGCTGCATGAGTACGTCGAAAGATCGGGAGGGCAGGGCCCCCTCGACGCCAGCGAGTCTAGAGCGCCATCTGCGCGAGCAGTGTGCATGCATGCACGGACGCTCGCGCAAGGGTGCACGGGGCTTCAGTCGAATCGCCCGCAGCCTTCGATGAAATCGCGCCGGGCGATGATGGCCTCGGCGCAATGCTGCATGAACGCGTGCACCCTGCCGGACTTGCGGATATCGGGATGGGTGAGGATCCACAGCTCATCGTAGACCTCCGGCTGCACCGGGCTCAGGCGCACCAGACCTGGCTGCAGGTCGCCATGCATGCAGGGAAGAAGGCCCACACCGATTCCTGCCGCGATGGCCGCGGCGACGCCTGCGACCGAGTCGCTGCGGTAGATCACCTGCTCGGCGGCCACGGTCTGCTCGACGAAGTCGAACGCCCGCAGGCCCGACAATCCCTTGCCGTAGGAGACCCAGGGCATCCCCACCAGTTCACGAGCCTGCGGCATCGGCAGTGGCTGCACAGGTTTGCGGCCATAGACCGCCCAGGCAATGGTTGCGACCTTGCGCCCGAACAGGTTTTCCGGTGGTGCGAGGGTGGCGCGAAAGGCGATATCGGACTCGCCCCTGGCCAGGTTCAGCGCAGAGTTGCCGACGCTCACCTCGATGCGGATCTGTGGGTTGGCGGTCTGGAAGCGGGCGACGATGGGGGTGAGGAAGTCCAGCAGCAGCGCATCGCTGGTGGTCATGCGCAGCTCGCCTTTAAGTCCTTGGGCGTGACCAGAGACGCGGCGGGCGACGCTGAGAATCTCCAGCTCAAGACGGCCAGCCAGGGCCACCAGTTCGCTGCCGGCATCCGTTGCGACATAGCCGCTGCGACGGCGGTCGAACAGGCATACGCCCAGACAGGTTTCCAGCGCTGTCAGGTGTCTGGAGACAGTGGAGTGGTTGACCTGCAGGGCAGTGGCGGCGGCCACCAGGTTACCGTGATCGGCAATGGCCTTGACGATGCGCAGGTCATCCCAGCAAAGCGTTTGCAACGGGTCGTTCATGGGCTCTTTGGCTCGGCTGAGGCGGCTTTGCCCGCAGAGTAGGCCCAGGCCCGCTACCGGGCAAGCCTACCGGCGTTAGGTCAGCTCGGCTCCGCTCCGCCTGTATCCGCGCCCTGGTCAGCGTTCGATCGAGCGACTCCAGCGCGCGTTCCACTGTGGCCGCTGCTGGTTGACCTCGTCCCAGTTCACCACCACGGCGCTCTGCTGGTACTGCTGCATCGCTTCGACCTGGCCGCGCGTGCGTTCGGTGGTCGGGGTCGTGGGGTTGGACGGAATCTGGTCGCCTTCCTCCAGCGCCGGGGCCTGGGCCGCAGGCGTCAGCAGGTAGGCGGCGAGCTTCTGCGCCAGCTCCGGCTGGTCGTTGTTGGCTACCACGCATTCAGCGAAGTTCAGCACCACCGCCCCTTCCTTGGGCTGGGCGTAGGCCACCGGAATGCCCTTGGCCTGCAGGGTGGTGACCTGGGTGGGCGTCAGCGGGAACAGCGCAGCTTCGTCGGTCTGCACCATCTCGGAGATCTTCGCGGAGCTGGCGATGTACTCCAGCACGTTCGGCCCGACCTGTTTGGGCCAGGCCTTGAAGCCTGGTTCGACGTTGCTTTCGTCACCGCCCTGGAGGCGGTTGTACATCAGGAAGCCATGCAGGCCGAAGGTCGAGGAGGCCAGCGACTGGAACACCAGTTTGTCCTTGAAGCGCGGGTCTTGCAGGTCGCCCCACGAGGTTGGTGCGGCCCAGCCGTTCTTCTCGAACAGGCGAGTGTTGTAGGCCAGCCCCGTGACCCCGAGGCTGACAGCTACGGCTTCTTCCTTGATACGTGCCTTCTGCGGAATCTGCGACAAGGCCTCGCTGGGCTGCAGCTTGCTGCACAGCCCCATCGAGATGGCCCGGTACATGATGCCGTCGTCGAGCATCACCACATGCATCTGCGGCTTCTTGCTGTTGGCCTGGACCTTGGCCAGGTGGTCGGCCGAAGTGCCGGGCACGATCACCACCTTGACGTTGTTCGCCTGCTCGAAGGCCGGCAGCACCTTGTCGGCGTAGGTACGCTCCATGGTGCCGCCGTTCATGCCCAGGTACAGGGTCGGGGTGGCGGCCTGCAGCGTGGGGCTGGCGGCGAGCATAGCCAGTGACAGGCAGGACAAGCCGGTGCCGAGAATACGTTTGACGTGCTTCATGAAAGCGACCTTCCTCTTAGTGGTTACAGGCCAGGTCGTGACGGACCTGGAAACGACGGATGGAAAATGCCTCGATCGGCTGGCGGCTGGCGCCGTCGCAGACCAGCTCGGCCAGCGCCTCGCCGACTGCCGGGCCGATCTGGAAGCCTGCACCGGCAAAGCCGAAGCCATGCAGCAGACCGGGTTGGGTGGTGCTGGCGCCGATCACCGGCTCGTGGTCGGGCAGGTAGCCCTCGGTGCCGCTCCAGGTGCGGATCGCCTGGGCACCGGCCAGAAACGGGTAGAGTTCGACGGCGTTGCGCAGGATCGCCAGCACCGCCGATTGCCCTGGGCGGGCGCGGTAGGCGTCCAGGGCGAAGCCACGCCCACCACCGAGCACGCAATTGCCGCGGGCGACCTGGCGGGCATAGATGCCGCCGCCCTCGACACCGGTGCTGGCATTCATCACCCAGGGCAAGGGTTCGGTGACCAGCATCGCCGGGTGGCCAGACTCCATCGGTACCGGCTCGCCGAACTGCGCCGCCAGGTCGGCGGCCCAGGCACCGGCACAATTGAGTAGCCACGGCGCGCGCAGGCGCAGACCGCTCTGGGTGTGCATGATGAAGCGCTGGCCATCGTGCTCGACACGGCTGTCGCCGGCCTGCTCGATGACCCGTGCGCCTTTCTGGCGGGCGGCGCGGGCGAATGCGGGGGAGACCAGGCGCGGGTTGGCGTGGCCATCGTCGGCGCAGTACGAAGCGCCGACGGCGATCTCGCCGACCCAGGGGTAGCGGGCGCGCAAGGTGGTGCGGTCGAGTAGTTGCAGGTCCAGGCCGTGGTCGCGGCTGGCCGCTTCATAGCGTTGCAGCGCGACGAAGTCGGCCTCGCTGCGCGCCAGTTTCAGGTGCCCGGAGCGCAGGTACTCGCCATCGATGCCGATCAGCGCAGGCAGTTCGCCCCAGATCTGGTGTGCCCGCTGCGACAATGGCAATTGTGCCAGGCTGCGCCCCTGGCGGCGCACACCGCCGTAGTTGACGCCGCTGGACTGGGCGCCGCAGAAGCCGCGTTCCAGCAAGGTCAGCGAACGGCCACGTCGGGCCAGGGCAAGCGCTGCCGAGGCGCCAACGATACCGGCCCCCATGACGATCACCTCCGAGTCGATCCACGGGCTCATGCGTCATGCTCCACGCCGAAGGGCAGGGGTTTGATCGGTGCCTGGGCGCGCAGGCGGCCGACCTCGTGCAGGGCCTTGCCACTGCAACTGGCGATGATTTCCGCAGCTGCCGCGCCGCACATGCGGCCCTGGCAGCGGCCCATGCCGACCCGGCAGTGAGCCTTGACCCGGTTGATCTCCCAGTGGCCTTCGCCGACCACGGCGCGCAACTCACCGACGCTGATCTCTTCGCAGCGGCACACCACCAGATCGTCCGCTGCCTGCTCGGCCCAACGCTCGGGGAAGGGAAAGGCGGCTTCCAGCCCTTCACGGAAACGGCCAATGCGTGTCAGGCGTTTTTCCAGGGTGCGGCAGCGCTGGAGATCGACGCTTTGGCCGAGGTCCTGCAGCAGAGCCAGGGCGGCGCGTTCGCCTGCCATCTCGGCGGCGTCGGCGCCCATGATCCCGGCGCCGTCGCCGGCCAGGTAGACATCATGCTGGCTGCTGCGCCCGGCCTCGTCGCGGCGCGGCAACCAGGCGCGGTTGAGCGAATTCCAGTCGAATGCACAGCCGAGCAGGTCGGCCAGTTGCGTTTCGCTGCGCAGCGCATGGGCGAAGGCCAGCGCATCGCATTCGGTGTCATGAAGCTGGTCGCCCTTGCACCACAACGCCCGTTGCACCTGGTGCTCACCTTCGATGCGCTCCAGCGTCGCGCCGTGGTGCACCGGCACGCCATGGGCGGCGAGCCAGGCGCGGTAGTACAGGCCCTTGCCCAGGGTTGCCGGTTGCTCCAGCAGTTCAGGCAGGGCGCGGCACTGGGCGCTGAAGGGCGCGCTGTCGAGGACACCGAGTACCTTGGCGCCGGCCTTGGCGTACTGGTAGGCCACCAGGTAAAGCAATGGCCCGCTGCCGCAAAACAGCACGCGCTCGCCAATGGCGCAGCCCTGATGCTTGAGTGCGATCTGCGCAGCTCCCAGGGTGTAGACCCCAGGCAGCGTCCAGCCCGGCACTGGCAGCACCCGGTCGGTGGCGCCGGTGGCGATGATCAGGCGCTGGTAGGGCAGGTGTGCGGCATGGCCGTCGCGCAGGGTGTCCAGGGCGCCGTGTTCGGCGTTCCACACCAGGGTGCCGGGGCGATAGTCGATGTGCCCGGCGAGCTGGTCGAGGGTCTGGTGCAGCGCGCTGGCCTTGCGAGCCTCGAAGCCGTAGAGCTGGCGCGCCTGTCGCGTGAAGTTGGCCGGTTGGCGACGATAGATCTGCCCGCCGCCCTGGCTGGCTTCGTCGATCAGAACCGGACGCACACCGTGCTCCACCAGCGTCTGCGCGGCACGGATCCCGGCGGGGCCGGCTCCGACGATCACTACGGCGCTCATGGCCGGCGCCCCGGTTCGCGCAGCACCTGCTGTCCGGCTTCCAGCGCGGTGGCGCAGGCACGGACGCGGCGGCCATCACCCAACCGCACCCAGCAATCCTGGCAGGCACCCATCAGGCAGAACCCGGCGCGGGGCTCGGCGCTGAAGTCGCTGCCGCGCAGGTGCGTTCCACTGGTCAGCACGGCGGTCAGCAGGGTGTCGCCGAGCAAGCCTCTGGCCGGCTCGCCGTCGAGGGTGAATTCCAGCACCGGGCGCTGGCGCTCGGCGAGGCGTTTGAACAAGGCCATGTCAGTGCTTCCCTACCAGGACCCGATCCAGGCCATAGACCCGGTCGAGCAGAATCATGGTCACCGCCGTCAGGGCGATCACCAGGGCCGACACCGCAGCCATCATCGGATCGATGGATTCGGTGGCGTAGACGTACATCTTCACCGGCAGGGTCTGGGTGGCCGGGGAGGTGACGAAGATCGACAGCGTCACCTCATCGAAGCTGTTGATGAACGCCAGCAGCCAGCCGCCGGCGATACCGGGCAGGATCATCGGCAGGGTGATCTTGCGAAACAGCGTGAAGCGGCTCGCACCCAGCGACTCGGCGGCCTGCTCGGCGCTGCGGTCGACGCCGATGGCGGCGGCGATCACCAGGCGCAGTACATACGGGGTGATCACCACCGTGTGCGCCAGCACCAGCCAGGTGAAGCTGCCGTTGACCCCGAGCAGGGCGAACAGGCGCAGCAGCGCCACCCCCAGCACCAGGTGCGGAATGATGATCGGCGACAGGAACAGCACGTTGAGAAAGTCGCGCCCCGGGAACTGCAGGCGCGTGATTGCAAGCCCTGCCGGCACCGCGATCAGCGTCGCCAGGCTGGCGGCAAGAAACGCCAGTTGCAGGCTGTTGTTGAAGGCTTCGAGGAAGTCGGCGCGCTCGAACACCGCTTCGAACCAGCGCAGCGAGAACCCCGCCGTGGGCAGGCTCAAGGTGTTTTCCGGAGTGAATGCCACCAGGCACACCACCACCAGCGGTGCGAGCATGAAGACCACCACCAGGCTGTGGAAGGTCAGGGCCAGAGGACCGTTCTTGGACATGAGTTACCCCAGCGATTTCTTGTAGCGGCGTTCGATCATGCGGTTCCACGACAGCATGATCAGCAGGTTGACCAGCAGCAGGGCGATGGCGATGGCCGCGCCCATGGGCCAGTTCAGGTCGGCCAGGTACTGGTCGTAGACCAGCGTGGCGACCATCTTCAGTCGACGTCCGCCGAGCAGGCCGGGGATGGCGAAGGAGCTGGCGGCCAGGCCGAAGACGATCAGCGTGCCGGACAGCACCCCTGGCATCACCTGCGGCAGCACCACCAGGCGCATGACCTTGGCCTGGCTGGCCCCAAGTGACAGCGCGGCCTGTTCGGCGGCCGGGTCGAGCTTCTGCAGGCTGGTCCAGACCGGGATGATCATGAACGGCAGCATCACGTGGACCAGCGCGACGATCACCGCGAACGGGGTGTACAACAGCTTCATCGGCGCGCCACCCAGGGCCTGGATGGCGTGGTTGACCAGCCCATCGGCGCCCAGCAACAGGCTCCAGCCGAAGGCACGCACCACCACCGAGATCAGCAGCGGGGTGAGGATCACCACCAGGAAGATCGAGCGCCACGGGCTGCCCATGCGGCTGAGGATGTAGGCCTCGGGTACACCGATCACCACGCACAGCAGGGTGACCAGGGCGCTGATCCAGAAGGTGCGCCAGAAGATTTCGAGGAAATAGCTGTCGCCGAGCAGCGCCAGGTAGTGCTCGAAGGTCCAGTGGTCGGCACGGATGCCGACTTCGTAGTCGAACACATTGAACGACAGCACCAGGGTCAGCAGCAGCGGCACGATCAGCAGTGCGGCGAACAGTGCCAGCGCTGGTGTCGACAGCCAATAGCCGCGCAGGTCACGGTGTTGCCTGGCGCAGGTGGCGGGGGCAGGCACGGCGCTGTTCATGCGCTCACCTCGTCGGCGGCGAGCACCCGCAGCAGCTCGGGCTGCCAGTCCAGGCCGACATCGACACCTTCGCCGAGCGGGGCGCTGCCATCGTTGCGCCGCACCACGGTCAGCTCGCCCAGCGGTGTGCCGATGCGGTACAGCCATTGGCTGCCAAGGAAGTAGCGGGTCAGGATGCGGCCCTGCAGGCGACCGACGCCGTTGTCGAGCAGGTCGATCTTTTCCGGGCGCAGGCTCAGGGTCAGGCTGGCGTCGCGGCAGTGGTGCACCTGCGGCAGGCCTGCGCCGTCCAGCTCGCCGGGCAACAGGTTGGCCTTGCCGACGAAGTCGGAGATGAAGCGGGTGCGCGGGTGTTCGTAGAGGCGATATGGCTCGTCGACCTGGGTGACGCGTCCGGCCTGCATCACCACCACGCGGTCGCTGATCGACAGGGCTTCGGCCTGGTCGTGGGTGACCATCAGCGTGGTGATGCCGACTTCGCTCTGGATCCTGCGGATCTCGAACTGCATCTCCTCGCGCAGGTTGGCGTCGAGGTTCGACAGTGGCTCGTCGAGCAGCAGCACCGGTGGCTCGATCACCAGCGCCCGGGCCAGGGCCACGCGCTGGCGCTGGCCACCGGACAGCTCGCGTGGGTAGCGTTCGGCGTGCCGGTCCAGGCGCACCAGTGTCAGTACCTCGGTCACCTTGCGGCGAATCTCGGCTTCAGGCTGCTTGCGCATGCGCAGGCCGAAGGCGACGTTGTCGGCCACGGTCATGTGCGGGAACAGGGCGTAGCTCTGGAACACCACGCCCAGGCCACGACTGCTGGGCTTGGCGTGGGTGATGTCGCGCCCGTCGAGCAGGATGCGGCCGCTGCTGACGTCGACGAAGCCGGCGATCATCTGCAGGGTGGTGGTCTTGCCGCAGCCTGAAGGCCCGAGCAAGGAAACGAACTCGCCTTGTTCGATGGCGAGGTTGGTGGCGACCACGGCGTCGATCGCGCCGTAGCGTTTGCAAAGATTGTCCAGCTGCAGAAAGGCCATGACTGCGTTCCACCTGTCTTTTGTCGCGTGTCGGGCACGCTTGTTGTTGGGGCAGATGCAAGGAGGCAAATCGAGGACCGATGAATACTCACAAGGCCACCGGTGTGTTGTTCGATTTGTCCCGGTGGACGCAGAGTAGGCGCAAGCCTAGGATGGCCTCAATGGCGAATTTCACTGAGTCGAGCACTATTTTCAGTTTTATTCATTCAATGAAATTCTGATGAGGAAAAGCGCAAGTTGAATTCCGATAAGCGAAATCAGGAAGAACCAGGGGTCAGTGTGGTCTCGCGCTTGTTCGCGGTGCTGCGGGTATTGGGCGAGGCACCGGTGGAGGGCATGCGGGTGATCGAGCTGGCCGAGCAGGTGGGCCTGTCCCAGCCAACCGTGCACCGGCTGGTGCGCAGCCTGGTGGATGAAGGCATGGTCGAGCAGGAGGCGCGCAGCAAGCGTTATCGCCTGAGCCTGGCGTTCTTTGCCCTGGCGGCGCGGGCAGGCAACAGCGGTAACCTGCGCGATCTGGTGCGACCCAGCTTGCTGCGCCTGTCGGCTTCGCTGGGTGACTCGCTGTTTCTGCTGGCGCGCAGCGGCTTCGATGCGGTGTGCCTGGATCGCAGCGAAGGGCCGTATCCGATCCGTACCTTCACCAGCGATATCGGTGGGCGTGTGGCATTGGGCGTGGGGCAGGGGAGCCTGGCGATCCTGGCGTTCCTGCCGGAGGAGGAGCGCGAGGCGGTGATTCGCAACAACCTGCCGCGGCTACGGGATTTCCACCTGTACGACGAGGTGTTCCTGCGCGCGGAGGTGGAGAACGTGCGGCGCCAGGGGTATGCCGCGCGCAACACCGGCGTGTTGCCAGGCATGGCCGGGCTGGCGGTGCCGATCCTAGATGGCAATGGCCATGCCGTGGCGGCGTTGAGCGTGGCGACCATCAGCGACCGGCTGGGGCCGGAGCGCCTGCCGATGGTGGTCGAGTTGCTCAAGCGCGAAACGGCGGCGATCGGGCCGAGGATCAATCCGTTCGACCCGACCTTGCGCCATCCTTCGCGGGTGTTCGGTGAGTGAACACCGCAGTACCGCCGATCAGGTCCTGAACTGCTCCATCAGTGCCTGCTGCTGATTGGCCAGGCGGTTCAGCGCCTGGCTGATCCGCGCCGACTCTTCGGCCTGCCCTGACAACGACTCGGTCACATCACGAATACCTGCGACGTTGCGGTTCACCTCCTCGGCCACCGCGCTCTGTTCCTCGGCAGCCGACGCGATCTGCAGGTTCATGTCGCTGATCACCGCCACGGCCTCGCCGATCCGTTGCAGGGCCGGGAGCGCCTGGTCCATGCGCTGGGCATTGTCCTGGGCCTGGCGTTGGCCGGCCTGCATGGCATCGACCACATCCCGCGTGCCTTGCTGCAAGCCTTCGATCACCACGCGGATCTCCTCCACCGACACCTGGGTGCGCTGGGCCAGGTTGCGCACCTCGTCGGCGACCACGGCAAAACCGCGCCCGGCTTCGCCTGCACGGGCGGCCTCGATGGCGGCGTTGAGCGCCAGCAGGTTGGTCTGCTCGGCAATCGCGCGGATCACCTCCAGTACAGAGCCGATCTGCTCACTGCGTCCGGCCAGTGAACGGGCTTCGTCCATGGCCGCATCCATGCCCGCGGCCAGGTTGGCGATGGTCTGGCGGGTGCTGGCGATCAGTCGCAGGCCCTCCTGGCTGGCCTGGTCGGCGCCGCGCGCGGCTTCGGCGGCCTGCGAGGCGTTGTGGGCGACATCCTGCGCCGTGGCGCTCATCTCGTTGGCGGCGGTGGCCACCTGCTCGATCTCGCGATGTTGCAACTGCATGCCGGCACTGGTCTGGCTGGCGATGGCGGCCGACTGGTCAGCCGTGCCGCGTGCTTCGTGCAGCGACGCCTTGACCTGGGCGATCACCGGCTGGAGCTTGTCGAGGAAGCGGTTGAACCAGCCTGTCAGTTGGCCCAGTTCGTCGTCGCGGGCGTAGTCCAGGCGACGGGTCAGATCGCCCTCGCCGCTGGCGATATCGCGCAAGCGTTCGGCCACGGCAAGGATCGGCCGTGTTACGCCGCGCGCGGTCAGCCACACCAGCAGCAGGCCAAACACGGCGGCGACCAGGCCGATCAGCAGGCTGCTGAGGTTTGCCTGCTGGTTGTGTGCGTCCAGGCGCTGGTTGACCGCCACGGCAGGGGCGCGCAGCACCGCTTCCGGCACTTCCAGCAGCACCTGCCATGGCGCGGCGTCGGGGATCGGTGCGAACGGGTGGGCAACGCGCAGCATCCCGCCTTCCTGGCGCTCGACCGGCTGGCCGGCACGCATCGGTGCCAGCAGTTCGCGTACCGCCTCACCCAGCGCCTGCTCCAGGGGCTTGCTCAACTGGCTGGCGTCCTGGCTGTGTCCGGCCAGCAGGCCGACGGGGCTGACGATGCTGACCTGGCCCTGGCCTTCGAACAGCTCCTGGCGCCCGGCCAGGCTCAGTTGCTGCAGGTTGTCCAGGCCAATGTCCAGGCCAAGCACGCCGATCACCTTGCCGTTTTCCAGCAATGGCAGCGCGATGCTGGTCATCAGTACCTGACGGCCGTTGACTTCGTCGAAGTACGGGTCGAGCACACAGGCCTTGGCCGTTTCCAGCGGGCAGGTCAGCCAGCGGTTGTAGGCTGAGCCGTTGGCGCCGATGCTGGAGTCGGCCAGCATCGATTCGGGCATCGCTTCGGAGGCGACCTCGCCGGAGTCTTCGCGTGACCAGTACAGCGAGAAGCGCCCTTGCTCGTTGCTGCCCAACTCGGCCTGCCCCCTGAAACGCGCGTCCTGATGCTCCAGAGCGTCCGGTTGAAATACCAGGTAGAGGCCGATCAGGTCGGGGTTGCCTGCCAGTGCGGCACCGGCTTCCTTGACCAGGTCGCTGCGCAATTGGTCACCGCCGCGTGGCCTGAGCACCTGCACCAGGCGGGCGAAACCGTTGCCGTACTGATAGGCGTCCATAAAATAGCGCTGGATGCGCAGCGACTGGGTCTCGGCGTGGGCCTGCAGGCGCAGCCGCGCGCTCTGGTCGAGCAACTCGGTGTTGGCAGTGAACACCTGTTCGGCGCTGCGCCGGGATTGGATCAGCGAAGTGGCTACCAGCAAGGCGACCACCGCCAGCAGACACAGGCCGGCAAGCAGGGTGATTTTCCACTGGATGGAGAGACGGCGCAGCGACATGGAGCGTTTCCTTCTCGATCAAGACAACGCCCGCGTTCAGGCGCGGGCGTTGTCGGCAGGATGGGTCATTCGGCCACGTAGCTTGGCGGGGCGACGCGGAACGCCTTGGTCAGCCAGGCCAGGTACAGCACGCCGCACAAGGCCCAGGCGCCGCCGAACGCCAGCGAGTGCTCGTCCAGGTCGATCCACAGTACGGCGATGATGCAAAAGCCTATCGTCGGCAGCACCAGATACTTGAGGTTGTTGGTCAGGCCCTTGTTGCGCCGCTCGCGAACATAGCAATGGTTGATGACCGACAGGTTGACGAAGCTGAAGGCCATCAGTGCGCCGAAGTTGATCACCGAGGTGGCGGTCACCAGGTCGAAGAAGATCGCCGACAGGGCGACCACACCCACCACCACGATGTTCAGCACCGGCGTGCGATAGCGCGGATGCAGACGGGCGAACAGGCGGGCCGGGATCACTTTGTCGCGGCCCATCACGAACAGCAGGCGGGACACGCTGGCCTGGGACGCCAGGCCCGAGGCGATGGTGTTGATCACCGTGCAGGCGATGAACACCGACTGGAACAGCTTGCCACCGACGTACAGGGCGATTTCCGGCAGGGCGGCTTCATGATCCTGGAAGCGGTCCATGGTCGGGAAGTACGCCTGGATGAAGAACGACATGGTGATGAACACCGCGCCACCGATCAGGGCGATCAGAAAGATCGCGCGCGGGATGGTGCGCGCCGGGTCGCGGGTTTCTTCTGACAGGCAGGTGACGGCGTCGAAGCCCAGGAACGAGAAGCACAGGATGGTTGCGCCGGCGACCAGTGCACTGAACTGCGTCTGTTCATCGGCGAACGGCATCAACGTCCAGGCCGTGCCCAGCCCTTCGCCCTGGTGCAGGCCGCACACGCAAAGGTAGACGAACACGGCCATGATCGCGATCTGCACCGCCACGAACAGGGTATTGAAGTTGGCCACCAGGTTGATGCTGCGCATGTTGACCAGGCTGATCAGGGTGACGAAGGCCACCACCCACACCCATGCCGGCACCTCGGGGAACATCGCCGACAGGTACAGCTTGGCCAGCAGGGCGTTGACCATCGGCAGCAACAGGTAGTCGAGCAGCGACGACCAGCCGACCAGGAAACCCACGTGCGGGTTGATCGCACGTTGCGTGTAGGTGTAGGCCGATCCCGACTCCGGGAACCGCCGCACCAGCGTGCCGTAGCTCACGGCGGTGAACAGGATGCCCAGCAGGGCCAGGATGTAGGCGCTGGGCACGTGACCGGCGGTGATGCCGGAGACGATGCCGAAGGTATCGAACACGGTCATTGGCGCGATGTACGCCAGGCCGATGATCACGACCTGCCAGAGGCGCAGGGACTTGCGAAACTGCTCGTGACGGCTGGCAGGGTGCTCAGGCTGCATGCTGGCACTCCCGGCGATGACGGGACGAGGCGGGCGACGGGCACGGCAAGGTCGGGCGGATGAGCTCCATGTTGTTCACCTTTTATAGCGGAGCGAAGGTTCGCGCGTGGGCGCGGGAGTCAGTACGGGCGAGGCCGGCGAAACGGCGGCGCCTGGGGGCAGGGGCGGACAGGCATGATGGCGGCGCGGTCTTTTTTTGGGTGTATAGGGCGCGGAGCAAGGTGGGGAAAATAAAAGACGATTGGACGGTTGGGTGTCAAGTTAAACATGACAGGGTGATAGGTTTTCAGGTTTTTATCGGCTTTTTATCCACTCTTAAACCCTGTTATATGATTTTCACAGTAAAAAGCAGATTTTGGTGTTCGTAAAATTTTACGATCTTTGTCGTGGGTCATGCCTCTTGTAACGGTTTGATCAGTGAGGACAGATGTGCTCTGTGCAGCTGTCACCTGTCGGCAGTTGTAGGACGCGTCGCAAGTGCAGGAAAATCTCCCGGGCGAATACCGCGGTCGGCAAGCGACAGTGGTACGCTTGGCACCCCCGGTCGCGTGCTTCGCGCCACCATCAGCCCTATGGACAGCAATCGGTTCTATTCATGAAGAAATCAGTAGGCATCCTTTCCGGCCTGGCCGTCGCCATCGCCGTCGTCACCACTGCCGGCGCCTGGTACACCGGCAAACAGCTGCCGACGGAACTGGAGCAGTCCATCGCCCGCGGCAACGCGGAGTTGCAGAAGGCGCTGGTCGGTACGGGTGGCACCATGACCATCGAGTTGGTCTCGCTTGACCAGCACCTGTTCACCAGCGACGCGCAGTACCGGCTCAAGGCCAACGACCTGCGCCTCGGCGAGGGTGAGCCGGTGAGCTTCGAGGTCGGTGTGATCGACCATATCGAGCATGGCCCTTTCCCTTGGTCGCGGGTCAAGGCGCTCAAGCTGCTGCCGGTGATGGCGGTCAGCAACAGCCAGTTGCAGAAGGATGACGGCACCGCATCGTGGTTTGCCGCTGCAGGCGACACGTCGCCGGTGGTTGGCCAGGTCAGCCTGGGCTATGGCGGTGGCGTCGAGAGCGACATCCGGCTGGCGCCGGTGAAGCTGGACGAAGGTGATGGCAATGTCCTCGACTTCGCGGGCATGCAACTGGTGCTCAAAGGGGATCGTGAAGGCAAGGCGGTGGAAATCCACGGCAATGCCGAGCGCCTGGACATGACCCTGGTCGGTGATGATCACCCGCCGGTCAAGTTGCAGTTCAACGGCTTCAAGATTGGTGGCGAGCTGACCAGTACCGGCCACGACATGATCTATGTCGGCCACCTGAACCTGCTGCTGGCCGATCTGCAAGCCACGCTCGGACCGAAGCAGGACGTGCTGGTGCTCAAGGGGCTGGAGCAGAACAGCCTGTACAGCGCCGAGGGCCAGGACAAGCTGGGTGGGCGCCTGGAGTACAAGGTGTCCGACATCACCTACGCCGGTCGCGCAGTGGGCAGCGGGCAGATGGTGCTGAGCATGAAGTCGGTGAACATGCCGGCCACTCAGGCACTGCTGGAGTGGTACCAGACCAAGGCGCCCGAGCTGCAGGAGGCCGCTGCCCGCGGCGAGACGGTGCCGTCGCTGAACATGAGCCCCGAGGAGACCGCCAAGGTCCAGGGCGACCTGCAGAAATTGCTGGCCGACAAACCGCAACTGGCGGTGGAAGACCTGTCGTTCAAGACGGCCAATGGCCAGAGCCACTTCAACCTGTCGCTGGACTTCGCCAATCCGACCTCCTTCGACCTGCCGCCGGACCAGTTCGCCAAGCAGCTGATCACGCGCCTGCAGGGCAAGCTGTCGGTGTCCAAGCCAATGGTCGTGGATCTGGTGACGTTGCAAGCGTTGCTCGATGGCCAGAATGATCCTCAGGCCATTGCCCAGCAAGCCGGTCAGGCAGGCAACATGTTCGGCGTGATGGCGCTGCAGAGTGGGATGGCGCTGGAAGAGGGCAGCGATATCGTGTCGAAGCTGAACTATGCCGATGGGATGGTCGACTTCAACGGCAAGAAGATGACTGTCGAAGAGTTTGCCATGCTGATGAGCATGCACCTGGCAGCCTTGTCGCCGCAGGGCTGACGATTCCCGAGAGGGCTTCGCGGGTAAGCCCGTTCCTGCAGTGTCAATGCACCTGTGGGGACGGGTTCCTCCGTGAACGCCTCATCCCTTTCAAAAACCCTTTTGCATTCCCCCGATTGCCTGTAGCCTTCGCCGTCCGATAATAATCCGTGCCCGCAGATGGGCCGCGATGGCCCGCCACTGCCGGCCATCCGGCACCGTTAGCCGATCTGCCAGGGCCGGGTGGTACACTCGACTGACGCGCACGCAGGTCCAGCGATCATGACCCAGATTTCCGAACGTCTCCTGGTTCAAGCCCACCTTGACGCCAAGCAGCCCCATCCGCTGACGCCCGCGCAGGAGGCCGATTACCGTGCGGCCATCGCTGCCGAGCTCAAGGCACAGAACGCGGTTCTGGTTGCCCACTTCTACTGCGATCCGGTGATCCAGGCCCTGGCCGAGGAGACCGGTGGTTGCGTTTCCGACTCCCTCGAAATGGCCCGCTTCGGCAAGAACCATCCGGCTGACACCGTGGTGGTCGCTGGTGTGCGTTTCATGGGCGAGACCGCGAAGATCCTTACCCCGGAAAAGCGCATCCTGATGCCGACCCTGGAAGCTACCTGCTCCCTTGACCTGGGCTGCCCGGTAGAGGAATTCTCGGCGTTCTGCGACCAGCACCCGGAGCGTACCGTGGTGGTTTATGCCAACACCTCGGCAGCGGTAAAGGCGCGTGCCGACTGGGTGGTGACCTCCAGCTGCGCGCTGGAGATCGTCGAGACCCTGATGGATAACGGCGAGACCATCATCTGGGGCCCGGACCAGCACCTGGGCCGTTACATCCAGAAGAAAACCGGCGCCGACATGTTGCTGTGGGATGGTGCCTGCATCGTTCACGAAGAGTTCAAGTCGCGCCAGTTGGCCGACATGAAGGCGCTGTATCCGGATGCCGCGATCCTGGTGCACCCGGAGTCGCCGGAGTCGGTGATCGACCTGGCCGATGCCGTGGGTTCGACCAGCCAGCTGATCAAGGCTGCGCAGACGCTGCCCAACAAGACCTTCATCGTCGCCACCGACCGCGGCATCTTCTACAAGATGCAGCAGCTGTGTCCGGACAAGGTGTTCGTCGAAGCGCCGACCGCCGGCAATGGCGCCGCCTGCCGCAGTTGCGCGCACTGCCCGTGGATGGCGATGAACACGCTGGAGCGCACGCTGGATTGCCTGCGCAAGGGCAGCAATGAAATCTTCGTCGAGCCGGCGCTGATTCCGCGGGCGATCAAGCCACTGAACCGGATGCTGGACTTTACCCAGGCGGCGCGTCTCAAGCTCTCCGGCAACGCCTGACTCCAGACCGCCGCTCCCTCAGTGAGTGATGCCCTCGCTCGCTGTGGGAGCGGGCTCGTCCCGCGATCGGGGCGCGTAGCGGCCCCTGTCCATATCAGCGCATCATGTCCTTGACCATCCGCTGCTGTTCCATGATCTCCCGCTGGCGCTGGTCGATCTGCGACGCCAGTGGGAAGTTGCTTCCCGCCCGGCGCTTGGCGTAGTCCAACTGCTGGATCGCCTGGTCGAAATCACCCACCAGCGTGAAGTACTCAGCTCGTGCCCGGTGCAGGCCAATCGTGTTGCCCGACAGGCCGCGCACCTCGGCCACCTCATACCAGACATCCGGATCGTCTGGCCGGTTTTTCACCAGGTCATCCAGCACCTTTTCCGCCTCGGCCGGCTTGCTCTGCTTGACCAGCAGGTCGGCGCTCACCTGCTTGAGCGGGTAGTTGCCCGGATACAGCCCCTGCATGCGGGTGACTCGCTGCTGGGCATCGGCCAGGCGATTGTTGGTGATGTCCAGGTCGATCTGCGCCAGGTTGTAGGTGATGTCGTTGGGCGCCTTGGCCAACAGCGGCTTGAGGTTTTCCCGTGCCTCGTTCAACTGGCCACCCTTGATCTGCGCCAGGGCCAGGCCGTAGCGGGCCGCGTCAATGTTGGGGTTTTCGTCGAGCTGGGCACGGAAACGCTTGGCGGCAAGGCCAGGTGTGCCTTCATAGGTGAGGGCAACACGGGCACGGATCAGTTGGTAGCGCAGGCTGTCCTCGACACCGCCCTTGGGCGCCTGTTCTGCGCGGTTGCGGGTGTCGGCGATACGCGATTCGGTGACCGGGTGGGTCAGCAGGAATTCCGGTGGCTTGGCGTCATAGCGATACTGGCGGGCCAGGCGCTCGAACATGCTCGGCATGTTGCGCGGGTCGTAGCCGGCCTTTTCCAGGTTGAGGATGCCGATGCGGTCGGCCTCCTGCTCGTTCTGCCGCGAGAAACGTCGTTGCTCCTGCAGGGCCGCGGCCTGGGTGCCGGCGATCACGCCGATCCCGGCATCGCCACCGCCGCCGGCGGCCAGTACGATACCGGCCAGCAGCGCCGCCATCATCGGCAGTTGCATACGCTGCTGGGCCTCGACACCGCGAGCGAAGTGGCGCTGCGACAAGTGCGCCAGTTCGTGGGCCAGCACCGAGGCGTACTCGCCTTCGGTCTGAGCGTTGAGGAACAGGCCGCCGTTGACCCCGACGATGCCGCCGGGCGCGGCGAAGGCGTTGAGCTCGCGGCTGTCGATCAGGATGAATTCCAGGCGTCGGTCCTGCAACTGGCTGGTTTCGGCCAGTTTGTACACGCTGGTCTCGACGTAGTCCTTGAGCTGCGGGTCGTTGAGCTGGTTGACCTGGCCGCGCAGCAGGCTCAGCCAGGCACGACCCAGGTCGTGCTCCTGTTTCGGCGAGACGATCGCAGAGCTGGCATCCCCCAGCGACGGCAGGTCGTCGGCGTGGCCAGGAAGGGCCATCAGGCAGGCCAGCGTCAGCAGGGTGGGGCGCAGTAGATTCATGCACGAAGCTCGCGTCGATCAAAAACCCTTACTGTAGCCCGCTCGCACCTTGGCGACCAGTGGCGGTATCCTACCGACATCGTCTGCAACACCTTGTTGCGCCCGCCCTGGAGACCCCTGATGATCGATACCCCGACCTGCGATGCTGAGCTCGATGCCAGCGGGCTGAACTGCCCACTGCCGCTGCTCAAGGCGAAAATGGAGCTCAATCGCCTGGCCAGCGGCGCGGTCCTCAAAGTGGTGGCCACCGATGCCGGCTCGCAGCGTGACTTTCGCACTTTTGCCCAGCTTGCCGGTCATACGCTGCTTCGCGAAACGGCCGAGTCAGGGATCTACACCTATTGGCTGCGCAAGGCCTGAGTCTTCTTTCCCAAGGATCGTCAATGTTCAAAGTGCTTCGCGACTGGATGCAGCGCTACTTTTCCGATGAGGAAGCGGTGGTGCTGGCGGTCCTGCTGTTCCTGGGCTTCACCGTGGTACTCACGCTCGGTGGCATGCTCGCGCCGGTGCTGGCGGGCATGGTCCTGGCGTTTCTCATGCAGGGGCTGGTCAACGCTCTGGAGCGCTTCAAGGTGCCGACGCGCATGGCGGTGTGGCTGGTGTTCGCCCTCTTCATGGGGGCGCTCGGAGTGTTCCTGGTGGTGCTGGTGCCGCTGCTGTGGCACCAGTTGATCACCCTGTTCAACGAGTTGCCGGGCATGCTTGGTAAATGGCAATCGCTGTTGTTGCTGCTGCCCGAGCGCTATCCGCACCTGGTTTCGGACGAGCAGGTGCTGCGCGCTATCGAGTCGGTGCGCGGTGAAATCGGCAAGTTCGGCCAGTGGGCGCTGACGTTCTCGCTCTCCAGCCTGCCGCTGCTGGTCAACGCGATGATCTACCTGGTGCTGGTGCCGATCCTGGTGTTCTTCTTCCTCAAGGACCGCGAGATGATCGCCCGTTGGGTCAGCGGCTACCTCCCGCGTGAGCGCAGGTTGCTGACTCGCGTGGGCGACGAGATGAATCGGCAGATCGCCAACTACATCCGCGGCAAGGGCATCGAGATCCTGATTTGCGGGATCGCCACCTATATCGCTTTCATCAGCCTGGGGCTCAACTACGCGGCCCTGCTGGCGCTGCTGGTGGGGTTGTCGGTGGTGGTGCCCTACGTGGGGGCGGTGGTGGTGACCGTGCCTGTGACCCTGATCGCGCTGTTCCAGTGGGGCTGGGGTGATCAGTTCATCTATCTGATGGCGGTGTACGCGATCATCCAGGCGCTGGATGGCAACGTGTTGGTGCCGCTGCTGTTCTCGGAGGCGGTAAGCCTGCACCCGGTGGCAATCATCTGCGCGGTGCTGCTGTTCGGTGGGCTGTGGGGGTTCTGGGGGATCTTCTTCGCCATTCCCCTGGCGACGCTGTTCAAGGCGGTGCTCGATGCCTGGCCGAGGCAGGAGCCTACGGTGGCGCCACTACTGTAGGGGCGTAGCGTTCTTATTCGCGGGCAAGTCGGAACGCCGAACTTGTCCGCGAAGCAATTCAAGGCGATATCAGGCCTTGTTCAGGGCCTGAGCTGCCGCCAGCACCGCATCCACATGCCCGGGCACCTTCACCCCGCGCCATTCCTGGCGCAGCACACCGTCCTTGTCGATCAGGAAGGTGCTGCGGTCCACGCCCAGGTATTCCTTGCCATACAGCTTTTTCAGCTTGATCACGTCGAACAGCTGGCACAGCGCCTCGTCCTTGTCGCTGATCAGCTCGAAGGTGAAGCCCTGCTTGGCCTTGAAGTTTTCGTGCGACTTGATGCCGTCACGCGAGACGCCCAGCACCACGGTGTTGGCAGCCTTGAAGGCTTCGTGCTGGTCACGGAAACCCTGGCCCTGGGTGGTGCAGCCCGGCGTGCTGTCCTTCGGGTAGAAGTACAGCACCACCTGCTGGCCCTTGAGCGCGGACAGGCTGATGGTCTGGCCGCTGGTGGCCTGGGCCTGGAAGTCGGCAACGGGTTGGTCGATGGCAACGGCCATGGGAGCTCCTTAGACAGGGTTCTGTGGGCGCCAGGGTTCGATCAGGGCGTCCAGGTTCAGGGCGTCGGCGAAATCCAGGAACTGGTCGCGCAGCCAGCTGATCTGGGTGCCGGCCGGCAGGATCACGGTGAACTGGGCGTTGAGCATGCTGCTGCCAGTCTGCGGGGCGAGGTAGGTGTCGCAGGTCATCCCGTCGAGCTCGACGCGGTGGTCGAGGAAGAACTGGCACAGCTCGTTGATGATGTCCGGGCGATAGGCGGCGCTGACGTAGGCCACATAGGGCAGGGCCTGTGGGCGAACCTCCTGCTCGGCGCTGCGCACCACATCGAGGGTCAGGCCGTGCTTCTTGCCAAGGCCGGGCAGGGTGGTCTCAAGACGGGCCAGGGCATCCCAGCTGCCACCGACCTGCAGTACCAGGGCGCTGGTTTCGCCGTGGCGCGACAGGCGCGAGGTGACGACCGCGCAGCGGTTTTCGAAGGCCGCGCGGCTGAGGACGTTGGCAAGCTCCATGGGATTGGGGCCCAAGGCACTGATGACGAGGAATTGTTCGCGGGGGGCGGTGGACATGCAGCATTCCTAAAGCGATGAGCGGTCGGCGAAGGACGAGAGCTAGCCTCCCTGTCACCCGCATTCGCAGCCCTCTGGAGGGTGACGAAGTACTGGCGTGGAGCACTGTCGACGGCCCGGCGGGCCGCACTGCGCCGATCAAAGAATCAAGGGTAGCGAAAAGCGAGGCCGAGGGGAATGCTCCGCCCGCCAGCTTCGCTTGTGCAAGGTCGATGGCGCCAGTACCATTACCGCTCTCTTTTTCCGGCAGGAGCAGTTTCATGATCGCGGGCAGTATGGTGGCATTGGTCACACCCATGGATGCACAAGGGCGTCTGGATTGGGACAGCCTCGATAAACTGGTCGACTTCCACCTGGAAAAGGGCACCCACGCGATCGTAGCGGTCGGCACCACTGGCGAATCCGCCACGCTTGACGTCGAAGAGCACATCCTGGTCATCAAGCACGTGGTCGAGCGCGTCAAGCGCAGCGCCCGCCGCATCCCGGTGATCGCCGGCACCGGCGCCAACTCCACCGCCGAAGCCGTGCACCTGACGCAGAACGCCAAGAACGCCGGCGCCGACGCCTGCCTGCTGGTGGTGCCGTACTACAACAAGCCGACGCAAGAAGGCCTGTACCAGCATTTCAAGCACATCGCCGAAGCCGTCGACATCCCGCAGATCCTCTATAACGTGCCCGGCCGCACCTCCTGCGACATGCAGGCCGAGACCGTGATCCGCCTGTCGAAGGTCAAGAACATCATCGGCATCAAGGAAGCCACCGGCGACCTGGCCCGTGCCAAGGCCATCATCGAGGGCGTCGACAGCGACTTCATCGTCATGTCCGGCGACGATCCGACGGCCGTCGAGCTGATCCTGATGGGCGGCAAGGGCAACATTTCCGTCACTGCCAACGTCGCCCCGCGCGAAATGGCCGACCTGTGCGAGGCCGCCCTTGAGGGCAATGCCGAGAAGGCCCGCGCGATCAACGAAAAACTCATGCCGCTGCACAAAGACCTGTTCTGCGAAGCCAACCCGATCCCTGTGAAGTGGGCGCTGGTGGAAATGGGCCTGATGCACAAGGGCATTCGCCTGCCGCTGACCTGGCTGAGCGAAGGCTGTCACGAAAAAGTCCGTACTGCCTTGCGCCAGTCCGGCGTACTGGTTTAATCGAGGAAGTACACCGCATGAAGCGACTGGCTGGTCTTTCCGCGCTCGCCCTGATCATCTCCAGCACCAGCGGGTGCGGCTGGCTGTGGGGCGAGGATGGCTATTTCCGCGACCGCGGCAGCGATTACCTGCAGGCGCACCCGACTGCGCCGATGCAACTGCCGCCGGACGCCGCCAACGTCAAGCGTCTGGATCCGCTGCTGCCGATCCCGCGCAACGTGGCCGACGACAACGCCACCGGCGAGTTCGAAGTGCCGCGTCCGCAGCCGCTGTCGGCCAGCGCCGACGTCAGCGATTTCACCCTGCAGCGCAGCGGTGCCAACCGTTGGGTGCTGGCCCAGCGCTCGCCGGCCGAAGTCTGGCCGGTCGCGCGCCAGTACTTTGAAGACAATGGTTTCCGCATTGCCGAAGAGCGTCCGCAGACGGGTGAGTTCAACACCACCTGGCAGCGCTTCGATGAGCTGTCTGCCTCGCTCGGCCAGCGCCTGGCCAGCACCTCCAGCAGCCCGGACAGCGAAGTGCGCGTCCGTGTGCGCATGGAGCCCGGCGTGCAGCGCAACACCTCCGAGGTGTACGTGGTCAGCGTCGAGCGTCCGGCCGGCAGCACCGCCGAGCCTGGCTTCCCGAGCACGTCGAGCAACACCGGTGTCGACGCATTGCTGGTCGACGAGCTGCTGGCCAGCATGAACCGCAGCGCCGAGAAGGGCGGTTCGGTGTCGCTGCTCGCGGCGCGTGACTTCGATGCCCCGAGCCAGGTCAGCCTGAGCGAAGACGGCAGCGGCAACCCGGTGCTGTTCCTGGGCTCTGACCTGGACCGCGCCTGGTCTGGCGTAGGCCGCGCCCTGGAGCAGGGCGAATGGCGTGTCGAGGACATCAACCGCAGCCTGGGCCTGTACTACATCAACCTGTCCGAGAAACCCGAGGACAAGCAGAACGAGCCGGGCTTCTTCAGCCGCCTGTTCGGCAGCGCGCCGAGCAAGGAAGAGCGTGAAGCACGTGCCGAGCGCTACCAGGTTCGCTTGAGCAAGGTGGGCGAGTCGGTCCAGGTTACCGTCGAGAAGAACATCAACACCGTGGCCCCGGCCGATGTGGCCCGCCGCGTGCTGAGCGCGATCCAGGACCGTCTGGGCTAAGTGCGCTTCGCGGTACTGGGAAGCGGTAGCCAGGGAAATGGCACGCTGATCGCCAGTGACGATACCTTCGTCCTGGTCGATTGCGGGTTCTCCCTGCGCGAGACCGAGCGGCGCCTGGCGCTGCTCGGGGTATCGGCAGCACAACTGAGCGCCGTGCTGGTGACCCACGAACATGCCGACCACGTGCATGGCGTCGGGTTGCTGTCGCGGCGCTACAATGTACCGGTCTACCTCAGCCAAGGGACCTTGCGCGGCATGCGCAAGCCGGTGGAGGTCGCCGGTTTTCTCGGTTGTGGCGACGTACTGGACATCGGCAGCCTGCAGGTCAGTGCTGCGCGGGTCGAGCACGATGCGCTCGAACCCCTGCAATACGTGATCAGTGACGGGCGCCGGCGTTTCGGCATGCTTACCGACCTGGGCAGCTACGATACGTACCTGCTGGAGCGTTACCAGGGTCTCGACGCGTTGCTGATCGAGGCCAATCACTGCCGTGACCTGCTCGCACGCGGGCACTACCCGTACTTTCTCAAGCAACGGGTCGGCGGCAGCCAAGGACATCTGAACAACCACCAGGCTGCCAACCTGGTGGCCGAGCTGGGCTGGAAGCACTTGCAACACCTGGTGCTGGCCCACCTCAGCAGCAAGAACAACCTGCCACAACTGGCCCGTCAGTGCTTCGTCGACACCTTGGGGTGCGATCCGGACTGGCTCCAGGTGGCGAATCAGGAACACGGGCTCGACTGGCGCGAAATCGCCTAGCCCAACCACTCAAGCAAGCGGAGCCCATCATGGAAAAACGCGACGAACTCTACCGCGGCAAGGCCAAATCGGTTTACAAGACCGACGACGCCGACCGCTTGATCCTGCTGTTCCGTAACGACACCTCGGCGTTCGACGGCAAGCGCATCGAGCAGCTGGACCGCAAGGGCATGGTCAACAACAAGTTCAACGCCTTCATCATGCAGAAGCTCGAAGAGGCCGGCGTGCCGACCCAGTTCGACAAGCTGCTGGGCGACAACGAGTGCCTGGTCAAGAAGCTGGACATGATCCCGGTCGAGTGCGTCGTGCGTAACTACGCGGCCGGCAGCCTGGTCAAGCGCCTGGGCGTCGAGGAAGGCATCCAGCTGACCCCTTCGACCTTCGAGCTGTTCCTGAAGAACGACGAGAAGGGCGACCCCTTCATCAACGAATCCCACGTTGTCGCGTTCGGCTGGGGTACCGCCGAGCAACTGGTCGAGATGAAGAAGCTGTCGCTGAAGGTCAACGAAGTGCTGAGCAAGCTGTTCGATGACGCTGGCCTGCTGCTGGTCGACTTCAAGCTGGAGTTCGGCGTATTCCACGGCCAGATCGTCCTGGGCGACGAGTTCAGCCCTGACGGCTGCCGCCTGTGGGACAAGGAAACCCGCAAGAAGATGGACAAGGACCGCTTCCGTCAGGGTCTGGGCGATGTCATCGAAGCCTACGAAGAAGTCGCCAAGCGCCTGGGCGTGCCGCTGTAACCCGCACGCTCACGCAAGCGCCTGATACCACGCGAATTTTTTTCGAAAAAGGTTTGCCAGAAACGAAAACGCTGGTATGATGCGCGCCACTGGAGAGATGCCGGAGTGGTCGAACGGGACGGATTCGAAATCCGTTGTACTGGCAACAGTACCTAGGGTTCAAATCCCTATCTCTCCGCCATACACGAAGTAGTCGAAGCCCCCGAAAACACTGGTGTTCTCGGGGGCTTCGTCGTTTTGTCCTGCGCAGTTAGGGCAAAATTAGGGCAGGTTTTATACCTGTTAGACCGCTTTAGGTCGTTCCAGTCCGCTTGCCCAGCAATTGGATTGGAGTCGGAGCGGTTGGGGTGGGGCATAGGCCCCATCTCCGAATGGTGTTGCTGAGCACACACCATTGGGCTGAGCGATTGCGGGAGTGATTGACTTGTCGAGCAAGCAGCAAACTACCTACCAGAATCTGGATTCAGATAGCCTCTACAGCGGTGAGTATCTGTCGGTCGCCACTGTGCAGGCGGACTACTCCTTGAGCGCATCTGAACACGTCGTATTGAAAAGTGGATGGGTCTCTGCCTATGGGTGGGCCTTAAACGTCGGTTTCGCGACGTTTGGATACTTTTTGAGCATATTCCCCAAGCTTGTTGCCTATCTAGAGAATAGCGCCAACCCGGCAGTCGCGAAGGGCGAGTGGTGGGCACTGGGGCTGGGTTGTGGCGCAATTCTGGTTCTCTGTGCGATCGGCTATTTTTGTCCGAATGATAAGAGGGCGCTGATGAAGGCAATAGATAAGCATTTTGCCGATGCGCCAAAAGTACGCCGTAGAGTAGGGGGGTGATAATGTTTACTTTGGATTCGTTGCCGAGAAACTTCCGTCCTTACAAAAATTTGAATGTTTGTTCAAATAAATTGTTGGGTGGAGGGCATCTGTTTTCTGTTGGGAACAAGTTGCCAATTATCGTAGGTGCCGGTGTAAAACCTCAGATATGGCTGTATGGCGTAACCTCTCCTGATCGCGCACGCAATACTCTGCTGGTTGACTCCTCTATAGCCCAGCACTCATGGGTTCGGGTAGAGGAGGCGGGACGGCAATTGCTGGTCAAAGTTCATGGCTCTACCGTATTAAGGGTAGAGCAAACTGGCGAAGATCAAGCTGTCGTGTCTGAGATTGACCTGCGGCCTATTGGTTATAATGTGCATGGAGGTGTTTCATCACTTTCAATAGGTGGCGTGCAATTTTCTGGTTCGATATTTAACAATGTTGGTGTTGTTGCTGGCTTTAAAGGTTGAGATGTTGTATGGCCAGCCGGGGCATCCCGGCTGGCATTTTCTATTCAGTGAATCCCATCATTTTCGACACTAGCTCAGCCATGCTTTTCGTGTCTTTCGAAATCCATCTCCCGTAGTGCTTTCTAACCATCGTCGTGTCGCTATGACCGAGTTGACGTGCAACCCACTCAATTGGAACGTAACTGGATAGCGCTTGGCTTGCGAATGTATGGCGAGCCTGATTTGCGCCTCGATGTCGAATGCCCGCTTTTTCAAGGTGAGTGGTGAACCAATTGCTCACAGTCTTCCCGCTCCACAATAGCCCGCTGGTAGAACTGCGAAACAGGAACCGAACCCGTTCATGCTTCTTCGTGATGTTGTCCCGCTGAATAACAGTGATGTGCGTGGCTTCGTAATCTTTGGCTTCGGCCACAATGATGGTCATCAGATCCAAGGCAGGCTTGATCAGCTCTATAGTGCGAATGCGGGAGCGTTCTTTCGGCACCTTGAACTCACCGGCGACCAACGCCCGGCGAACAGTTAGGGTGCCGGCCACCAGGTCGACGTCCTCTACGCTGGCCGCGATCAGCTCGGAGAGGGACAGCCCGGCCCAGCAGTTAAAGACGATCATCCGGCTGTCTGCTGTTCGCTCCGGGTCGGCGGCGGCTAACCGCTCGATCTCGCTTCGGGTGAATGGGTCTGCGAATTCGCTGTCGCTGTCAGACTGGATGTTCTCGATGCGCTCCAAGGGGTTGAGTTTGATGATTTCATCGCTGAAAGCATCTCCCCATACTCCACGTATAATCGTGAAAACGTCATTCACCGTTTTCGGTTTGAGGCCATTAGTGAGCATCTCGGCTTGGAATAATTCAAGCTCGCTCTTTGGAATGCTTGCGATTGTTCTGCCAGTAAACTTCTTTCTAACGTGTTCGGATTTGCTTTTGTAGTTGATGAACGTGCTGTGGGCTTTCTTGACCTTGGCAACCGCAAGCCACTGCGTTATTCCTTCGTCTACGGTTCTCTTCGCGGGCTCATTTGGAGCGTCCTGTCTAGCCTTCAGCCATGCCGATTCGGGAAAGTGAGCTCCATAATCGAATCGGTTTTCCTTAATCTCGGCCAATATTGTTCTGCGTTTATTGTCCGCATAGGCAATAGCCGCCTTGTTGATTTTTGCAACATTGCGTAAAGGCTCCCGGCGGCGTTCGCCTTCGTACATGAAGGCGATTCGCAGGAGGTTGCCATTGATGTCGACGCCCGTAGGTAGGGCGTCGACACCTGCTGGGAGTTTCGCAGTCATGGACGGCCGGCCATCCAGTTCTCAATTTCAACACGGTTGTACACAATGACGTTGGCAGGGTCAGTACGCCATTGTTTTTCTTCTAGCCAGATGCCACGGTCGCGATATTTGCGTACAGCCTCAGTGCTCAAGCCGAAAACCGGGAATAACAGCTCCTTCCGGATCCATACGGCGGGAGTGATGAGAAGTTGAACCGCCTCGGCAGGCTGCTTGTTCGCTTCGTGAATGGGTTTAACTTGTGGCTTTGTCATTTATATTCTCCGATTTACCGAAGTGGTTGCAGGCGCTGAAGCTGCTGCGTTTTCTTTGCGGCCACGTTGGCCATGTAGGATTCCCACTCGACGTTCTTTCGCTGCTGCCGGATCTTGCTGCAGCGGGAATGGTTGCGGGTCGAGCGCGCTTGTCCGCAGATGTCGCACATGACAGGCAAGTCAAGGCTATGGGTGGCCATGCGGAGCCTGGTGGCTGATTGGCTCATGCCAGAACCTCAAGGACAGCGCTGTGATGGAAGGTGCGGGGTTTATTGGTCTTCCGATTTTTTCCGTGGATGTAGCCAGGACGAGACCACCAGGCTGCGCAGTGAGCTGTCACTCCCACTTCAATCTTGTTCCCGCTGGCTTGGATCATTAGCCGGCTGCCTGTTGGGTAGATACGTCGCACTGCTGCCAGCAAGCCGACCTGTGCCATTAGCAATTCATTGTCTGCCGCCTTGGCTTCGCAAAGAGCCTTGGTGGTGGGTGTGCTGTCAGGGTGGATGTTGCTGTCGGGCGTGCCGCCCTCCGCCTTGTCGAGGTCGCGGTCAACCGCAGCACCGGCGCAGGGCAGACCGGAGAGTATGATGACGCTCTCGGGCTTGCTGCCCTCGGTGTTCATCGGGCGGTGGCGCTGGTACTCGCGCTCCTCGCCGTCCACCGTGCCTGCTTTATAGCCAGCCAAGAACACCAGGTAGTCGTTGTGCGTGCGCATGTCGGCGAAGCCGGTCTTGTTCTTCTTCAGTTCGCGCTCGCCCAGGCCAAGCGGATTGGGGCCGACGAACCGATCTCTTGGATCGGTGTTCATGATTTGCGCCCTCGAATGATGATGAACCCAGCGGCTTGACGGGGCTTGGGGCATTGGTCGTGATTGCCCTTCACGCGAGCCTTACCGCAGATGTCGCAGATGAACGATATCGCGGGGCGAAGCATGGGCTGCATACCCTTACGCATCCGGGTAGTAGGGGGGTAGGACGATGTGTCGATCACAGCGAATACCTCTCATGGACTCGCCGAGCGTTTGGGCTCAGCGCGAGATGATCAAAGTTCGCAGCGCTGCTAACCCTCGATACCGCGCCTATCGCAGGGCGGTAGGCGGTGCTGCTGCGATACAGTTCGGCAATGGTGGCGATCAGTGCTCCAGCGAGCGCAAGGCTGATCAGCTGCCAGGCGCGTTTCGGGTTAGGCATGTTCACGGCCCTCGTTGAGCTGGCTGATAACCTGCCTGCTAGCTAGTTCGAACAGTTCGTTGGCGGATACTGGCGTGACGGACTGCTCGCAGTTGTGCACGGCTTCAAACCGAGTGCGGTACAGCCCGGCCTGGCCGAGCCAAGCGACGGCATTGTGTTCGGCGTTGGACACTGGGCAGCCTTGGGCTTCAGGGACAGTACCTTCCTGGGTGCGCCTGCACTTCCTGCAGTGATACATGCTGCCGTCGTCGGCCTCGCTCATGTACCAATCATGGCGGTGCGTGCTCATGCGGCCTCCTGCTGGTACAGGTCGATCAGGTCTTTCGCGTTGGCAGCGATCAAGTCTTCTGCTTCGTCAGGGCAGACGCTGTTGCCGATCAGGCGGATCTGGTCGGTGTTCTTGATCGGGCGCCACTCCAGCAGGCCGGTTTCTTTGTTTTCGAACAGGCCGCGATCAAGGATGTAGTCAGGGCTGAAGCCTTGGGCGAGCTTCAGTTCTGGGGCCTTGAGCATGCGCAGGGTGAAGTCGACCAGTGAATAATCGCCGAGTAGCACTAGGTCGACCAGATCGGGGAAGTGTTCCGGCAGGTACTTGTGCAGAAAGTGAGCGCACTTGCGGGCCTTCGCCAGCAGCTCTGGCGGCAGAAGCGCAGTGGGCACCTGAACAACGGTGACCAGCGCCATGCGTTCCTTGGTCGGCAGGGTGTGCATCGGTTCGCCCATGTCTTGCCACTGGCCGCCGGTGCCGTAGTACTTCACCAGGTACGCACTCGCCAGGCGCTGGTTGGTGCCGCGCCCGAGAATCGTGCTCAGTGGCACCTTCGCTGCTCGTCCGTCGCCCTTGTAGAAACCGCCGTTGGCTTGCTCGAAGTGGCATGCGGCGAACGCGTGGTGGGCGCTGCCGGTAGTCAGGGCGTTTACAGGGTGGTCCATGCCGCTACCAGTGGAGCCTTTGCGCAGGGTGATCATCGACGCGGTGACCAGTGCTTGCTCGCCTCTGTTCGCCCCGGTGATCGTCCGGATGGACCCGGAAACGGGGTATCCCGAACGGTCCCCATGATGTGTGAGGTGGGTCAGATGGGCTTCGGACAGGGCGAAATGGCCATCCTTGATCTGGGCCACCTGAGTGCGAAGCGGCTCGTCTGCGCTGAAGGTGCGCTGCGTGCTCGCGTTGGCAAACTCGGTGAGGCTTGCGGCGGCCAGCTGTTGCTCGTCCAGCTGGAGCACGAAAGGCTGCTCGGCCATGACGGTGTGGCGCCAGAAACCCTTCGCCACGCGCCGGCAGGTGTTGTCCACCAGTGGGCGTTTGCGTGCGAACAGGCTCTTGCCCAGGTCGGAAAAATCGATGCACTCGGCGGCGGTGCGCCAAGGCAGTTGGCCCGGTTTCGGGTTCTCGTGTCGCTTCGGTTTCGTCCAGACGATCGGGCGGCCATCCGTGCGGCCGATTAGGAACAGGCGCTTGCGGATAGTTGGGGAGCCGGCGTTCGAAGCGCGGCGCTCACGCCACTCTACGTTGCAGCCCAGGCCCCGCACTAGTGCGTCCATCGGTACCCACTGGCCGATGCAATCCATGATCTCGCCCATGTCCGGATGATCGGCAGCCAGGCCAGTGGTGAGGCAGGCGACGAATGCCTTGAAGGTGCGACCCGTTTCCGACTTGATCGGCCTGCCTGCGTCGTCCAGCGGCCCCCAGGCTTGGAACTCTTCAACGTTTTCCATCAACAGCAGGCGTGGGCGGGTGGCAAAGACCCAGCGAACCACGACCCATGGCAGCGAGCGCACAGCCTTGCTTCTTGGAGCGCCGCCCTTGGCCCTGGAGAAGTGGCGGCAGTCAGGGGACGCCCACAAAATCCCCACGGGCTGGCCGCCGGTGGCCTGCAGTGGGTCGACTTCGTAGATGTCGCTGATGTAGTGGCGGGTGTTGCGGTGGTTCGCGCGGTGTACCGCGATTGCGATAGGGTTGTGGTTGATGGCGATGTCAGGGTCGCGGTATACGCGGGCGCCGCCGCTGCTTGCCCCACCGGCACCGGCAAACAGGTCAACGTACAGTTCGCGTTGGAAGGGCAGGGCTTGCTGTTGCGCACCCTGGATATCGATCTGCAGGGCGGCTGTCATGCTGCGGCTCCTGCAGTTGTGGCGCTCGGAGTGCTGCGCAGTTGTACGTGGATCCGCTTGGCCAGCTCGTCAATAAATTCTGCCTGGGCGCGTGCTCTGGCTGCCTCCGCTTCGGTTTTCAGGGCTTTGAATGTGCGTTGGGCCAGGCGCATCGTCGACGAGGCGCTGACCAGCCACTCGTAGTCTGCCTTGGTCACTGGCAAGCCGGTGTACGACATGATGCGGGCTTCCAGCTCGGCGATACTGGATTTGAGATTGGCAACAGCCAGGTGGTGCTTACGCTGGCCAGCCTCGGACTGGATCCGGGCCTCGTCCAGATCATCCAGCAGGCCTTTGATCTGCAGCTTTAAGTCCGCCCTTTGTTGCTGCCTGCCTGTGTCCAGGCCACGGGTGAAGGCACGGTGGCGCATTCTTGGGATGATGATGGTCAGGGCGATGAGGCTGAAAAGCCACACGATGGCCATGGCTAGTACTTGCTGATGCGGTTGCATGTGCTGTGCTCCGAGATGGCCCGCCACCGGGCAAGGTGAGAGTCGGTGGCGGGCTGGGTGCCCCTGCTGGCCGGGGCCGCCTGGTTCAAGCGGATCGGGGAGAGCGTTCTGCCTGCCGGTCGAGGTATTCAGCCAAGTTTTGCAGGTACACCACGTATGAGGCTTTCTTAGAGCAGTCGAGCTTGCTCACGCGAAGATCAATCCGCCCCTTACTAATTAGTTCTTTGAACCGCCGATCCGAGCCAATGTGAGAGAAATAGCGCTCCCTCACAGCGGACAACGTCGGGCAGGGCGTGGAAAACTCGCTGCGCAGTTGTTCCAGGGTGCTCATGCGCACTTCCCAAGGTCGTCGGGGCCGGGCTGGAGCTTTGCGCGCACTGCCGCAGCGAGTTGCTCTTTGCTGGCACCGGTTACAGCGACACAGACATCGCCCTGGTCGTTGGTCACGACGGCGCCGAGAGGGAGTTGGCGGTTGACGGTGGCGATGACGTACGCGGTTTGACCGGGCTGCAGCACCTCTTCAACGCTGACCTGCGCCTCCATGAGTGCCAGCGCTTCTTCCGACTGGGCGCCGGAGTCAGCTCGGCCATTGGCCAGGTCCTGCACAAAGTCCCTCAAGGATTGGCACTTGGTGGAGAGGGCGCGTGGAAGGCTCAGGCTGCTGCAGAGCGGCCCAACGGTCACCTTGATGCAGTGGTGCGTGTTGTCGTTTTCGATCTCGATCTGTGCATCGACCGTGGCTTCGGGTCGCTGCAGCTTGCAGATCGCTGTGCCACCGTTATCCAGGGTGCGTTGCAGCAGCATGATGTGACGGAGGGAGATCTGGAACTCGCTCATGCTGCACCCCCGTTGGCAGGTACGGCGTGGGCTTTGCCATTCAGAGTGACGACCAGTTGCATGCCGGTGCTGCGCTGGAACGCTTGGATTTTCGCAAGGCTGCTGCAAGCGGTTGGATGGATGAGGACCGCTACCGATCCGTTGTGCTGTGCTGATTTCATTCTTCCGTGTCCTTGATGTGAGAGTGGGCACGGGGATGAAATTAGCAAAGGCTAATTAATTGATCAATAGCAAATGCTAAATTAGCAAGGCGTCGTTGCTCCCCAGCAGATCGCCGGTAGGAGACAACGCGGGGGCGTCAGAGCTTCTTGGCGTTCCAGGCCAGCAGGACGCGGGCTTGGATATGCATGCGCTCGATCATCGATTCGTCGATGGTAATCGGGGGGTAGATGGGATTGTCGGAGATCATTCGCAGCTGCCCTCCCATCAAGCGCTGCAGGCGTTTGATGTAGAGGTCTCCGTCGAGGGTGAACACATAAATGGCGTCGGTTTTCACCTCGGTGATCCCACGATCAACGAGCAGGGCGTCGCCGTCAGCGAATGTGCCAGACATGCTGTCGCCGTCGCCTGTGATGATGGCTAGGTTATCGACTTTCGAGAAGGTAAGGCCTTGCATTCTCAGCCAGTCGAGGTGAACCGTCATGTCGCGGATGACTTCAATGTGCATTTCAGGGGCTGCCTTGCCATGCCCCATCGACGCCGCGATATCGAGATGCGGTATCAGTACGAAGTTCTTGTCCTTTGCCGCCCTAGTGGGCAGACGAACCACGTTGGTTGGGGCTGCGGTTGAGGGCTCCTCCGTTGGAGGAGATGTCAGCGTCCCTGCTGCAAGCCCAATCTTGAGCTCGAGATTTCGCGCAGCCTTTTCCCCCAGCTTGCGGTGGCCGTTTAGCAGTTGTGACAGATACGACGCATCCAGGTCGTGAGCCTCGGCGAATTCCTTCTGGCTCAAGGTACCCATGATCGTGCGGAGGGAGGCGATACGCCTTTCGTTGATATCCATGCGGCGATGATTGCTTTCCGTTAGCAAACAGTAAATTACGAGTTGCTATTGCCTTGCTAATTAGCAATTGCTAATCTGGCTGCCAATGGAGGTGTCTATGACGCTTAGCGAATACTTGAAGACGATGGACAAGGAGGGGCTCGATGTCCTCGCACGCCGCTGCGGAACATCGGTTGGCCAGCTGAAACAGGTGGCCTACGGGAACCGTCGCGCCAGTGCGGGTTTGGCTGTCTGTTTGGATCGTGAAACAGGAGGGGAGATCGTCTGTGAATCGCTTCGACCGGACATTGACTGGGGATACTTACGGCAAGGCAAACAGTAAGAACGCTGAGCCAGGACTCTCACCTCCCGGCCCAGCTATGAAGGCGTAAACGCCAACACTCTCGTCACCCGGTGCTCTCTCTCACAAGTTCAGCCGGATGACTGTTACCGCATGCAATGCCCGCACAGCACGTGAGGCAACGCACACAGGTCGTAGTTGTAGGATAGGTCCTACCTAACCCTATGGCTACACCGTAAACCGAGGATTTACGGTTATGAGTCGCATTGATCTACTGCCGGACGCTGGTCCGGTTCTCGCTTTGCGGCAGGCGCTCTACCGCGCCGGTCGCGACTATCACGGTGGTATCACCAAGCTGGCCTTCGATATGGTCATGGACGTCGATACCCTGCAGAAGAAACTCCACCCAACTGAAGAGCGGCGCTGGCCCAGCCCGGACGAGATCGAGGAGATCGTCCGCTGGACAAAAGATACGCGGCTGCTTGATGCCCTCGTCCGTCCGGCCGGTGTCGTCTGGTATCGCCCGGAACCCGTGCCGGCGACCAATGAAGCACTGCAGGCCGTTGCCAAGCTGCTGGAAGAGTCCAGTGAATTCGTCGGTAGCCTGCACGATGGTGCCGCCGACAACGTCTGGACAGAGACCGAGGTGCTGGACCTCGAGTATCGCGGGATGGATGTAATCCGCCAGGTACTGGCGATCATGGCGGGTGCCCGCCAAGCCATGGAGGACGAAGCTCATGGCTGATGCCGTCGATTTTGCGAATGACCATGCGGAGTACTTCCTGCAGTTGTCGTTGCAGCGTCTTGCGCGACTTCCTGAAAAGCCAAGCGCCCAGTATTGCGAGGACTGCGACGAGGCGATTCCACTGGCCCGTCAGCAGTCGGTCGCGGGTTGTAAGACCTGTATCGATTGCCAAGGTCTTCGGGAGCGCCGGAGATGAGCGAGCGCCCAACTCGCGCTACAGCTGATTGGGCGCGGCGTTACATTGAAACCTTCGATCTCGCCCTGGTTCCCATTGAGCCAGGCGAGAAGGGGCCGAAGGGAGCCGGTTGGAACAAGCCCGGCGGCTATTTCACTGAGGCCTCGAAAGCTGAAGCATTCTGGGTTGCGAACCCGAGCCACAACCTCGGTGTTGTGCTCGGGCCGAGTGGTGTCTGCTCGCTTGACGTTGACGATGTTGAGCTGACAAGGCTGGTCCTGCGGCAAACGCTGGGGCTCGACGTAGACGCTTTGGCAGACGCGTTCCCGACCTCTGTAGGCAATCCTGAGAGATTTCGTGTGATGTTCCGCGTCCCTGAGGGCGTGGAGCTGAGCCGTCACGCGTTGGTGTGGCCGAACAAGAACGACCCCGACGGTACCATCTACAAAGGCCTCATGGCGCAAGTGAAAGCTGCCATGGAAGAGGGCGACTCCACCCGCGAGGCGGCTTTCCGTATGGCGGCTGACCCCTTCAAGAAAGTGACTGTCTTTGAGCTGCGCGGCGGCCTGGTGCAGGACGTCTTGCCGCCATCTATTCATCCCGGCACTCGAAAGCCATACACATGGCGAACCCCTCCGGCTGCAGAAGGCTTGCCCGAGTTGCCGGCCGAACTCTTGGCCACCTGGCAGAGCTGGGATGCGTTTAAACCGAAAGGCGAGGCCGTTTGTCCATGGTGGCCGAAGGCGGCAACGCTTGTCCCGGCCGCTCGTCCAGCCGCGAAGCCTTCACCAGTTGCGGCGCGAACCGGTGAGCGTCTACCCGAAGTTATTCCAGAGTTCAACCGCATCCACGACATTGCCACGATGATCGAGGCCCACGGTTACAAGCGCATCGATGGAAAATGGTTAAGCCCGCACAGCAGCTCAGGGGCGCCTGGCGTAACGATCACTGATGGCAAGCTCTATTCGCATCACACCTCGGATCCGCTGGCGAACGGACATAAGAACGACGCGTTCGATGTGTTCTGCATCCTGATGCACAATGGCGACCAGAAGGCCGCGACCAAGGCAGCGGCGCAGATCCTCGGCATCGATGCGAAGTCCCGTCCACCCGCGCCGCCACCAATGGGCGAGCTTCCCCTTGCCCCCTCGGTGGTCGAGCAGGCCGAGCTGCCTCCGCTCGAGGCCAGCGATACCGAGCACCCCCACGCCCCATCGGATGATGAAGCGCCCAGCCCGGCCGGCTCCTCGGCCAAAGGGGGGGCAGGGGGTGACGCCCTGGATATAGATGATGCAATGCGCCGATTCGCCCTGGTCGAAGGCACCACCAGCGTGTGGGATTTGGACAAGGGGCGGGCGATGAAGCGGGCAGGCTTCGAAGCGCTGGTTGGCAAGCCGCTGGCCAAGGAGTGGATAGAGCGTACCGACAAAAAGCTCATTGCTTCCGAGCAGGTGACTGAGTTTGAACAGGCCCGAAAGATGTCCAGTAAGAAGGGGGGGGCGCTGAAACTGGAACCGCTCGACCGGTACATCTACATCGATGGTACGAAAGAGGCCTGGGATCGCGAGAAGAAGCGGCGCCTGCCTGAGGGCAGCGTGAAGATGGCCCTGGGTGACGCTTATCAACTCTGGCTGAACAGCCCGGGTCGGCGAGTGGTAGACGTTGACCATATCGTGTTCGACCCGACGATGACCAAGGACCCGGCGATCTACATCAACACGTTCGAGGGCCTTCCGCTTACACCGGTTCGCAACGATGCCGCCTGCGAGAACCTGCGGTGGCTGATCGCTTTCCTTTGCAACAATGACGCTGAGGCGCTGGACTGGCTGATCAAGTGGCTGGCCTACCCGCTGCAGCACATGGGGGCGAAGATGGACACTGCGATCCTGTTCCACTCAACCATGGAAGGTTCGGGCAAGAGCCTGCTGTTCGCCGACATCATGGGCGAGTTGTACGGTCGGTACAGCGCAACGGTTGGCCAGGCGCAGTTGGAAGGTAACTTTAACGCGTGGCAAAGCGGCAAGCTGTGGGCTGTGTTCGAAGAGGTTGTGAGCCGCGACCAGCGCTACAACCAGGTCGGCAAGATCAAGCACATGATCACTGGCAAGACGGTGCGCATGGAGTCGAAGTTCATCAACGGCTGGGAAGAGTCCAACCATATGAACTCGGCATTTCTAAGCAACGAGATCATGCCGTGGCCGATCAGCGAAGACGACCGCCGGATGCTAGTGATGTGGCCGCTGGAGACGCTACCTCCTGAGCGACAGAAGGCGATTGCCGAAGAGCTGGCGAACGGTGCGGTTGCTGCCTTGTACGGGTGGCTCTTGGATGTCGACCTCGAGGGCTTCAACCAGCGCACGCGTCCGCCGAAGACTGAGGCCCGTCAACGCTTGGTTGAGTTGAGTCGCACAGCCTGGCAGACGTTCTTCCACCTCTGGCGTAACGGCGAGCTTGGGTACGGCCTTTGGGGCTGCTGCCTGACCTCGGATGTATACGCCATGTTCATTGAGTGGTGCGCCCACAACAAAGAGCACGCCATGAGCCAGACCAAGTTCTCGTTGATGCTCAGCGCGAAGGTGGAGAAGACGAGGGCAATTCCTTGGTCGGATTGCTCCACGGGGAAGGACGTCCGGCGCTTTGCGGCGTTCTTCATGCCCATTGATGGTGATCCTTCCCTGCCCCCATCCATGAATGCGGCCGTGCTGGGCAAGAACGTTCGCGAGTGGCGCGAGCGAGCAAAGGTCGCGGGCTGGATGGTGGAAGCCTGGGACCACATCAAGAGGGTTGCAGCATGACTACGCCGGTAGGTGTGTTGGGTGTGTTGGGTTGGTGTTGGGTTGGTTTATGCAAGCCAACACAGATTAAAACCCCGGAATTCGTGGCTTGGCGGCAGTCTGTGTTGGGTGTGTTGGGTTCACGCACGCGCATGCGCATGCGATCTACTCCAACTGATGGAATCGAAGGGCGGATAAATCTCTATGCGAACTCTGAAAAACCCAACACACCCAACACACTAAACACAGATCCTTCCAATCCATTGAATTTATTGAGTTTGGTGTGTGTTGGGTTTGTGTTGGGTTGGCTAAATGTGTGTTGGGTGGTGATTTCGGAGGAATGGCGATGACGATGGAAATGGAAAGACGCCTTCAACGCCAGATGCAGGCGGCCCAGCATCTGAAGGACATGGCGGATTTGATCGACCAAGCCGAGCGCCTGCACCTCGTAGGCGGACTCATGCAGCACTGGGGCGAGCAGCGTCGGCAGTTAGGATTGGAAGCCAGCCTGGGCAGCCAGATGGGTACGATCATGGAATGGAAGGGGGCGGCACCGCGCACCGGTTCTTCTGGTGCCCGAATCTTGATTGCAGGCGCTGGCCTGGATCACGCCGCTGCAGAGGTCGATGCGGCTGTTGCTGAGTTGAACCGCCGAAATGAACGCGGGGCGACGCTGGCCAAGCTGGCCGAGCTGCGCTATCTACACCAGGCCACGATCAGGGAGCAGATGCGCGAGGTCGGGCTGGCCGAGGGAGCCGACCGTACCTACCGGAACTGGATTAAGGCGCTGCACCTACAGGTGTTGGGTATCCTATCCGCCCGCGCCGGGCGTGTTCGCCAACAGACCGTCCGTCGGGTCGCTATGCGACTTGTGTGCAACATTGATGCTACATAGCCGCCACATGGCGACGAACCGAAAACTGCCCCTTTTCGGTTTTTCCGGTGGCAGGTAAAAAGGCATCACGATCACGAACCTGCGCCTTGGCATGCCCTTACAAGCACGGAGCAGATTCTTCGATAGTTTCATCGCTCCCTTCGGCGGGGTATCTCTTCACGCTTCGCCCGGTTCATCAGCTCCGCTCGGAGATATTTTTTGAAGAACCAACCAGCCACTAAAAAGACAACCAACCCCACAGCAGCGATGTTTATGGCGGCGTAGCGCAACCAGAAATCAAGTTGGTTGTTCGTGAGCAGGGTGTAAATGCTGTGAATTTGGCTTGCGAAGAAAACCGCAAGAGCACACCACATACCGAAGACTTTCAGATCTACAAGCCTCTCACCGCTCACAGAAAAGTAGCCAATCACGAGAGGGAGAATTAACTGAACCGCTTCGAGTTTTGTCATTGCAATACCGTGGTTTGAGTGGCTGTTCCTCGAAGCCTAAGGCGCACCGCGTTTTGCAACAACTCAATTTTCAGCACTCGAATTGAACTCTGGTCAACTAATTATCGAAATTACTAAATGGTGTTGGAGGAGCAATGACGAACGAGCAACAGGCGTTAGCTGAGATGCCGATATGGCTGGTTATCGTCCTCTCTCTGGTCGGTGGGGTTTCTGGTGAGATGTGGCGAGCAGACAAGGCAGGAGCTCGCGGTTGGGGGTTGGTTCGCCGGCTCGCACTGCGTTCAGGAGCCTGCGTTACCTGCGGGCTCTCGGCCAACATGCTGCTGTACGCTCTCGGCGCATCGGTGTGGATGGCTGCAGCGGTTGGGTGCCTCACGGCAATGGCAGGCGCCGATGTAGCGATCAGTCTCTACGAGCGCTGGGCCGCCAAGCGGCTGGGCATCGAGCAGGTGTCGCCCCAAGCCGGCGAGCCGGGGCAGTGACCCGACCGGCAGCCCCGGCAGGGCCGGGGACCCTGGCGATATGGCCGGGGTACGGGGCAGGAAACCCGCGGTTCTGCGCTAGCGGCAGGTTCACCAGCTTAGTGAACTGCGGTGAACTGGTTAACCCCTTGAGTTTACTGGGTAAACTGGAGATTTCGACATGACCTACCTGACCAAATCGGAGTTCGCTGCCCGACGCGGGTGGTCGAAATCCTACGTTTCCAAACTTGCTTCTCAAGACCGCCTGGTGCTGTCCGAAGATGGCAAGGTGGATCTTGAGGCCACCGAGGCGCTGCTTGCTGAATCTGCCGATCCCAGCAAGGCCGCCGTCGCGGCCCGGCATTCAGAAAACCGCGTCGAGCGGGATGTTCGCAGCCAGCTCCAACCGACCGGCGACACACCTGCGGTGCTGCCAGCGGTGCAGGCGCCCGCAAAAGGGCGTGACTTTCAGGCTGCGCGGGCACACCGGGAGTACTACCTGGCCCAGCTCGCCGAGGCTGAGTTCAACAAGGTGCAAGGCACCCTGGTAGAGCGCAAGCCAGTGGAGGATGCCGCGTTTGCTGCCGGTCGCGGCCTGCGCGACCAGATGTTCGGGCTCGCGCCCCAGCTGGCCGCCGAGCTTGCTGGAATGACCGATCCTTGGGACATCGAGAAGCATCTCACCGACACCTTCCGGCGAGTCTTCACCGATGCCGCGAAGATGAACCATGCCGACCTCGAAAGAGCCATGACACTGAGCTGAGCCTATGCCTACCGGATACGCAGACGGTGCCCAGGCGTACCGCGAAGCGTATTGCAGAGGGCTGATGCCCGACCCGGAACTATGGGTCGATGAGTGGGCGGACGAGTACATGCGGATCCCGCGTGATACTGGCGCCGCCGAGCCCGGCAAGTACCGCACCGACCGTACGCCATATGCCCGTGAACCCATGCGCTGCCTGTCGCCCGCTCACCCCTGCAAGCGGGTGATCACCGAAGTGGCTTCGCAGCTGATGAAAACGCAGATCGCCCTGAACTGGATCGGGGCGCTGATTCACATGTCGCCGTCCAACATCCTTACGCTGCTGCCCAGCCTGGCCCTGGCCAAGCGGGTGTCTTCCCGGATCGGCAAGACCATCGCTGTCACGCCTGAGCTGAAAGCGCGAGTAGCGGCGAATCGCTCGCGTGACGCCCGCAACACGATGGACACCAAGGAATTCGAGGGCGGCACGCTCTACGCGACCACTGCGGGCTCGGCCTCCAACCTCTCGGAGCTGGCCGCGCGCTTCATCTACGGCGATGAGGTCGACCGCTGGGACGTGGACGTCGATGAAGAGGGGGATCCCATCGAACTGGCGGAAACCCGAGGCAGTACGTTCGGGCGCAACGCCAAGTTCTATTTCTCCAGCTCGCCCACGATCAAGGGCGCCTCGCGGATTGATGACTTGTTCCAGCAGAGTGATCAGCGGCACTACTACGTGCCGTGTCCGACCTGCGGGCACATGCAGGTGTTGCAGTGGGAGCGCCTGCTGTACTCGGCGGACTTCACGACCGTGCATTACCAGTGCGCCGGGCCTGAGTGCGACGTGCTGATAGAGGAGCACCACAAGGGCGACATGCTCGCCAGGGGCGAGTGGCGCGCCCATGCCAAGGGCGATGGCGAGACGGTTGGTTTCCACCTCAGCGCGCTGTATTCGCCGCTTGGTTGGGTGTCTTGGGCTGACCTGGCCAAGCAGTACGAGAAGGCCAAAAAAGCGCAGGATCGTGGGGACCTTGAACCGATGCAGGTGTTTTACAACACCCGTCTTGCCAAGGTGTGGGACAGCGCGGTCGAGCAGACGAAACATGAGGTGCTGCAAGCCCGTGCGCTGCAAGAGGACTTCGTGCTGGGTACCCTCGCCGTGGGCGTGCTGGTGCTGACTGCTTCTGTCGACGTGCAGGCCAACCGCCTGGAGCTGATGGTTATCGGCTGGGGTGTTGGCATGGAGCGCTGGGTTGTCGATCACCAGGTGATCCCTGGCGATCCAGCCGATGAGCGTACCTGGGCGGTGCTTGATGAGCGCCTCAAGGTTCGCTA
Source organism: Pseudomonas sp. MNR3A (assembly GCF_009650575.1). Taxonomy (NCBI): domain Bacteria; kingdom Pseudomonadati; phylum Pseudomonadota; class Gammaproteobacteria; order Pseudomonadales; family Pseudomonadaceae; genus Pseudomonas; species Pseudomonas sp. MNR3A. Next base: position 19,448 of record NZ_VZZS01000011.1, on the reverse strand, counting down.
TCTGCACCCATGCGGCGTCAGCCTGGCGATCCTGGCCACGGGCATCGACTCGGGCGGTCACCATACGCATGAGGTCTATCAGTTCACCCGCGTTCGGCGCTGGCGAAACATCTTCGCACTGAAGGGGGCGAGCAAGCCTGGGCGACCTGTGATCGCGCAGCGGCCATCTCCAGTGGATGTCACTTGGAAGGGCCAGACCGAACGCCATGGCGCCGAGTTGTGGATGGTCGGTACTGACACGGCCAAGGACTGGATCTACAACCGCTACAGCTTCGAGGCGGGTCCCGGCTCGCTGCACTTCGCCAAGGACCTGCCCGAAGAGTTCTTCATGCAATGTGTGGCCGAACGCAAGGTCGCGCGCTATGTGAAGGGCTACAAGCGGATCGAGTGGGTCAAGGGCAAGGCCGACCGCAACGAAGCGCTCGACCTGATGGTTTACAACCTGGCGATGGCCTATTTCCTTGGGCTGCACCGCTACGGTGAGCAGGACTGGGACAAGCTGCGGCAGAAGCTCGCGCAAACCAGTCTGTTCGACCAGGGCGAGCCGCAGCCAGCCCGGCCTCATATAGGTGAGCCTGATGGCGATCATGATGACGAAAGCTCTTCAGCTGCTAAACAGGATCCAGTCAGCAGGCCAACGACGCAGGCACTACCGGCGCCCGTCGCACCACCTCCAATCGTACAACGCCGCAGCTCCACCAGCGGCTACCTCAAGAGACGCTGACCATGGCATATACCCAAGCTCACCTCGCGGCAGTCGAGCGTGCAATTGCGCGCGGCGAAAAGACCGTGCGTTACACCGACCGGACGGTCGAGTACCGGTCCGTGGACGAACTGATGCGCGCCCGTGACTTGATCCGTTCGGAGCTGGTCCAGTCTGCCGGGCCGCGCTCGCGGGTGGTGCGGCTCTACCACGGGGGTAAAGGGTTGTGAGTCGCTTTATCTCCACGCGCTCCGGCATCCTGGTGCCTGAGCGGATCAAGGCCAGCTACGACGGGGCTGCCGAAGGACGACGCTCGTCGAACTGGGACGCACCGGACACCGGGCCGAACAGCCTCATCATGCCGGCATTGCGCAACCTGCGTTCGCGTTCCCGCGCTGCGGTGCGCAATGACCCGTACGCGGCCAACGTGATCGACAAGCGCGTCAGCAACCTGATCGGCACCGGCATTACCCCGCAACCCCGCTTGACTGACAAGGCCCTGCGAGGGGCCATGCAGGTACTGTGGGAGGACTGGGTCGATGAGTCGGACGCCGATGAGCTGACCGACTTCTACGGCCAGCAAGCGCTGATCGCGCGCACCGTCGAGCAGTCCGGGGAATGCTTCGTGCGGCTTCGTCCTCGGCGATTGGAAGACGGGCTGGCGGTACCGCTCCAACTCCAATGCCTGGCCCCCGAGTTCGTGCCGCATGACAAGTTCGAAATAACCCGCTCTGGCAATGTGATCCGCGCTGGCATCGAGTTCAACAGCATCGGGCGCCGGGTCGCCTACTGGTGCTACCGCAACCATCCCAGCGACAAGTCCTCGCAGAACGCCGGTTACAACCCGCTGGTGCGCGTTCCGGCTGAGCAAATGCTGCATGTCTTCGAGCCACTGGAGCCTGGACAACTGCGGGGAGTGCCGCGACTTGCCCCGGTACTCAAGCGTCTGCGCAGCCTGGACAACTACGACGATGCGGTGTTGTTTCGCCAGGAAGTCGCCAACCTGTTTGCCGGGTTCGTGCGCAAGCCCGCCCCGGACGCAATGGGGCCTCCCCCCGTGGACATGGTCACTGGCGCACCGGTCAACTACGACCGTGACAGCTTCACGCCGATGGTGGCGCTGGAGCCGGGCACGATGCAGGAGCTGCTGCCGGGCGAGCAGGTCGAGTTTTCGGATCCCCCCGATGGCGGTAACAACTACCCCGACTTCATGCGGCAGCAACTGACCGCTGCAGCGGCTGGGGCAGGGCTGCCCTATGAGTTGATGACCGGCGACATGCGCGACGTGAACGACCGCGCGATCCGCGTGGTGCTCACAGAGTTTCGCCGCCGCCTCGAGCAGCTTCAGTTCCAGGTGTACGTCCATCAACTGTGCCGCCCAGTGCGGTCGGCCTGGATGGACATGGCGGTGCTGTCGGGTGCGCTCGACCTGGTTGACTACACCCAGCGGCGCCGTGAGTACCTGCGCACGCGTTGGGTGCCGCAAGGTTGGGCCTACATCCATCCCGTGCAGGACGTGCAATCGCGGATGCTCGAAGTGGGGGCAGGCTTCGCTTCGCGTAGCGAAATGTGCCTGCGAGCGGGTACCAACGCAGAAACGGTGGATGAGGAAAACGCCGCCGATATCGCCAGGGCGAAAGACCTGGGCCTCAACTACAGCAGCTTGTCGGCCATCGACGATGACCCCGACGAATCCGACAAGAAGGAGAGCAAATGAAACCGCTGAAACCGCTGATGCCGTTCCGCATCTTCAACAAGGCCAGGACCACGCAGCCGGTGCAGGACCAGCAGTGGTACACGATCAAGGCCGCAGCCGAGGCCGAGGGCGACGCCAAGGTCATCGAGGTGTACGTCTACGGCGAGATCGGCGCCTGGGGCATCACCGCCAATCAGTTCATCCAGGATCTCAAGGCTGTGGACGACGGAGACTCCCCCGTGGTCGTCGCGTTTAACACCATCGGGGGTGACCTGTTCGAGGGCCTGGCCATCCACAACGCCTTGGCGCGGCTCGGTGAGCGTTGCACAGGGCGAATCGATGCCCTTGCTGCCAGCGCGGGGAGCGTCGCGGTTTGCGGCGCGCATCGGGTGATCATGGCATCCAACGCCATGCTGATGATCCACAACCCCTATACCTGGGTGGGCGGCGATGCCGAGGATCTGCGGCGAGTGGCTGACATGCTCGACCAGGCCTTCGAGGCGATCATTGCGGCCTACAAGGCCAAAGCGCCGGACATTGATGACGCAGAGCTGCGCCGGATGGTGGATGCCGAAACTTGGCTGACGGCTCAGGAAGCACTGAACCTGGGCCTGGCCGATGAGGTGGGCAATGGCGTCAAGGTTCAAGCGTGCCTGGGGCAGGGCACCGCGCTCGCGCGGTACCGGCAAACCCCGCAAGCGTTGTTGGACCAGCTTGAAGCGAGCCAGGCCGAGCAGGTGCCAACCGAGCCGCAGGATACCCCCGCCGCACCTCCTGCAGGCCCCGAACCAGATTCGGCTGCTTTGGCGCTGCAGATCACCCAGGCCTGCGCCAAGGCCGGTATCAGTAACTTGGTCGAGCCATTGATCGCATCTACGAAGCTTGCAGACGCAGCAACTGTGCAGGCTGCATTAACCCGCGCAAAGGCCGTGCGCGATCTGTGCGCGGCGGCCCGCCTGCCGGAGCTCACCGCAGAATATGTGCAGGCTGGGCTGGACCCCGGAGCGGTGCGTGCTCGTCTGTTCGACAAGCTGGTTGGCTCTGGCAAGGGCTTCGAGATCGACAATAGCCTCCCACCGGCCGAGGACGAGCCTGAAAAGGTGAAGGCGGCATTACCCAACCCCAGCAACATCTGGTCTGCCCGTCGGCAGGCCACGCAACAACATACCGGCAAAGGAGCCTGAACATGAGCAACACCTACGTCGAACCGGTCCATGCCGGTGAATTCCTGCTGTCCGAAGGGGCCGGGCAGATCTCTCGCGAGGCGATTGATATCGCGCCGGGCGAAGCGCTGGTGGCCGGTCAGGTGCTTGGCCTGGTCACCGCCTCTGGGCAGTTCGCACCGTATGACCCTGCAGCCGAGGACGGTAGCCAGACCGCCAAGTGCATTCTGTTCGCCTCCGTTGGCTCCTCCGACGTGCCTCGTCGAGGCCGGGCAGTGGTCCGCCTTGCTGAGGTATCGGAAGCCCTGCTGACCGGCCTGGATCTGGACGGCGAGAAAGCCCTCGCTTCGCAGTTCATCATCGTTCGCTGACCGCGAACCTTTTTATTCCAGCCCCGCCCAGTGCGGGGTTTTGCATTTCTGGAGGGCCTTCATGGCTGACATCGAGATTTTTGAAGACAACGCATTCACTGTTCCGGCCCTAACCGCCGCTATCAACGAGCAGCCCTTTGTGCCGGGGCGTATCGCTGAGCTGGGTCTGTTCGAGGAAGAGGGGGTAACCACCATCACCGTGCAGGTCGAGAAGGACGGCGAGACGCTCGCGCTGGTACCGGCAGGCGAGCGCGGCACCTCGGGCCTGGTGGTCGGTGGCAGCAAACGGATCCTGCTGCCGTTCAACACCGTGCACCTGCCTGAGCGTTTTGCGATCAAGGCCGACGAGATCCAAGGTATTCGCGCCTTCGGATCGCAGACCGAGCTGCAAGCGGTGCAGGACGTGGTGAACAAGCGCCTGGCAAAGGCTCGGCGTCAGTTGGATGCCACCCATGAGTTTCACCGCATGGGCGCCCTGAACGGCTTTGTGCTCGATGCCGATGGCAAAACGGTGCTGCTCGATATCTACAAACGCTTCGACATCAAGCCAGTCGAGATCGTGATGGATCTGGACAAGCTCGAAACCGAAGTCCGGGTGAAGTGCGTTGATGCACTGGATGCTCAGGAGGAGGCGCTGGGCGCGACGGCCAGCTCGGGCGCGCGAGCCTTCTGCGGTAAGAACTTCTGGCGGCTGTTGATCGCGCATCGCAGCGTCAAGGAAACCTACGAGGGCACCCAGTACGCTGCCGCGCTGCGGGCTGACGGCCGTGAGGCGTTCGACTTCGGTGGCATCACCTGGGAGCGCTACCGTGGCAAGGTGGGCAGCACCGCGTTCGTAGGCGATGACGATGCCCGTTTGGTGCCTGAAGGTGTGCCGGGTCTGTGCATCACCCGCTTCGCACCGGCCGACTACATGGACACGGTCAACACCGAGGGCCTGCCTTACTACAGCCAGTTGGAAATGATGCCCTTCAAGAAAGGTGTTGCAGGCGAAGCGCAGTCCAACCCGTTGCACCTGGTCACCCGGCCGAAGGCGATCATCCGCTTGAAAGCGAAGCGCTGACATGAGCTTCCGCGATCTGGTGGAAGATCTGGATGAGACGGTATTCGAAGTACTGGGCGATCCCGCCCGGATCGAAGGGTGTGAGGTGCTGGGGATGTTCTCGGCGCCCTGGCTGCAACCCAAGCTCGGCCGCATCAACACCGGGCTGCGGGAGCCGCACTTGGTCATCCGGGTCGGCGACAACGCAGGCGTCGAGATACGCCAAGCCGTGGCGATCGATCTGCCGCCCGAGGATGGTGGCGGCAACTACATCATCACGAACGTTGAGCCTGGCGGGGACGGACTGGTGACCTTGGTGCTGAGGAAGGCGCCGTGAGCGTTGGTAGCCACACCAAGCAGTCGGCCAATTCCGGCCTGATCACCCTGCAGGCCGATCCGGGTGAGATCGAGGCCTTCAAGGACTTCGCTGCCCTGGTGCCCAAGGCTGCGGCCGCTGCTCAGCGCCGGTCGCTCAACAAGACGCTGCGCTGGCTGCAGACGCATATCGCCCGGGCGGTCGGCAAGGAACAGCGGATAGCCATCGCGGCGGTGCGTCAGCGTTTGCGGGCCTACCCGGTGAACAACAACGGACAGGGCAAGCTCTGGTTCGGCATCAACGCGATTGAGGCCAGCCGCGCGGGGCGAGCCCGGCAGACCCGGTCGGGCGTGTCGGTTGCTGGGCGCCGGTATGAAGGGGCGTTCTTCAAGAAGGTCTACGGCGGCAAGCCCGATATCTGGATCCGCATGGTCAGCAAGCACTTCAAGGCCAGCGATTACCCGGATAGCGAGGTGTCGGGCGCGGGCGGTGTCAGCTCGGGCTGGATTGCCGAGAACGACAGTCGCTTCCCCCTGGCCAAGGCCAAGATCTCTCTGGAAGGCGTCAGGCCGCACTTCGAGTCCTGGACTCGCCGCGCTCACGAGCGCCTGCTGGAGGTGATGGAGCAGGAGCTGAACTTCGAACTGCAGAAATACTTGAGGAAGTCCGGCAATGGATGATTCACCTATCCCCCTAGCGTGGCTGTATGCCGCAATGGAAGCACACATCAGCGCTGCCATCCCTGGCCTGCAATTGGTCACGGCCATGCCCGATCAGATGCGGGTGCTGGCTTTGCCTGCCGTAGTGATCGAGCTGGCAGGCTGGGAGCCCGGCCCGGATCCTGGCACAGGCGAAACCGGCGTCGAGGCCCGGTTCGAGGCTCGCGTGATCGTCGGGAGCGAAGTGGAAGACGCGCTGAAGGTCGCGGCATTCGCAGGCGCGCAACTGACCGTGCTGCTGCGCATGCAGACGTGGGGGCTTTCCGTCGAGAACGCGGTGTTCGTGCGGGCCGAGCAGGACTGGACCCGCCCGGAGCTGGATGGGTATGCCGTGTGGGTGGTCGAGTGGACCCAGATCATCTATCTCGGCGAGGAGGAATGGCCTTGGCCGAACCAGCCGGCCAGCTCGCTGATGTGGGGCTTCGAGCCCGATCTCGGTGCCGGGCACAAGGAGGATTACACGCCTGCCGGAGAGATCACATGAGCTATGTGTCTGCGCAGCATGACCGCATGTTGGCCAGCCTGGTGATCCCTTGTCGGGTTGTTGCGGTGGATCTTGAGGCGGCGATGGTGCGTGTCTCGGACGGCGACGACTGGACCAGCGCCTGGGTACGCTGGCATGCGCTCGCGGCTGGCAAGGCCAGGCACTGGCGGGCGCCTAGCCTGGGTGAGCAGGGCATGCTTGTCAGCCCGAGTGGCGAACCCGCGCAGGGTACCTTCGTGCCCGGCTTGTATGGCAATGCAGGTGCCCCACCTGATAACCGCGACCACACCGAGGTCTGGCGCTTCGATGATGGTGGTTCTCTGGTGTACGACTGGCAAGCCAAGTCCTACTCGATCACGCTACCCAGCGGCACCGCCACGGTGAAGGTGGGTGGTAGCGAGGTGGTGGTGACGGACACGGCGATTACCGCGAAGACAGGCAGCGTCACCGTCACCGGAGACGTGACCATTAACGGCACCTTGCAGGTGACGGGCGACATACGCGGCGGGGCCCGGATCATCGATACAGCCGGGAACACGCCGAACCACAAACACTGACAGCCCGCCTCGAGCGGGCTTCTTTTTGGCCTGGAGAATGTATGGCGAACAAGAAACCTGATGACCCGTTGATCACTCCTGCCGTGGCGTCGTTCCGTGACACGCGGTTCACCTCGCGGCAGATTTTCACCACGAACCTGCGTCCATTGCTGGTGGCGGCGGGGCGGGTCGTGGTGCCGACGAGGGATGCCGAGGCCATAGCGTGCCTTGAGCGACATCCTGACTTCGAGCGAGTGGAGTAACGCCATGATCGGACTGGACCGCCGTGGCGGGCAGCCGTTGTCGGGCGTGGCCCACTTACGGCAGTCCATCGAAGACATCCTGACTACCCCCATCGGCAGTCGTCGCATGCGGCCTGAATATGGCAGCGAGTTGCGCCGCTTTGTGGATCTGCCAGTCAACGATGGCTGGAAAAGCGCGGTGCAAGCGGAAGTGGCTCGTTCGTTGGGGCGCTGGGAGCCGCGTCTGCAGCTGGAGCGCGTGCGCGTTGTTGCGGTGCTGGACGGGCAGATCACCCTGGAGCTTTCCGGTGTGTACCTGGGCGACAACATGGTTGTGGAGGTGAGCGCGTGAGCATGATTGATTTGACGGCGCTTCCTGCGCCGCAGGTGCTTGAAGATCTGGATTTTGAAGATCAGTACCAGGCTGATCTGAGAGCTTTCCGCGTCAATATGGGAGATGATTGGACGGCGCTGCTTGAGAGCGACCCAGTGACCAAGCTGATCGAGGTAGGGGCATATCGCAAGCTCACCACCCGCTCGCGTATCAACGACGCGGCCAAGGCGCTACTGCTCGCTTACGCCAAGGGCAGTGATCTTGATCATCTCGCGGCGAATGTCAGCCTGCAGCGGCTGTTGGTGCAGGCTGAAAACCTCACTGCCGTGCCACCGGTATCGGCGGTGTTCGAGACTGATGAGGCTCTGCGTGAGCGGGTACAGCTGGTCTATGAGGGCCTGACCACAGCGGGGCCACGTAACAGCTACATTCTGCACGCGCGCAATGCGTCGGGTAGGGTCGCGGATGCAACCGCTGAGAGCCCGTCGCCTGCCGTTGTTGATGTCACGGTGTTGAGCGTCGAAAACGATGGCCACGCCAGCGCCGACCTGCTGGCAGAGGTTGCCTTGCATCTAAATGACGACGACGTCAGGCCCGTGGCTGACAGGGTTCGGGTGCAGAGCGCTGAGATCCTGCGCTATCAGATCGATGCGGTCGTGTACCTCGCCGGTTCAGGTCCAGAGGGTGAAGCGGTGCTTGCCGAGTCGAAGCGCCGCTTGGAAGCATGGGTCAATCCGCGACGTCGCCTTGGCGTTGAGGTCGCCCGCTCAGGCATTGACGCCCAATTGCATATCGACGGTGTCAGCCGGGTTGAGCTGATCGGCTGGCTTGATCTGCGGCCGACAAAAGCCCAGGCCGCCTGGTGCACTGGGGTGAGCGTTAAGCGTGGGGAGGTGACGTGAGCTTACTTCCTCACAACAGCACGCTGCTGGAGCGGGCCATAGAAACCGCAGCTGTCGAGACTCCGACGGTGCCGTTGCGAGCGCTCTACCACCCCGACAACTGCCCGTCGCACCTGCTGTACCAGCTGGCATGGGCGTGGTCGGTGGACCGCTGGGACGATACTTGGTCGGACGAAGTCAAGCGCTCGGTCATCCGCTCGGCGTTTCGTGTCCATGCCCGCAAAGGAACCATTGGCGCTCTGCGCCGCGTCGTTGAGCCCTTTGGGTACCTGATCGAGGTGCTGGAGTGGTTCAACCAGCAGCCTGAGGGTGTACCCGGCACTTTTGCGCTAAAGATCGGTGTTTCCAACGGCGGAATCAGTGAAGAGACGTACCGCGAGCTGACGGCACTGCTCGATGACGCGCGGCCTGTGAGCCGCCAGATGACAGGTTTGCAGATCAGCCTCGAAACCCTTGGCAAGTACTTCATCGGTGGCTCAGTGAGCGACGGCGATGTGCTCGACGTTTACCCGCCCATTTCGCGTGAAATCGAGGTCACCGGCCGCATCGGCCGTGGTGGCCGTGAACACACCATTGATACTCTGGACATTGCACATGGTTGACCAGAACTCCCAGTTTTACGCCATCCTCACGAACGTGGGGGCGGCCAAGCAGGCTAACGCTGACGCCCTCGGCATCCCGTGGAAGATCACGCAGATGGGCGTGGGTGACGCCAACGGCACCGATCCGACGCCGAACGCTACACAGACCGCGCTCTTGGGCGAGTGGCGCCGCGCGCCGCTGAATCAGCTGAAAGTAGACGAGAAAGACAGCGCCATTATCGTCGCCGAGCAAATCATCCCGGCTGATGTGGGCGGGCGCTGGATTCGTGAGATTGGGCTGTATGACGCGGACGGCGACCTTGTGGCGGTGGCCAATTGCGCGCCGACCTACAAACCGATGCTCAACCAGGGGTCGGGGCGTACCCAAGTCGTTCGGATGAATCTCGTTGTCAGCAGCTCCAGCAACGTGCAGCTGAAGATTGACCCGTCTGTTGTGCTGGCTACACGAGAGTATGTCGATTCACGCGTGAATACCCGGTTGCCGCTAGCAGGTGGTGAGATGACCGGCGATATACAGATGACAGAATCGCGCGTGCTCAACATGATCGGGGACAGCTCCGCGAGCTGGGCCAATGGCCTGGTGTTCCGCGACAAGGCGGCGAGGAACTGGAAAGGCGCGATTGGCGCATGGGGCAATCAGAATGTGGTGAACAATTTGTTCATTGCGCTGGGCCCTGAGCCTTGGGCATCAGGTAACGGGATGCGTGTCTACCCCACGAAAGTTTCGTTCAGCGGGCCGATGGAGGGGGACGGCAGCTTGTTGTGGGGTGTGCGTTACAGTGCTTTGACGGGCCTGCCCACGACTCTGAGCGGCTATGGCATTGCCATGGCAAGCCAAGTCGAAGCTGAGCAGGGTTCTGACACGACAAAGCCGATGAGCGCATTGCGGGTCTTCCAAGCCATTGCTGCAAAGATACTGCAAGCGACCACCAGCCGAGAGGGAATCGCGCGTTTCTCTTCGCAGCTTGCGGCAGATACTGGTGAAGACTCTAACACGATGATTTCTCCGCTTACCCTCAAGGGCGTGCTCGGTAAGTATCTGCGCCAAGCGCGAGAAGATGACTTCGGCGTCGTCAAACTTGCGACTGCCGAAGAAGTCACCCAAGGCAACAACACCGAAAAGGTTATAACGCCTAAGACCCTGTCAGCTCGGCTTGGCAACTTTCTGCGCCAGGCGCGTGAAGATGATTACGGCGTTGTAAAACTCGCCACTCTTGATGAGCTAGTCGCGGGCACTAACCAGGAGAAGGTGGTCACTCCCGGCAAAATCCGCTACGGCGTCTCGTGGTTGTTCGGTGCGCGGGGGCACTTTGCGTTCCCCACGTGGCTCGGCGGCATGGTTATCAATTGGGGACTCGAAACGGGCATACCCACTGCGGTCGACGCTGCTGCAGAAGTGGGGCCAGTACGTGACGTCACACTATCGCTCGCATTCCCGCAAGAAGGATTTGGCGTGCTCGCGACGATGGCATTTCACACGATGAACGTCCGCGCGGCGAATGCTCCGGGTGCGGCGCTGCTGTCGCGTTCGGTCGTTCGCTTGCAAAACAACTACACCGCTTCCCCTGGCGCAATTTTCTGGGTTGCATTCGGCAACTGAAGGGTATTGATGATGAAGATCTACTACCACCACGACACCCGCAGTTTCCTAGACTCAGCGGCTTACTCACAGGATCAGATCCCGGCCGATGCGATTGAGATCGATGTGAAGCTGAAAAAAGCACTGCTGGAAGGCGAACGTCAAGGACAACTCATCATTCAGGGCGAGGGTGGAATGCCTGAGCTCGCCACAGCTGCGCCTGACCCGGATGCGTCGAGCCGCCGGGAGCGATATTGGCGAGATGGCGAGATACAGCGCGTGACGTGGCTGCGAGAGCGTCATCGGGATGAGGTCGATCAGGGGCATCCCACAACGCTCACAAGTGCTCAGTTCTCAGAGTTACTCGCTTACATCCAGCAGTTGCGTGACTGGCCGCAAGGGACGGTATTCCCTGCGACCGAGCATAGGCCGAACCCGCCTGCTTGGATCGCTGATCAAACCTGAGATCGCTCGCTCTAGGCGCTATCACCTTTCTTACCCCCACGGCCCCGCATTGCGGGGCTTTTTCATATCTGGAGTAAACATGGCTGGATTCTTCCACGGCGTCACTGTAACGAACGTCGATACCGGTGCCCGAGTCATCGCGCTGCCGTCGTCCTCGATCATTGGCTTGGTCGACACTTTCACGCCTGGTGCGGATGCCTCGGCAAAGGTGAACGACTTGGTCTTGATCACCAGCGAGCGCGAGGCCGTTGCGGCCTTCGGGCCAAACGCAGCGATCACCAAGGCCTGCCGCGCAATCTACATGCGCGCCAAGGCAGTCATCGTCGCCTGCGGGGTGGCAAAGCTCGATACACCCGCCGAACAGATCTCGGCAATCATCGGCGGTGTCCAGGCCGACGGCAAGCGCACCGGCCTGCAGGCGCTGCTCGATGGCAAGAGCCGGTTCAACGCACAGCCGCGGCTGCTGATCACGCCCAAGCACAGTGCCACCCAGGCGGTCGGTACCGCACTCGTGGCGCTGGCGGACAAGCTGCGTGGGATCGCGATCATTGATGGACCGAACACCACTGATGAGGCGGCAATCGCATACGCAGGCGAGTTCGGTGCCAAGCGGGCCTACATCGTCGATCCGGGCGTGCAGCTGTGGGACACCGACACCAGCGCGACGGTCAACGCCCCCAGCTCGGCCTGGGTGGCTGGTCTGTTCGCCTGGACCGACAGCGAATACGGCTTCTGGGCCTCGCCGTCGAACAAGGAGTTCGTCGGCATCACCGGTACTGGTCGGCCGGTCGAGTTCCTCGACGGTGATGAAACCTGCCGGGCGAACCTGCTGAACAACGCCAAGGTGACCACCATCATCCGCGATGACGGTTACCGACTGTGGGGCAACCGTACCCTGTCGAGTGATCCCAAATGGGCGTTCGTCACCCGCGTGCGCACCATGGACATCGTCATGGACGCGATCCTGTACGGCCACAAGTGGGCCGTTGACCGATCGATCACTGCCACCTACGTCAAGGACGTGACCGAGGGCCTGCAGGCGTTCATGCGCGACCTGAAGGCGCAGGGCGCAATCATCAACTTCGAGGTGTACGCCGACACCGAGCTGAACACGGCCAGCCAGCTGGAGCAGGGCAAGGTGTACTGGAACATCCGTTTCACCGACGTGCCGCCCGCCGAAAACCCCAACTTCCGCGTTGAAGTCACCAACCAGTGGCTGACCGAAGTCCTCGACGCCCGCACTTAAGGAGCACCTGCAATGGCAATGATTCCCGAAACCCTGGCCAACCTGAACCTGTTCGTCGATGGCGTGAGCTTTCAGGGCGATGTGCCCAGCCTGACCCTGCCCAAGCTCACGCTCAAGACCGAAGAGCACCGCGCGGGCGGTATGGACATGCCGGTCGAGCTGGACCAAGGCATGGAGAAACAGGAGGCGGCCTTTACCACCACCGGGATTCGGCGCGAGTCGCTGAAGTTCTTCGGCCTGGCCGACGGTACCGCTTTCAACGGCACTTTTCGGGGCGCCTTCAAGGGCCTGAAGGGCGTCATCAAGCCGGTGGTCGTCACCCTGCGCGGCACGCTCAAGGAAGTAGACCTGGGCGACTGGAAACCGGGCGACAAGGCCGAGATCAAGCACTCGGTCGGAGTGACCTACTACAAGCTCGAAGTCGACGGGCGTGTGATCTACGAGATCGATGCACTCGGCATGAAGCGTGTGATTGATGGCGTCGACCAGCTCGCCGCGCAGCGCCAAGCCCTCGGCCTCTAACCCCTCTCAACACAAGGAACTGACCCATGGCCAAACCATTGCCCAACTACCTGAACCTCGGCGCCGACAGCGTGATCGTGACGCTGAGCAAGCCCACTGAGCTCAACGGCATCACCGCCGACAAAATCACCCTGCGTGCCCCGACGGTGCGGGACATTCGCGCTGCGCAGCTGACAGCCAGCGGCGACGAAGAACAGACCGAGCTGAACCTGTTCGCCTCCCTGGCCCAAGTCGGCGTCAAGGATCTGGAAGGCCTGGTCTTGAAGGATTATTCACGCCTGCAGGCCGGTTATTTTCGCCTGGTGCAGGAAGACGAGCTTTAACGCGAACCTGCAGAAGGGGCTGGCCAAGCGGCTGGCCCGGGAGCTGGGTTTCTCGTCGGCCGAAATTCAGGCCATGACCTGGTCGGACATGGTCTGGTGGCTCACGGACTGAGCCGCACAGGGGGTGACAGATGGCGAACAAGGTTTCGTTATCGCTGGTACTCGGCGGCGCGGTTGCGGCGTCGGTCGGCAACGCCTTCCGCACAGTGGAAGGCGGCATCGACAAGCTGGCGAAGAAGGGTGAAAAGGCCAAGGTGCTCAAGAGCACCATCGGCGAAACGATGAAGCTGCAGACAGAATGGAAGCGGGCACACGATACCGGTGCTGCCACGGCTGACAAACTGCTGCGCAAGCTGAACACCAACCTCGACGCGTTGCGTAAACAGGGCGTGGAGGTCGGACGTCTCGGGCGGGAGTACTCACGTCTGGGACGGGAAGCCAAAGCTGCAGATCTGCAACTCAAGGGACACCAGCAGATCGCGGCAGGGCGGTCGTCCCTGAAAACCGCAGTCGGTGCGACGGCGGTGGGCGTCGGCCTGGCCGCCGTGCCGACGAAGATCAGCGCGGATTATCAGGCGATCATTCGCGACATCGCGATCAAGTCGGACGCGGCCAACACGCCTAAAGAGGTGGAGCTCAGTCGGGCCGTTATCCAGACGTCGACGGATACCGGCATGTCGCGCAACGACGTGGCGGACCTGATCAACCAGCTGGTCGGTGCGGGCATGGAGCTGGACCAGGCGATGTCGTACGCCAAGGTCGCGTCCAAGTTCGCTGTGGGGCAGGGCGCCTCGGGCGTCGACACGGCGAGCATGATCATGGCCCTGCAGCAGAACGCCAAAATCACCGATCCGAAGATGATGCAGCAGGCGCTGGAGGCTATCGCGTTCCAGGGCCAGGCGGGCAGCTTCGAGGCCAACGACATGGCCAAGTGGTTCCCGCAGCTGCTGGCAGGGATGGAGAAGAACGGGATCACCGGCCTAGAGGCTGTTACATCGCTCGGCTCGATGCTGCAGGTGCAGATGAAGACTGCGGGCAGCTCGGACGAAGCGGCAAACAACTTTAAGAACTGGATGGAGAAGATTGGCGCCAGTGATGTGGTCAAGGCGTACAAGGACGCCGGAATCGATTACCAGGCGTCGTTGAACACCGGGCTGCAGAAGGGCATGAACGTCATCGAATCTTCGATGGCCCTGGCCATGCAGTACGTGCAGGCGACGGACCCAGCCAAGGCGCAGAAACTCAAGGATGCCCAGGCCAAGATCGATAAGGAGGTCGACCCGGAGAGGGCCAAGGCCGCGCTGGAGGCGCTGGAAAAGACCCTGCGCACGGGTGATCTGTTCGCGGACATGCAGGTCAAGGCCGCGCTCACTGCATACGGTCAGAACCGTGGGCTTTATGCCGAGTTGAAAGCCGACTCGCAAAAGGCCACGGGCATTCTGGACAAGAACCTGGCCGAGCGCCGTGAGACCTCGGCGCAGATCTGGGCCGAGACGCTGCAGGCGGTCGATGACGGCATGCGCAGCGTAGGCGACGCAATCCGACCTGCGACTGATGCGTTTGCCAAGGGCGCCAAAGCTGTGGCCCGAGGCTTGACGTGGCTGAGCGACGGCTTCCCGATGGTTGTGCAGGGCATTGCAGCAGTGACGGCGAGTATTGCCGCTCTGGTGACGGCGCGCAGCGCGTTGAAGATCGGACGCGGTGTGGTCAACCTGGCTCGCGGCCGCGTGATGGCCCGTACGGCCGGTCGTGCGGCTGCGGCAGGGGAGGTGGCCGCCAAGACTGGAAACCCGGTGGTCGACGCGGGGCTAGGTGCGCTGGGTAAGGTATTCGGCGCACCTGCCAGCAATGACCCCGCGACGGGCCTTGGCGGCGAGCCTCTGCGTGTCTTCGTGGTCAATGCCGGCGCATTGGGTAGATTGGGCGGCGGCCCTGGTGGTGATGGTCCTGGCCAGCCCCGGCGACGTGGCCGCAGTGCCCGACGTGGTCGTGACGGCCGGATCGGTCGGGCAGGGCGTCGGAGCGCAGGCACGTCTGTGCCGCGCCCCGTTGTTCCAGCGGCACCACCTGCTGCCACGGTAGCGCCGCTTACCGCCAGCGGTGGGCCGGGGCGATTCGGCAAGGTGCTGGGAGTTGCGGGCAAGGTCTCAAGGTTTGCCCCTGGTGGGGCGCTGCTCGACTCAGGGATGACCGTGCTGGATACCGCCATGAACGCAGAGACCAGAGACCAGAAAGCTGACGGCTACGGATCCGCTGCTGGCGGCCTTGCCGGTGCGCTGGCCGGTGGTGCTGCCGGTGCCGCGCTGGGATCGGTGGTGCCAATCATCGGCACAGCCATCGGCGGGGCCATCGGTGCCGCCCTGGGCAGCATGGGCGGCGAGTCGCTGGGCGGCTGGCTCGGGCTGAAGCTGTTCGGCGAGGACAAACCCCAGGCCGTTGCCAAGGCGCCTGGGGAAGTGGTGCGCGACCTGGTCGCGACCACGCCGCCTGCAGCGAGTGCCGCACAGGTGGCCAGCGCAGCCACCCCACCCAAGCCTCCAGCACCGAAGGTCGATCAGGCGTTTTCGTTCGCGCCGTCGGTGTCGCTGGTGGTGCAGGGGGATGTGAAGGATCCGGCGCAAGTTGTGCGCTCGGCAGAAAACACGCTGCGGGGCATGTGGGAAGGCTGGCAGCGGGATGCCGGTGCCCGCATGAGCTCGGGGCAGTTGTACGACGCAGCGGATGTAGCCTAAGGAGGTGCCATGGCATACGAAGAGCAAATGACGCGGGTGCTGTCGTCCGTCGTTGCGGCCGGTGAGGCGGGCCGCAACGGGCCAGGCGGGATGCTTGATCCGCTCAACATCGCGGTCATGGGGATGACGGTCGCGGCGGATGAGCTGGAGCGGCGCGGCTCGCTGGATCCGCAGAAGGGCGCAAAGCTGCAGCGCGGCTTGCGCGCGATACGGGCCGCGCAGGGGTTCGCGACTCAGGTGGCGAACAAGAATGGACCATCCACCCCCGGCACCACTGCGGTGCTCGGGGTGCTGACGGTCTTGGGCTCGCAAACGGGTCGTGCCAGCTCGGCGGCCAGGCGCATCGCGGGCCTGGTCGGCAAGACGCCTGGCATTCTGCCGACAGGTGCGATCAAGCCTGCCGGTTCATCTGCGGCTGCAGCTGTGAAGCCGTTCGCGCACCTGCTGGTGATGCAGCCCCTCAAACCGGGCGGGCGCACGTTCTACTTCAACCTCGATACGGCGGCCTTCGATGAGCTGAGCCGCAAGACGGCCTATCGCTGGCAGGGTCAAGAGCGGCTGACGCGCGACATCGCCCAGCAGGGCGTAGGTCAGGGCGAAGACCGACTGACGATCAAGGGCGCAATCTTCCCGACGTTCAAGGGCGGTATCGGCCAGCTCGATGCGCTGCGCGCTATTGCGCGAGAGCTCAAGCCGATGATGCTGACCACCGGGTATGGCTCGGTGCTCGGCAGCTGGTGCCTGGTTAGCGTGGACGAAGAGCAAGCCTCGCTGCTCGCCGGGGGCATCCCGCGTAAACAGTCTTTCGCACTGGAGTTCGTCAAGTATGGCGTTGATATGCAGAACGTCTGACGGGGATTTGCTCGACACCCTGTGCAATGGCTACTACGGCCATTTGCGCGGGACCGTCGAGGCAGTACTGCAGGCCAATCAGGGGCTGGCCGATGAGCCGCAACCCTACCGCGCCGGGATCCTGATCACCCTGCCTGACCTGGCTGAACCGGAGGCCGAAGAGATCACGCTGTGGGACTGATCGCGGCCCCATTTATCGAGCCCCGCCGTGTGCGGGGCTTTTCAATTCTGGAGGGCCAATGAAACCGATGTTTCGCATCGTCGCTGACGGCCGCGATATCACCGCGCTGATCAACGACCGGTTGCTGCTGCTACGCACCAAGGACAAGCCGGGCATGGAGTCCGATGAGTTCGAGCTGCACATCGATGACCGCGAACAGGCTGTAACGCTGCCCGCGCGCGGGGCGAAGATTGAGATCTTCCTCGGTTATGAGGGGCAGGCGCTGGCACGCCTGGGCAGCTATGCGGTGGATGAGCTGGAGCTCACTGGACCGCCCGATACGCTGACACTGCGCGGCAAGGCAAGCGACATGCGCGGGAGCGGCAAGACCACACGCAGCGGCAGTTGGGAGAACGTGCCGCTGTCGCAGATCGTCAGCGACGTGGCGGCGCGCAACGGCTGGAAGCCAGGCTGCAACGTGCAGACAAAGGTGCCGCGTGTCGATCAGCGCAACGAATCGGACTTCAACTTTCTGACTCGGCTGGCCAAACAGTACGACTGCACAGCCAAGGTCGCCAACGGCCAGCTGCTGGTGATGCCCCGTCAAGGCGGTGCCACGCCGGGCGGCAAGTCATTCGGTGCGGTGGTGATCAGGCGTCAGGACGTGGCGCGTTACTCGTTCCGCCTGGGTGACCGCAGCGCGCAGAAGGCGGTGAAGACCAAGCACCAGGACAAGAAGACTGGCGCCCTCAGGATAGTGGAGCTGGGCAACGACGACGCACCCGCCGGGATCCCTGCGGTGCACACCGACCGCCATGTATACCCGGACCAGAAAGCCGCAGAGCAGGCCGCTCGCGCCCGCCTGGCCGCGTTCAACCGAAGCACGGCCGGGGTGCGGCTGGAAATGATGGGACGAACCGATCTGTTCGCCGAGCGCTCGATCAACGCCCAGGGCTTCAAGAACGGCCTGGACGGCGAGTACCTGGTGGACGGCGTCGAACACACCTTCAACGGCTCAGGCTGGACCACGGTCGTCGAGTGCAACGGCGGCAAGAAGGGCAAGGCGAAAGCCAAGGGCAAGAAGAAAAAGGCAACCAAGCCACTGCGCACAGTGGATGTTGGACCTACCTGACCATTTTCACAGGACACACATGATGGCAGTCACAGAAAAGCAACTGCAGCAGATCCTCCCCAACGCCAGCCGACAAGCTGGCGTTTTTGTTCCTGCCCTGAATGCAACGATGGGCAAGTACGGCATTGTCGGTCGCCAGCGCATGGCGGCCTTCATTGCGCAGATCGGACATGAGTCGGGTCAACTGCGCACCTTGGTCGAAAGCCTCAACTATCGGGCAGACCGTATCCGTCAGATCGGTCAGGCATCACCTGAAGGCAGCCGCTGGCGTTCGCTGGTACCGCGCGCCGATGAGCTGGCCGGTAAGCCTGAGCGCTTCGCCAACGCAGCGTACGGCGGTCGCATGGGCAACCGGCCGGAGGCCAGCGGGGACGGATGGCTGTTCCGTGGTCGCGGGCTGATCCAAGTGACCGGACGGAGCAACTACGCCGCCTGCAGCGAAGCGCTGTTCGGCGACAGCCGTTTGCTGAACACGCCGGAGCTCCTTGAGCATCCAGTGTACGCCGCGTTGTCGGCGGGTTGGTTCTGGCAGAAAGAAGGGCTCAACAGCCTGGCTGACAAGGGTGATCTGCTCGCGATCACCAAACGCATCAACGGCGGTATCAGCGGCTTTGATGACCGCAAGGCGCTGTATGAGCGTGCACTTGAGGTGCTGCAATGATCTCGCCCGATGCGCGGCTGGTGATCTTCGCCCTGCTGCTGGGCGCCTACGTGGGCGCCCGTGGGGCCTGGATGTGGCAGGACACGCGCTATGGCAAGGAGCTGGCAGAGCAGGCGGCGAGCTACCAGACCGAGCGCGAAGCCGCAGCGGCTGCGGTCATCGACCAGCTGCAGATCCATCAGGACAAGCGCGAAGAGCTAGAGGCGCGTCTGGCCGCCTCGGCGGAAACCCACTGGAAGGAATTGAATGATGCACAGAGCACACAGGCTCGTTTGCGTGACCGGCTTGCTACTGCTGATCAGCGGTTGTCAGTCTTACTCGACGTCACCTCAACCCCGCACCGTGGCTGTGGGCTGCCAGAAGCCACCGGCCCCGCAGGCGTGGTTCATGACCCCGTACGCGCCTACCTTGACCGAGCGCATGCTCAGCGAATTATCGCCATCACCGACGAAGGCGACCGAGCAATCATCGCCTTGAAGGCCTGCCAGGCCTATGTGCGTGAAGTGAACCGGTAGCTAAAGAGGCGAGCCGGGTGGATGCGTCAACATCCAGCCCGGCCCACCGAACCCGCAGACCCTTCCTGCAAGTCCAGCCGTGGCCCCTGCCTTGTGCACAAAGCGCGGCGAGCCTAACACCTGTTTATCCATACAGTAAAGACTTGCATAA
>NZ_VZZS01000010.1:0-128207 GCF_009650575.1 Pseudomonas sp. MNR3A | reverse complement strand
GGGTGGGGGGCGGGACGGGGGCGGGTGCGGGTGCGGGTGCGGCGACAGGTGCAGGCGGTGGAGGCACTGCGACAACAGGCGCGATCGGCTCTTGCGCAGGCAGCGGGCTGGAGGCCGGGACCTCGTCGAACAGGTTCCAGTCCGCCGGAATCACCCCCGGGGCGGGTGCGGCAGGCGACACGGCGGGCGTTACCGGCGCGGGCGGACGAAAGTCGTGCTGCTGGGCCGGCACATGGTCAGGTTGGCTCGCCGCCGGCACGCTGGCGGGCCCAAGGAAATCGAAGATGTCGGGCAGCGTGTCGTGGCTCGACGCCCCCTGCAGGAAAGCAGCCGGGGCGGGTGCAAGAGGGGGCTCGGAGGGCGTCGCCTGCCCGGCCATCAGCGCCTCGAAGCTCTGTGCGCCAGGCTGGCGACTCTCCTCCAGCGAGAACCCCGAATCGATGCGCGCCTGGATCTCGTACTCGCCAATCCGGATAACTTCGCCATCCATCAAGGGCTCGCTGTTTCCGCGGCGCAAACGCACGCCAGCGTGTACCAACTCCACGCCATTGGTGCTGCTATCGGTCAGGTAATAACGGCCATCTCGAAACTGGATGACACAATGATTGGACGATACCAATCGCTCAGGATCCGGCAATACCCAATCATTGTCCGGACTTCGCCCGATGGTGACGGCACCAGTCTCCACAAGCATCTCCGCACGTTGGCCCGGAGTAATCTTGTGATAACTAGTGATAGTAAGGCAAAGTGCCATCACGCCTCCTGCATATAATGTGTATCGTGATTCCATTCAAATGAGTGGATAGCGAAAATCGCCAATAAATCCTTCAAAAACAACGACATAAATACCGTCTTTAGCTGTTTTATCGCGACATATCGGCGAATTTAACCACAGCAGCAAGGCACATTGATGGCATCCGACAGATGGGCCTTCAAAGCTGCAAACTCGGTCACACCTCCACTCGGGGGCGGGTAGCTTACCTTGACAGCATTTTGGAAATAAACCATAAATGCGCAACTTTGGAGCCTGCCATTGATATCACGCTGACATCAATCGCCCGCTCCTCTACAAGTGTTTGTGCGCCAGTTCACATTTGCAACTTCGCGCAACTAAAGCCCCGCCACGGGCCGATATGGAGATCGATTCCTGGTGAACTCGCCGCTGCTGCTCGCCGCTATTTCCGATGACTTCCCATGCGGTGAAGATCTCGAATACGACGCGGACTTCCTGCAACTCGAACGCGATGCCCAAGGGCGTCCGGAACGGGTCATGGGCGATGCGGTACAACCTGCCGAACCGCCGCAGTGGCGCACCATCGAGCAGACCTGCACCGACCTGCTGCAACGCAGCAAGGACCTGCGCATCACCCACTTCCTGGTGCAGTCCAAACTCGCATTGCAAGGCTTCGTCGGCCTGGCCGCCAGCCTGGAACTGATCCGCGACCTGCTCGGCGAATACTGGCTGCACCTGCATCCGCAACTCGACGCCTCCGACGACAACGACCCGACGGTGCGTGTCAACGCCCTGTCCGGCCTGACCTGCGACGCCAACATCGCCCTGCTGCGCGAAGCCGTGCTGGCACGCTCGCGCGCCTTCGGCCCGGTCACCTTGCGCGCGGCCCTGCACGCCGCCGGCCTGCAGCACTTCGCCAGCGAAGACCTGAGCGTCGAAGCGCTGGCCGCTGCGCTGCGTGATGCCGACCCCGATGAGCTCGAACAGACTCGCCAAGCCCTGAGCCTGGCTCGCGAGGCCTGCGAAGCGATCGAGCGCCGGGTCAGCGACCAGGTCGGCTCGGCCAGCGGCGTCGACCTGTCGGCACTCAAGCAACCGCTGCGCCTGGCACAGCAGGTACTGGCCGACTACGCCCCCGGCGGCTCGCCGCCAGCCGCCGAGAACAGCGAAGCGCCGCAGGAACATTTCCAGGACGACCATTCGACGTCCACCGCCGCAGCGCCAGCCGCTCGTGCCGCTGCACGCCCCGGCGAGATCAACAACCGCGACGACGTTCAGCAAAGCCTTGAGCGCCTGCTCCAGTACTACGCCCGCCACGAGCCTTCCAGCCCGTTGCCGGTGCTGTTGCGCCGGGCCAAGAACCTGGTCAACGCCGATTTCGCGACCATCGTACGCGACCTGATTCCCGAGGGCCTTTCGCAGTTCGAGAACCTGCGCGGGCCCCAGGACGACTGATACCACCGACAGCCGCAACGAACGACAGCGCCCCCAGCGGCGACCAGGAGGAACCACGTGGCCAAAGACAGCTCCCAGAAATTCATCGCGCGCAACCGCGCGCCGCGAGTGCAGATCGAGTACGACGTCGAACTGTATGGCGCCGAGAAGAAGGTACAGCTGCCCTTCGTCATGGGCGTGCTCTCCGACCTCGCCGGCAAGCCGGCCGAACCACTGCCCGCCGTGGCCGACCGCAAGTTCCTGGAAGTCGATGTCGACAATTTCGACTCCCGCCTCAAGGCCATGAAGCCACGGGTGGCATTCAACGTCCCCAACGAGCTGACCGGCGAAGGCAACCTGAGCCTGGACATCACTTTCGAGAGCATGGACGACTTCAGCCCAGCCGCCGTTGCGCGCAAGGTCGATGCCCTGAACCAGCTGCTCGAGGCGCGCACCCAACTGGCCAACCTGCTGACCTACATGGACGGCAAGACCGGTGCCGAGGACATCATCCTCAAGGCCATCAAGGACCCTGCCCTGCTGCAGGCCCTGGCCAGCGCCCCGAAACCTTCCGATAACGAGCCGAGCGCCTGAGGAGCCCGCCATGACCGATCCGTTGCGCGATACCCAGGCCCAGCCGGCCACCACCGAGCAGGCCAGCGAATTCGCCAACCTGCTGCTGCAGGAATTCAAACCCAAGACCGAGCGTGCCAAGGAAGCCGTCGAAAGCGCCGTGCGCACCCTGGCCGAACAGGCCCTGGCGCAGACCAACCTGGTCTCCAACGATGCCATCGGTTCGATCGAACAGATCATCGCCGCCATCGACGCCAAGCTCACCGCACAGGTCAACCAGATCATCCACCACGATGACTTCCAGCAGCTGGAAAGCGCCTGGCGCGGCCTGCACTACCTGGTCAACAACACCGAGAGCGACGAGCAGCTGAAGATCCGCGTGCTCAACATCTCCAAGACCGACCTGCACAAGACCCTGAAGAAATTCAAGGGCACCGCCTGGGACCAGAGCCCGGTGTTCAAGAAGCTCTACGAAGAGGAATACGGTCAGTTCGGCGGCGAGCCCTACGGCTGCCTGGTGGGCGACTACTACTTCGATCAGTCGCCACCCGATGTCGAGTTGCTGGGCGAGATGTCCAAGGTCTGTGCGTCGATGCATGCGCCGTTCATTGCCGCTGCATCGCCAACGGTGATGGGCATGGGCTCGTGGCAGGAGCTGTCCAACCCGCGTGACCTGACCAAGATCTTCACCACCCCGGAGTACGCCGGCTGGCGCTCGCTGCGCGAATCGGAAGACTCGCGCTACATCGGCCTGACCATGCCACGCTTCCTGGCACGCCTGCCCTACGGCGCCAAGACCGACCCGGTCGAGGCCTTCGCCTTCGAGGAAGATACCGACGGCGCCGACAGCAGCAAGTACACCTGGGCCAACGCTGCCTACGCCATGGCGGTCAACATCAACCGCTCGTTCAAGCACTACGGCTGGTGCTCGCGCATCCGCGGCGTCGAATCGGGCGGTGAAGTGCAGGATCTGCCGGCGCACACCTTCCCCACCGACGACGGTGGCGTGGACATGAAGTGCCCTACCGAAATCGCCATTTCCGACCGCCGCGAGGCGGAGCTGGCCAAAAACGGCTTCATGCCACTGCTGCACAAGAAGAACACCGACTTCGCTGCCTTCATCGGCGCCCAGTCCTTGCAGAAGCCGGCCGAGTACGACGACCCGGACGCCACCGCCAACGCCAACCTGGCTGCTCGCCTGCCGTACCTGTTCGCCACCTGCCGCTTCGCCCATTACCTGAAGTGCATCGTTCGCGACAAGATCGGCTCGTTCAAGGAAAAGGACGAGATGCAGCGCTGGCTGCAGGACTGGATCCTGAACTACGTCGACGGCGATCCGGCGCACTCCAGCGAAACCACCAAGGCACAGCACCCGTTGGCGGCGGCTGAAGTGGTGGTGGAAGAAGTCGAGGGCAACCCTGGCTACTACAACTCGCGCTTCTACCTGCGCCCGCACTACCAGCTCGAAGGGCTGACCGTGTCGTTGCGTCTGGTCTCGAAGCTGCCTTCGGCCAAAGGCGCCTGAGCCTGAACCGGGGACGCTGCGCGCCCCGCGATGGGCTGCGCAGCAGCCCCGATAGAACTGCCAACCGACGCGAAATACCGAGGACATCATGGCTGTAGATATTTTCATCAAGATCGGCGACATCAAGGGCGAGTCCGCAGACAAGACCCACAAGGAAGAAATCGACGTGCTGAACTGGAGCTGGGGCATGTCCCAGTCCGGCAACATGCACATGGGCGGAGGCGGCGGTGCCGGCAAGGTCAATATCCAGGACCTGTCGATCACCAAGTACGTAGACAAGTCCAGCCCCAACCTGATGGCCCACTGCTCCAGCGGCAAGCACATCGACAAGGTCAAGCTGACCGTGCGCAAGGCCGGTGGCGAGAGCCAGGTCGAGTACCTGATCATCAACCTCGAAGAGGTGATCATCAGCTCGCTGAGCACCGGCGGCTCGGGCAGCGATGACCGCCTGACCGAGAACGTCACCCTGAACTTCGCCAAGGTCACCGTGGACTACCAGCCACAGAAAGCCGACGGCACCAAGGATGGCGGCGCCATCAAGTACGGCTGGAACGTGCGTCAGAACGTCAAGATCTGATAGCGTTGTCGACTGCTTCGCGGGCAAGCCCGCTCCCACCGGGAAAAGTGCGCACCCCTGCTCCTTTCTGGGAGTGGGCTTGCCCGCGAAGCAGTCGCCACGACCCCGACCCCTTGAAGGAACCCGACCGTGGTAGCCGACATCGCCGCCCGTGACCGCCTGCAACCCTCGCTGCTGGATCGTCTGACCGACGATGATCCCGGCAACCCGCAGGAAGCCCCGGACAAGCGCGTGCTGTCGCTGCAGCAGCTCAAGGCATCGGTACTGCGCGACCTGGCCTGGCTGCTCAACACCACGTCGCTGCTCGACAGCACCAGCACTTTGAACACTCCCGCAGGCAACTCGGTGGTCAACTACGGCCTGCCCGCCCTGGCCGGCAACTGCGCCTCGAACATCGACCTGCTGGCCCTGGAGCGCATCATCCACCAGGCCATTTCCACCTACGAACCGCGCATCCTGGCCCACACCCTCAAGGTGCGCGCCATGGTCGCCCCCGGCGAGATGAACGCCAACGCCCTGAGCTTCGAGATCGAAGGTGATCTCTGGGCCCAGCCTGCGGCGCTGCCACTACTGCTGCAGACCGACCTGGACCTAGAGTCCGGACAAGTGCACGTAGCCCCCGCCGAACGCAGGAGACGCGCATGAACCCGCGCCTGCTCGACCTGTACAACCAGGAACTGCGGCACATCCGCGAAAGCGCGGCGGAGTTCTCCCGCGAGTACCCGAAGATCGCTGGGCGCCTGACCTTGTCCGGCATCGACTGTGCCGACCCGTACGTCGAGCGCCTGCTCGAAGGTTTCGCCTATCTCACCGCGCGCGTGCAGCTCAAGCTCGACGCCGAGTACCCGACCTTCACCCACAACCTGCTGGAAATCGCCTACCCGCACTACCTGGCGCCGACGCCCTCGATGACCGTGGTGCAGCTGCAGACCGATCCTGACGAAGGTTCGCTCAGCGCAGGTTTCCCGCTGCCACGCGGCAGCGTATTGCGCGCCAACCTTGGCCGCGACTCGCAGACCCCGTGCGAGTTTCGCAGCACCCAGGACGTCACCCTGTGGCCGCTGCAGGTGGCCCGCGCCGAATATTTCGGCAACCCTGGCACCGTGCTCGGCCGCCTCGCCGCCAGCGAACCCAAGGCCCGCGCCGCATTGCGGCTGACACTGCGCAGCGGTGCCGAGATCCCGTTCTCGAGCCTGCCGCTGACGCACCTGCCGCTGTACCTCAACGGTGCCGACGAAACGCCCTACCGTCTCTACGAACAACTGCTGGGCAACGCCTGTGCAGTGTTCGCCCGCCAGCCCGGCGCTGATTGGGTCGAGCGCATCCCGCTGGAGCACGCCCTGCGCCCCTGCGGTTTCGATGACAGCGAAGCGGCATTGCCGGTGGTGCCGCAGGCGTTCCAGGGCTACCGACTGCTGCAGGAATACTTTGCCCTGCCACAACGTTTTCTGTTCGTCGATTTCGCGGGCCTGGAACGGGCGGTCAAGCGCTGCAACGGCCAGGAGCTGGAGCTGCTGGTGCTGTTCGAGCGTTTCGACTCGACGCTGGAAAGCAGCGTCGGCGCCGAGCGCCTGGTGCCCTTCTGTACCCCGGCGATCAACCTGTTCCCCCGCCGGGTCGACCGCATCCACCTGACCGACAAGGTCAACGAACACCATGTGATCGCCGACCGCACCCGCCCCACCGACTTCGAGATCCACTCGCTGCAGCGCGTCACCGGTCACGGCACCGGTGCAGACCAGGAGTTCCTGCCCTTCTACGCCGTGCGTGACCCCTCGCGCTATGGCCGCGATCAGGCCTACTACATCGTGCGCCGCGAGCAGCGAGTGCTGTCGAGCGAACAGCGGCGCAACGGCACGCGCTCAAGCTACATGGGCAGCGAAACCTTCATCAGCCTGGTCGATGGCCAACAAGCGCCACACCGCCACGACCTGCGCCAGCTGGGCATCAGCGCGCTGTGCAGCAACCGCGACCTGCCGCTGTTCATGAGCGTGGGCGATGGGCGCAGCGACTTCAGCCTCGCCGACAGCGCCCCCGTGTCTGCCGTGCGCTGCCTGGCCGGCCCCAGCCGGCCCAAAGCCAGCCATGCCCATGACAACCGCGCCTGGCGCCTGATCAGCCAACTGTCGCTGAACTACCTGTCGCTGGCCGAGCAAGGCCAGGGGGCTGCCGCCCTGCGCGAGCTGCTGCGCCTGTACGGCGACAGCCAGGACAGCGCACTGCACCTGCAGATCGACGGCCTGCGCGAGGTCAGCAGCAAGCCCTGCACCCGGCGCCTGCCGATGCCCGGCCCGATCGTTTTTGGCCGTGGCCTGGAAATTACCCTGGAATTCGACGAGAACGCCTTCCGCGGCACCGGCGTCTTCCTGCTCGGCGCGGTGTTCGAACGCTTCCTGACCCGCTACGTGTCCATCAACAGCTTCACCGAAACCGTGCTGCGCACCAGCGAGCGCGGCGAGATCATGCGATGGAAAGCCAAGCCCGGACGCAGGCCGACCCTGTGAACATACTCGAGGCCATGCAGGCCGAACCCTGGGAGTTCGACTTCTTCCAGGCGCTGCGTCGCCTCGAGGCCGAGCACCCCGAGCTGCCTCGCTTCGGTCACGCCCAGCGCCTGGCCGATGAGCCGGTGCGCCTGGGCCAGCGCCTGGACTGCAGCTTCGCCCCGGCCACCCTGGCCTCGGTAACGCAAGACGGCGAAGGGCCGGCGCGCCTGGAACAGTTCTTCTTCGGCCTCGGCGGCCCCAACGGACCGCTGCCGTTGCACCTGACCGAGTACATGCGCGAACGCCAGCGCAACCACGCCGACCACACCAGCAAGCGCTTCCTCGACATCTTCCATCACCGCCTGCTGAGCCTGTTCTACCGTGCCTGGGCCGAAGCGCGGCCAACCGTCAGTCACGACCGCCCCGGCGATGACTACTGGGCCGCGCGTCTGGCGGCCCTGAGCGGGCGCGGCCAGCCCGAACTGCAGGACCAGGGCCCGCTGCCGCATACCGCCAAGCTGCACTACTCCGGCCACCTCGCCGCACAGACGCGCTATCCGGACGGGCTGGCCAGCATCCTGGCGAGCTATTTCGGCGTGCCAGTGCGCATCGAGGAGTACGTCGGCCAATGGCTGGAACTGCCCGAGCGCAGCCGCCTCGGCGTGCACGTCAACCGCCTGGGCATGGACCTGTGCCTGGGCCGCTACGCCTGGGATCGCCAGCACAAGTTCCGCCTGTGCCTCGGCCCGCTGACGCTGGAGCAATACCACGCGCTGCTGCCGGGCGGGCAGGCGTTCATCGAACTGGCGGCCTGGGTCGCCGAGTACCAGGGCCACGAACTGGACTGGGACCTGAACCTCATTCTCGCGCGCGAGCACGTGCCCGCGCTGGAACTCGATGCCGGCAGGCGCCTGGGTTTCGACACCTGGCTCGGCCGTCCACAACACGATGCCAACGACCTCAAGCTCGCTCGCTACTACGCCGCGCAGCCGGTCAAACCGTCTTGCACAAGGAGTCAGGAACATGGGTGAAATCAGCCGCGCCGCGCTGTTCGGCAAACTCAACAGCGTCGCCTACAAGGCCATCGAAGCCGCCACGGTGTTCTGCAAGCTGCGCGGCAATCCCTACGTGGAGCTGGTGCACTGGTTGCACCAGTTGCTGCAATTGCAGGACAGCGACCTGCACCGTATCGTGCGCCAGTTCAACGTCGAGCCGGCGCGCCTGGCCCGCGATCTGACCGACTCCCTCGACCGCCTGCCGCGGGGCTCTACCTCGATCACCGACCTGTCCTCGCAGGTCGAAGAGGCAGTGGAACGCGGTTGGGTCTACGGCAGCCTGATGTTCGGCGAGAGCCAGGTGCGCACCGGCTACCTGCTGGTCGGCATCCTCAAGACCCCGAGCCTGCGCAATGCCCTGCTGGGTCTGTCGAGCGAGTTCGCCAAGCTCAAGGTCGAGGCCCTGAGTGAGCGCTTCGATGAGTACGTCGGCGACTCCCCCGAGAACAATCTGGCCGCCAGCGACGGCTTCACCGCGGCAGCGCCGGGCGAAGCCAGCGGCGCCGTGGCCCCCGCGGCGATGGGCAAGCAGGAAGCACTCAAGCGCTTCACCGTCGACCTGACCGAACAGGCGCGCAGTGGCAAGCTCGACCCGATCGTGGGCCGCGACGAAGAGATCCGCCAACTGGTCGACATCCTCATGCGTCGCCGCCAGAACAACCCGATCCTCACCGGCGAGGCCGGCGTCGGCAAAACCGCTGTCGTCGAGGGCTTCGCCTTGCGCATCGTTGCCGGCGACGTACCGCCTGCGCTCAAGGACGTCGAGTTGCGCAGCCTGGATGTCGGCCTGCTGCAAGCCGGCGCCAGCATGAAGGGTGAGTTCGAGCAGCGTCTGCGCCAGGTCATCGAGGACGTCCAGGCCTCGCCCAAGCCCATCATCCTGTTCATCGACGAAGCCCACACCCTGGTAGGTGCCGGTGGCGCTGCCGGGACCGGCGATGCCGCCAACCTGCTCAAGCCGGCACTGGCCCGTGGCAGCCTGCGCACCGTGGCCGCGACCACCTGGGCTGAGTACAAGAAACACATCGAGAAGGACCCGGCACTGACCCGCCGCTTCCAGGTGGTGCAGGTCGATGAGCCGAGCGAGCCAAAGGCGCTGCTGATGATGCGCGGCGTGGCCTCGACCATGGAGAAGCACCATCAGGTGCAGATCCTCGACGAAGCGCTGGAAGCCGCGGTCAAGCTGTCGCACCGCTACATCCCCGCACGCCAACTGCCGGACAAGTCGGTGAGCTTGCTCGATACCGCCTGCGCACGCGTGGCCATCAGCCTGCATGCAGTGCCTGCAGAGGTCGATGACAGCCGCCGGCGTATCGAGGCGCTGGAAGTCGAGCTGCAGATCATCGCCCGCGAAGCCGCCATTGGCGTCGCCACCGAGCAACGCCAGACACAGGCCGACACGCTGTTGACCGAAGAGCGTCAGCGCCTGCTCGAGCTGGAAGGCCGCTGGGCCGAAGAAAAGACCCTGGTCGACGAACTGCTGGCCACCCGCGCCCAGTTGCGTGAGCAGGTCGGGGTGGTCGATCAGGAGGTCGATGCCCAAGGCAGCCATGAGCTGCGCGAGCGACTCGTCGACTTGCAGCAGCGCCTGAGCGCCCTGCAAGGCGAAAGCCCGCTGATCCTGCCGACCGTCGACTACCAGGCCGTGGCCTCTGTGGTTGCCGACTGGACCGGCATTCCGGTGGGGCGCATGGCACGCAACGAGATCGAGACGGTGCTCAACCTCGACAGTCACTTGGGCAAGCGCATCATCGGCCAGGACCACGCCCTGAAGATGATCGCCAAGCGTATCCAGACCTCCCGCGCCGGCCTCGACAACCCCAACAAACCCATTGGCGTGTTCATGCTTGCCGGCACCTCGGGTGTGGGCAAGACCGAGACCGCCCTGGCGCTGGCCGAGGCCATGTATGGCGGCGAGCAGAACCTGATCACCATCAACATGAGCGAGTTCCAGGAAGCGCACACCGTCTCCACCCTCAAGGGCGCACCGCCCGGCTATGTCGGCTACGGCGAAGGTGGCGTGCTGACCGAGGCCGTGCGCCGTCGCCCCTACAGCGTGGTGCTGCTCGACGAGGTGGAAAAGGCCCACCCTGACGTACACGAGATCTTCTTCCAGGTGTTCGACAAGGGCGTGATGGAAGATGGCGAGGGGCGCCAGATCGATTTTCGCAACACCCTGATCCTGCTCACCACCAACGCCGGCACCGAGCTGATCGCCGACATCTGCAAGGATCCGCAGACCTTGCCCGAACCGGATGCAGTCGCCACCTTGCTGCGCAAGCCGCTGCTGGAGATCTTCCCGCCCGCGCTGCTCGGTCGCCTGGTGACCATCCCCTACTACCCGCTCAGCGACGCCATGCTCAAGGCCATCACCCGCCTGCAGCTGGAGCGCATCCGCAAGCGCGTGGAGGCCACGCACAAGGTCGGCTTCGCCTACGACGACGCGGTGGTGGACCTGATCGTCTCGCGCTGCACCGAGACCGAGAGCGGCGGGCGGATGATCGATGCGATCCTGACCAACGGCCTGCTGCCGGACATGAGCCGCGAGTTCCTTACCCGTCTGCTCGAAGGCAAGCCGCTGGCCAGCGTCAGCATCGGCGCGCGCGACAACGAACTGCACTATGACTTCAGCGCGGCCTGAGTCTCGCGCATACAGGAACATCCATGCTGTTCACGCAACTGACGCGCCTGGCGCAGATCAACAGCCCCCTGGGGCCGAACGTGCTGATCCTCAGCGAGATGGGCGGCAGCGAGGAGCTCGGCCGCCTGTTCGACTATGAGCTGCAGCTGACCAGCGACGATCCGGCCATCGACCTCAACCAGCTGCTGGGCAAACCCATGAGCCTGTCGCTGCAATTGAGCGGCATGGCTTCGCGTCACTTCCACGGCATCGTCGCGCGCTGCAGCCAGTCGGTCGATCGCGGGCAGTTCGCCAGCTACCGCGTCACCCTGCGGCCCTGGCTGTGGTTGCTGACGCGCACCAGCGACTGCCGGATCTTCCAGCACCTGAGCGCACCGCAGATCATCAAGCAGGTATTCCGCGACCTGGGCTTTTCGGACTTCGAGGACGCCCTGAGCCGCAGCTATCGCGAGCGCGAATACTGCGTGCAATACCGCGAGACCAGCTTCGACTTCGTCAGCCGGCTGATGGAAGAAGAAGGCATCTACTACTTCTTCCGCCATGAGGAGGCGCGTCACGTCCTGGTGCTGGCCGACGCCTATGGCGCACACCAGAAGGCGCCGGGCTACGAGTCGGTGCCGTTCTATCCGCCCGACGGCCAGCACCGCGAGCGCGACCACATCAACGACTGGCACCTGGCGCAAGAGGTGCAGTCCGGCTCGATGGAGCTCAACGACTACGACTTCCAGCGGCCCAGCGCGCGCATCGATGTGCGCTCGGTCATGCCACGTCCGCACCAGGCCGGCGACTACCCGCTGTACGACTACCCCGGCGCCTATGAGCAGACCCAGGATGGCGAGCACTATGCGCGTACCCGTCTCGAGTCGCTGCAGAGCCTGCATGAACGCGTGGAGCTGCGCGGCAACGCCCGTGGTCTTGGCAGTGGTCACCTGTTCAGCCTCAGCGGCTTCTCCCGCCAGGATCAGAACCGCGAGTACCTGATCGTCGCCGCCCGCTACTACGTGGTGCAGGAGCGCCTGGAAACCGGCGGCGGCAGCGGCTCGGCGCAGTTCGAGAGCAACCTGAGCTGCATCGACGCCCAGCAGAGCTACCGGCCGGTATCGAGCACCCTGCGCCCGCTGGTCAAGGGCCCGCAGACTGCCGTGGTGGTTGGCCCGGCCGGCGAGGAGATCTGGACCGACCAGTACGGTCGGGTGAAGGTGCACTTCCACTGGGACCGCCACGACCAGTCCAACGAGAACAGCTCGTGCTGGATCCGCGTATCCCAGGCCTGGGCCGGGAAGAACTGGGGCTCGATGCAGATCCCGCGGATCGGCCAGGAAGTGATCGTCAGCTTCCTCGAAGGCGACCCCGACCGGCCGATCATCACTGGCCGGGTGTACAACGCCGAGCAGGCCGTGCCCTACGATCTGCCCGGTAACGCCACCCAGAGTGGCATGAAGAGCCGTTCGAGCAAGGGGGGCAGCCCGGCCAACTTCAACGAGATCCGCATGGAGGACAAGCGCGGGCAGGAGCAGTTGTATGTGCATGCCGAGCGCAACATGGACACGGTGGTGGAGCAGAATGAGACGTTGTCGGTGGGCATAAGCCGGACCAAGAGCGTCGGAATGGTGGAGATGGTGACCATCGGCCAGGATCGAGTACGCGCAGTACGCCATCACGATACCTTGCTGGTTGGCGCCAGCAAGACCGACAGCATCAGCACCACCTACCTGATGGAGGCCGGGGAAAAGTTGCGTCTGGTGTGCGGCGACAGTGTGCTGGAGCTCAACGCCAACGGTCACATCAATCTCACAGGCATACGCCTGAACATCAACGCCAGCGAACATGCACAGATCAATACCCCCAAAGGCACTCTCGACCTGAACATCGGTGGAGCAGCAGGCACCACACCGGGCAGCCATGGTGACAAAGGCAGCATCGACGGTAGGGTCAGCGACAAATTCCCCCGCCAGTGACGGACACCCGAATCATGAACTATCGCCTCAACGAATTTCGCTTCGACCTTCCGACCGATCAGGTGCGAGATACCAGCATCAACATCCTGCGTTTCGAGACACTGGGCACCTCACTGGTAGTCAGCCGCAGCCTGTTGAACGAAGGGGAAACGTTGCAAAGCAACTTCGACGACCAGATCCAGCGATTGCGCCAGCAGGTGCTGGATCTGCGCTTGCACACACCCCAGCCGGTGAAGCTGGGAGCAGATGGGCAACTGGAAGGCATCGAGTTGCAGAGCCAGTTCACCAAGGGCAAAGAGAAGGTTCACCAATATCAACTGGCGCTGTTGCTGCCGGGCTCGCGCAAGATGCTCGCCCTGAGCTACGTGAAGCCGCAGCCATTGGGTGAGGAGGAAGCGGCGCACTGGGCGGCTCTCAAACAGTCGCTCGACTTCGACAACCTCGGCTGAACGACTGCCATGTCCGACGCACTCTGGGCTGCGCGCGAAGGCGACGCACTGATGCACACCTCGATGATGGCCGACATCGTCGGCGGAGTACTCGAAGTCGCCGCCACCATCGCCATCGGAGCCTTGGCCACGGCTGCGGTCGGGGCTGCGCTTGGCATCACTGCTGCTACCGGTGGTCTGGGCTGCGTTGTGCTGGGCGCTGTCGTGGGGGTGGTGGTCGGCGTGGCAATGGCGAGCACCGGAGCGGACACCGCACTGAGTCGGTTCTGCGAAGGTATAGGTAACGCGCTTTTTCCACCGACAGTGCAGGCCCACATTGCCAGTGGTTCGCAAAATACCTACATAAACTCAAAACCTGCAGCCCGGGCTGCAGGTGTGGTGTTGCCTCCCCCCGCCGCTGGCCAGGCTGATGAAGGAGAAGAAGAACAAGAGCAAACCTTCCTCGACATGACGAAGGCGTTCTTTTCGCAAATGTGGCGGCCTACCGTAGCCTCGCCAGCACCGAACACCGAACCTGCGGACGATGACAAGGTGCTGTGCACCAAGCATCCGGCGATGCCTCCCCAATATATCGCCGAGGGCTCTGACAAGGTCAGCATCAATGGCCAACCAGCCGCGCGCAGCGGCGATCGCAGCACCTGCGACGCGGTGATCGTCGACTCCGGCCTGATATCGGACAACGTCCGCATTGGTGGCGAGAAAATCGTCGTACGAGAGATCCGCAGCGGTAAGACGCCAGGCATAGGCTTGGCCATCACCGCGCTGATGATGTTGCGTGGCCGTGGGGGCAAGTTCTACAGCAAGTTTGGCTGCATGCTGCTCGGTGGCGCCGCGAGTGTCGTCAGTAGCCAGGTGACGGGGGCACTCACACGTGCCATAACCGGTGCACCCAACCCGGTGCATGCAGCCACTGGCGCGAAAGTGTTGAGCGGCGAGCAGGAGCTGGACTTCACACTACCGGCGCTGATGCCACTGGTCTGGCAGCGCTTCTATAGCAGCCTGGACGAACGCCAGGACGGTTTGCTCGGCAGAGGTTGGAGCGTTCCCTACGAAGTCTGCGTGAACCTGATCGCCGATTCGGATGACGGAGAACGCCTGCTGTACACGGATGAGCAGGCGCGGATCATCGATATGGGCACGATCCCCCCAGGCGACGCAGTATTCAGTGCCGGCGAGGGTTTGAGCGTAAGACGCGCGGCTGATGGCGAGTTGTTGATCGAGGATATGGACGGCCTCTATCGATTATTCGAACCCTCCCCAATAGATCCCAAACGCCTGCGCTTGCGCCTGTTAGGTGACCGCAATGACAATCGGGTGCACCTTCGGTACGACGAGCATGGTCGCCTGATCGGGCTTGATGACACCTACGGCGCTACCAGAATGGAATTGCGCTATAGCTCCCGATGGCCCTCACGCGTCGCTCAGATTGTTCGCGTGTACAGCGACGGGAGCAACGAACCGCTGGTTGTCTATGACTACGACGCGTTCGGAGAGCTGGCTGAAGTCAGGGATGGCATCGGCCAAGTGCAGCGGCTTTTCGTTTATGGTGAACACCGACGGCTGATTGAACACCGGAACGCCTCGGGATTACGTTGTCACTATGAGTGGCAAGCCCTCGGCGATGAATGGCGCGTCTGTCGGCACTGGACTTCCGAGGGTGATCAATACCAGTTTTCCTACGACCTGATCGCCGGGCTGACCCATGTTACGGACAGCCTACAACGCACTCATACGCATCGCTGGAACAACCAATATCAAGTCGTGGAACACACCGACGCCCTGGCGAACACCTGGCATTTCGAATGGAACGATGAACGTCAGCTGTTGGGCGCGGTAGACCCTCAAGGCGGACGCTGGCAATACTTCTATGATGAATCCGGCAACCTGACCGAGACGGTGGATCCGCTCGGGCGCAGCGAATCCACGTATTGGCTGGAACATTGGGCGCTACCCAGAGAGCAAGTCGACCGCGCTGGGAATCGCTGGAAATACCGCTATGACCCGCGTGGCAACTGCACCCGTGAAGAAGACCCTGAAGGACATCTGACGCGGTTTCGCCATGACCCTCACGGCAGAATGGTCGAGATGGTCGACGCTGCGGGAAAAACAAGATCACAGCGCTGGAACGACCTGGATCAAGTCATCGAGACAGTCGATTGCACGGGCTCCGTTACTCATTACAGC
Organism: Pseudomonas sp. MNR3A; assembly: GCF_009650575.1. Classification (NCBI taxonomy): domain Bacteria; kingdom Pseudomonadati; phylum Pseudomonadota; class Gammaproteobacteria; order Pseudomonadales; family Pseudomonadaceae; genus Pseudomonas; species Pseudomonas sp. MNR3A. Next base: position 112,592 of record NZ_VZZS01000010.1, on the reverse strand, counting down.
TACGACCACCGCGGCCATCTAGCACAGATGACGGATGCAGAGGGCTGCACGACTCGATACAGCCATGACGCACAGGGCAGGTTGCAGTCCATCACTCGGCCAGACGGTACGCACGAGCAGTACCAGCGTGCAGCCGATGGCGCCCTGATTGCCCATGTGAACGCGACTGGCCATACCACGCGCTACTCATACACAGCACGCGGACAGCTCAGCCGCCAAGTTGACGCGGCCGGCCGTAGCGTGCGTTTCGAGTACGATCACTACGGCCGACTGGTAGAGCTCGTCAACGAAAACGGCGAAGCTTATCGATTCTCCTGGGACGCGTGTAACCGCCTAGCGATGCAACGCGATCTGGGTGGTAGTCACAAGGCCTATAGCTATGACGCTCTGGGGAATCTGATACGGCTGGTGTTCCACCCAGCGCCAGAGAGCCCCGATACTCCTGTCACCCACCAGCTCGAACGCGATGCCGTCGGTCGGCTCGTGGCCAAGATCACCTCCGATGGCCGCACGGAGTACCGGTTTGATGCCTTGGACCAGTTGCTCGCGGTGCAGACCATTGCCCTGGACGGTAACTCCCAGACGCTGAGCTATGCCTATGACAAGCTGGGGCATGTGCTCGAGGAGCACACACCACATGGCACTCTTGGCTACTCCTACGACGAGCTGGGTAATCAGACCAGGCTCATCCTTCCGGATGGCCGTTCGATCAACCGGTTGATGTATGGCTCGGGTCATCTGCATCAACTGAACCTCGATGGGCACGTCATCGCCGACTTCGAGCGCGATCGGCTGCATCGAGAAATCAATCGTACCCAGGGACGCCTGCTGTACCGTAGCGATTACGACCAGCTGGGTCGGCTTCGCAGCCGTGGCAATCACGCAAGCGATCCGACATCCGCCACTTTGGCTAAGGGACGTCGGCACTACAGCTATGACGGCGCCGACAATCTGATTCAGGTGGAGGAGTTTCACACGACAGGCAACACGCTTGAGACCATTGCCTACGACGTTACAGCCAGGGTGCGCTCAAGCTATGCCTCATCTGGTGGTCGTCAAGAACAGTTCAATTACGACCCCGCCGCAAACCTGCTCGACGGAATCAACAACTCTTCGGTTCAGTACAACCAACTGCTGAAGTATCAGGACAAGCGCTATCGCTACGACGGCTTCGGGCGCCTGATTGAAAAGGTCAGCAGCGCACGAGGCATCCAACACTTTCACTACGACGCTGAGCACAGACTGGTGGAAGTCCGCACCCTGCATGCCGGTCGAGAAACCTGCGTACGGATGCACTACGACCCACTCGGCAGACGTGTTGCCAAGGAACAATACGATGTACGCGGCCTTCTGCTGGGAAGAACCGACTTCCTGTGGGATGGCCTGCGTCTGCTGCATGAGCGCCGCAACGGTCGAAGCAGTCTGTACCTATATGCAGAATCTGGCCACGAACCCCTTGCACGCGTCGATGGGAACGGCGCCCATCAACGCGTACTGCATTTTCACAACCACCTCAACGGTCTGCCATATCGTCAGACCGACGAAGATGGACAGACCCAATGGGAAGCTACCTATCGGGTGTGGGGCAACACTGCCGCCGAGCGCTGCAACCCAGACCAGGGCATGGAGCAGAACCTGAGGTTCCAAGGCCAGTACCTGGATCGAGAGACCGGGCTGCATTACAACACCTTCAGATTCTATGATCCCGACATCGGACGCTTTACCCAGCCGGATCCGATAGGGTTGGCGGGGGGATGGAACCTTTACCGCTATGCTCCCAATCCATTTATGTGGATTGACCCGCTAGGGTGGGAGACTGTCCTCTACCGCTCCATGAGCATGGAAGAATATAACGGACTTATGCGAACCGGCACGTGGACATCGAATGGCACCATGGAAGGAAAATGGTTTGCTGAGTCATACAAAGATGCTGTGACATGGGGTAAGACGATGGGTCACGGCGGAGACTTCAAAATAGTTCAGGTCAAGGTTCCTGACAAACTTGCCAATGCAGCGTTCTCCTCCAGCAATTTGGACAGTATTGGCAAAGCCAGATACATAGAAATTGCAGATTTGAATCGTGCTCGCATCAAGCCACGTTGGACGCGGGGTATCTCTTGTGGAAAGTGATCAACCAATGAACAGACCTGTTCACGTAACCATATACTGGCGAAATGTAAGTGACGGCGGTAAGGCCCAGCTTCCCCTCAACCACCCCTACTACGTCATCACCGCTCCGATTGAAGGCCCTGACGGCTCACGGGCGGCCTGGAGTGTTGTACTTGAGGTCACGAAGAATCACCAATCACGTGACATCAGAATAGGAACCGGAACCGCGCGCTTCCTTGCCCCCAATGCCCCCAGGGACCTGTTATGCCCTGGCAGTACGCTGGAAGTCTACGAGGGACGACGGGCCGTAGCGCGCCTCGAGTTTGACGCCAGGGGGACGCCCACCTGAACGCCCTCAAGTCGGCCAAGATCTATCTGCGCAATTCGGGCATCAGAAAGCTCAGTATCAGAAGATGTCGGTCGGGTACTCGACGAACATGGGAGCTTCGTTGCCGTCGTCGTTGTAGCGGTCCTGCCGTACCGCGTTGTTTGCCCGAATTCCATGGGCATCCGATCTCGCAGGCAGACTACATGAGCTATCTGAAATCAAAAATATGAACATCATCCAAACGATTGTGCAGCAACACACACTGATGGCTCTGCGAATCCCTACCGGTTGGTCGATCTCGAAAAATGACTTCGTCGATATCGGCCCTGACATCCTGGAAACAATCGACGATGAGCATGTGCGCTTTCTGGTAACACAGAATTTTTTCGCCGATAACATATTCATGGCGGGCAGTGAGCGAACACTCGATAGTGGCGTCCCTATTTACGCCACTTTGGACCTCTGGTGCAGAGCACCGGATGAAGAACGCATGATCGAGTATCAGGCTTCGATAAATGTGTACAAAGGCAAGAAGAAAACGTCTATTTTCTCACTGACCTGCACCACTGAAAATCGTTATGAAGCACGAGAGATGATTGATCGCTGGGCCACCGCGTTCACGTGGAAAGTCCTGTTTGAATTTGAAAGTGCAGGATTGCCGATCGAGCATTATTTTTCAGCCGAGTAACATCAAGCAGCCAGGACCTACCTGCGCGATTCGGGTGTCAGCAAGGTCAGCTCACTGCCGGTACTGACCAAAGGTCAATACGAGGACATGTGGCAAATGACAACAAACCAGCAACTGGCGGCGATTCGCGAGGCGCTGGAAGATTACGAAGAAGGCGAAGCGATCGACCCGGTGCTGAAGAAGGCCGGGCTGGCACCTGCAAGCCAGAAAATGTCCCACGACCAGGTGGTGCAGTGGCTGCTGCAGGAGCGTGACAAGGCTGACAAGGCAAATATCGTCGCCCAGTTCCTGCACGGTGTGGAAACGAACCAGGCGCACCTGCGCGCCGGCCTTTCCTCACTCGCCAGCGCAACTCACTTCATGCAGCACCCGTTCAGCGTCGACAAGCAGCTCAATTGCCAGGTGTGCGGGGCCTTCGAGCATCTGGACATCGATTTCGTCCTGCTGAACCAGACACGCTACCTGTGCGGCAGCGTGCTGAGTGGCGATATCGCCGAGATGGCGTTCTTTCTGCAGCAGGCCAACGCCATCGAGAGCCCCCGCCCTGAGGCACTGCCGCTCACGACCCGCATCTTCGAGATGATCCGGGCCTTGCCGGACAACGCCAGGCCCAAGGATATGCTCAAGCAACTGCGCAAGCTCAAGGGCGTGAAGATGAGCGAAGAGGAAGCGCGCAGCTTTATCGATCTGCTGGGGCATTGCGCGATCCTGCAGACGCCCGAACACCCCGGGCTTTTGCAGCGTTTCACCAACCAGGGCCTGGCGCCCAGCAGCTCGCGCTCGTCGGACTGGAGCTATCCGGTGGATTTCTGGACCGGGGCAAACGGCGTGGACGCCGACGCGATGGAATATTGGTTCGGCGACTATCCGCAACTGTTGGCGCGCTAGCCTTGAAACGAAACAGCCCCGGCAAATGCCGGGGCTGTTTCGTTACGCCAGATCAGTATCAGAAGATGCTGATCGGGTACTCGACGAACACGCGAACTTCGTTGCCGTCGTCGTTGTAGCCGTTTTGGCGCACAGCGTTGTTGGTACGCAAGAACGAACTACGCAGCTTGATCGAGAGGTCCTTCGCCGGGCCGTCCTGCACCACGTAGCGAACCTGGTTGAAGATCTCGCGCTCCTTACCCTCGCCGAAACCTTCCGGGTTCTTGAGGTTGCGGGTGTTGATGTTGTCACCCACCACGTAAGCCAGCTTGTAGGTCAGGCCAGGGATGCCGAAGGCACCGAAATCCAGGCCGTAGCCCAACTGCCAGGAGCGCTCGTCTTCGGCGTTGAAGTCGGACCAGTACGAGTTGGCCAGGTAGATGGTCGAACCACCGTCGCCGACACCGCCTTCGTTCTGGTACCAGCCATAGTTGTAGCCGGTGCTGCCGGTGCTGCGCTGGTGGGCCAGCGTGAAGGAGTGCGGGCCATAGGCGTAGGTAGCCGCCAGGCTCCAGATGGTGTTGCGGTCGCCATTCAAGCCAGCTTCACGCACATACTTGTTGTCGATGTCCGACTTGTAGCCGTTGAAGTCCAGGGTCAGGGACTGGTCGGCCGCGATCGGGAAGACGTAGTTCAGGCCCAGGTAGTGCTTCTTCATGACATCTTCGTTGTCCGCGGTGTACAGCGACGCGGTGAAGTTGTCGGTGAACTTGTAGCTGCCGCCGAGCACGTTGATCGACTTCAGGCCACCGCCATCACGGCGCTCGGCACTCTTGCGGGCTTCCTGGGTGAAGCGGCCTGCATTCAGCTCCAGGCCTTTGATCTCCTTGGAGGTGATCATGGTGCCAGTGAAGCTCTCTGGCAGCAGACGAGCGTCGTCGTACTGCAGGACCGGCAGAGCCGGCATCTGGTCACCGTACTTGAGCACAGTGTTGGATATGCGGAACTTCACCGCTGCGCCACCACGAGCCAGGTTGTGAGGGGCGTTGGTTTTCTCACCGTCGAAAGTGGGGTCGGAGCGTTTGAAGAAGTCGACACCGCCCCCCTGGTTACGACCCTTGCCACCATCCAGACGCACGGCGTACAGGCCGAAGGCGTCGACACCGACACCCACGGTGCCTTGAGTGAAGCCGGACGAGAAGTTGGCGATCACACCCTGGCCCCACTGGGACTGGTCGTTGGTGTGGTGCTTCTTGTCACGGTTGATGAAGGCGTTGCGCAGGAGGACGTTGGCGTGGCTGTCCTCGATGAAGCCCTTGCTTTCGGCCTGGTCGTTGGCCTGGGCCTGAGTGGCGGCGATGAGTGCCAGCGCTACCAGGCTGATCCTTGTATTCAACATGTTGTTTTCCTTATTACCGAATCAGAACGCTCTGCTACCTAAAACGCCAGGAACCAACGCCCCTTCGTAGGTTCGACGCTTGTATCCAAACTGAAAACCCCGCTCCTTTTGCAGGTAGCGGGCTTCGTCCGGCGCTCGGCCAACTGATGGCCGGCAGGCGTAGAGGCCGAATCCTAGCCGCGTGTGCTTCGCAATGTCAAAAAAACGTGAAATGAAGGTTGATATAACCAAATTAAAGGCCAGAGCTGGTGCAAAACTGTGCTGAATCGCAGAGCAGACAGTTATTCCCTCTCTTTTCTGTACTTTCGTACAGGCAAGTCACTTCTGGTTGGCTTGACAAAAACACCTCGATAAAAGCGAATAATTACCAGTTACAATTTGATACATTCGTAAATACGCGCCTTTACAAATAGCCAAGCAAGAGCAAATAGCAAGCATTACCATTCGCATCCTCTTCATAACAATCTCTGCTGGATGCCTGCCGATGCTTGTCCCCTGCCGCTTGTCTCCCCTGTCTCTGGGCCTCTCACTGATGTTCAGCGCGGGCCTTGCCAGCGCTGCCACCACTACCCTGCCTGAGCTCTCGGTCACTGCTGAAAGTGAACGCGAGCGCGATAATCCGCGGGTCAAGGACGTCAGCACCGCCACCCGCACCTCGACGCCGGTGCGCTACGTCCCGCAGGCGATCGACACGGTCAAGACCGCCAACGTACTGGACTACGGCAACAACAGCCTGGGCAAGGCACTGGAAGGCATCCCCAACGTCAGCAGCGGCGCCGACACACGCTTCGACAGCCTGCGTATCCGCGGCTTCGACGCCAGCAACGACTTCTATCTGGACGGCGTGCGTGATGACAGCCAGTACGTGCGCGACCTGCACAACATCGAGCGCATCGAGGTGCTCAAGGGCCCGGCAGCCGTGCTCTATGGCCGTGGCAGCCAGGGCGGCATCGTCAATCGGGTGAGCAAGGCGCCCGAGCATGGCCGGCGCTCGACCATCGAAGCCCAGGGCGGCAGCGAGGACCTGCGCAGCCTGTACGCCGATCTCAGTGCCGACCTGAGCGACGACATCAGCGTGCGCCTGAACATGGGCAACCAGGACAACAACAGTTTCCGCGATGGGGTCGATGGCAACCGCCAACTGTTCGCCCCGTCGCTGAGCTGGCAACTGAACCCCGACCTGAACTGGCTGGTGCAGTACGAATACAGCCGCTACAACCGCACCCCGGATCGCGGCATTCCTGGCGTCGGCGGTCGTCCGGCGGATGTCGGGCGCAGCACTACGTACGGCGACACGCAGCGCGATTTCATCGACGACAAGTCGCAGTCGCTACGCTCGCGCCTGAACTACCAGCTCAGCGACAACTGGCAAGTGCGCCATACCCTGAGCCTGTTCAAGCTCGACAGCGACTTCGACAACACCTACCTCACCGGCTACACCCCCAGCACCAATCTGGTGACCCGCCAGCGCTGGCAGCAGGACCTGAACACCCGCAACCTGTTCAACAACCTCGAGGCCGAGGGCGATGTCAGCACCTGGGGCCTGGAGCACAAGCTGCTGCTGGGACTGGAATTCGGCAATCAGCGCCGCGATCCGCGCCTGTACACCGCGCGGGCGGTGAGTGCCGGTGGCCAGGCGGTGCCGTCGCTGAACCTGAACAACCCCAACCGGCGCCTGCAACACAACGGTCCCATGGTGCCGTCGAGCTACAACCACACGGTGGTCGATAGCCGTGGCGTCTACCTGCAGGACCAGATCCGCCTCAACGACCAATGGCAGATCCTGGCGGGCGTGCGCTTCGACCAGTTCGAGGTGGAAACCACCAACAAGCTGCGCGGCATCTCGGAAAAACAGGACGACAACAGCACCAGCCCGCGCCTGGGCGTGGTCTATTCGCCGTGGCAGGAACATTCGTTCTATGCCTCCTGGAGCAAGACCTATTCCCCGGTCGGCGGCGGCCTGATCGGTATCACCCCCGGCGCTGCCGGCAACACCAACGAAACGGCTCCAGAGAACACCCGGCAGAAGGAAATCGGGGTCAAGAGCGACTGGTTCGACGAGCGCCTGAGTACCACCCTCGCCATCTACGAGCTGGAGCTCTACAACCGTCGCACCACTGACCCGGACAACCCCGGCATCACCATCCTCACCGGCCTGCAACGCTCGCGTGGCGTGGAGCTGACCGCCCAGGGCAATGTGGTCGGCAACTGGTACGTACGCGGCGGCATCGGCCTGCAGGATGCCATCATCGCCAAGGACAACAGCGGCCTGGAGGGTAACCGGGTAAACAACGTGGCGCGGCGCAACGCCAGCCTGTTCGTGACCTGGAAGCCGGAGCTGGGCTGGTACGCCGAAACCGGCCTGGTACTGGTCGGCGAACGCTACGCCGACAACCAGAACACCACGGTGCTGCCAGGCTATGGGCACTGGGATGCACTGGCCGGCTACCGCACCCAGGACTGGGACGTTCGCGCTGCGCTGAACAACATCACCGACAAGACCTACTACAGCTCGGCGACCAGCGCCGCGCAGATCCAGTTCGGCGATCCGCGCAGCCTGGTGGTGACAGGCACCTACAGCTTCTGACCGATGGGCCCTATCCAGAACCGCGGCAACTAGGCTTCAATACGCGTTTTTTCCGGACACACCCAAGGATTCACCCATGGCTTCCAACACCAAGCAACAGAAACGCGCCAAGCGCGCCGCCTCCAAGGCCAAGCAGAACCGCATGGTCCGCGGCGGCCAGGCGGTCAAGGCCAGCGCTGGCGACAGCGCCAGTGTCGAGCAGGTGTACAACAAGGCCATGGAGTCCGGGAGCTATGACGCCCTGTTCGACAAGATGAAGGAGGCCCAGGAAACCAGCCTGGTGTCGATGATCTCGGTGTTTCTGGTCGATCCATTGCTGGCGCTGGTACTCAAGGGGCACAAGGAAGAGCACGCCACCGACTACATCGTCCTGGTGTTCACCGCTTACCGCGCCTGGCTCGATGGCGCCGATGAAGCGGCGACCATGGCCTGGCTGGAGAGCGATGAGTTCCAGGACGCCTACGTGGCGGCGTCGGAGGCAGTGGCCAAGCAGCAGCAACAGCAGAAGCAGTTTGGCTGAAGCTCGGCTTGCGCCCACAAAAAAACCCTCGGGTCGATCCCGAGGGTTTTTTATGCCGCGCGATAACGATTACTGCAGGGAAGGCGCTTCGCCGGCTTCCTGCATGCGCTGCAGTTCCTGAGCGTACAAGGCATCGAAGTTCACCGGCGACAGCATCAGCGCCGGGAACGAGCCACGGGTCACCAGGCTGTCGAGGGTTTCACGCGCGTACGGGAACAGGATGTTCGGGCAGAACGCACCCAGGGTGTGGCTCATGGAAGCTGCATCCAGACCCGAGATCAGGAAAATGCCCGCCTGCTGAACTTCAGCGATGAAGGCGACTTCTTCGCCGTTCTTGACGGTAACCGACAGGGTCAGCACGACCTCGTGGAAGTCACCTTCCAGGGCCTTCTGGCGGGTGTTCAGGTCCAGCGCGACACTGGGTTCCCACTGCTGGCGGAAGATCTGCGGGCTTTTCGGGGCTTCGAACGACAGGTCACGCACGTAGATGCGCTGCAGGGAGAATTGTGGGCTGTTCTCTTCGGCGGCGCCGTTGTTCTGTTGGTCAGTCATGGCAGATCCTTTTCTGAAAATGGTTGAAAGAGGCGTGAATCAGGCCTCGAGCAGGGCGTCGAGCTTGCCCGAGCGCTCCAGCGCAAACAAGTCATCGCAACCGCCAACGTGGGTGCTGCCGATCCAGATCTGCGGCACCGAGGTACGCCCGGCCTTCTGCGCCATCTCGGCGCGCAGTTGCGGCTTGCCGTCGACACGGATTTCCTCGAACGCCACCTGTTTGCTCGCCAGCAGTTGCTTGGCGCGCATGCAGTAGGGGCAGTAGTCGCTGGAGTAGACGATGACGGGCTTCATATCACTTCACCAGGGGCAGGTTATCGGCTTTCCAGCTGGACACACCACCGCTGAGCTTGGCAGCGGTGAAGCCAGCCTTGAGCAGCTCGCGGCAGATGGTGCCGGACTGCTGGCCCATCGCATCGACGATGATCAGGGTCTTTTCTTTGTGTTTTTCCAGCTCGGCAATGCGGCCGATGACTTTGTCCTGCGGAATGTTCAGCGCCCCGACGATGTGGCCGGCGGAGTATTCCTTGCTTGGACGGATATCGATCACCACGCCCTTCTCGGCGTTGACCAGCGCGGTCAGTTGGCCGTTGCTCAGGCTCTGGCCGCCGCGGCGGATTTCATTGACCAGCAGCAGGATCAGCAGGACGAAGAAGATCGCAACCAGGATGAAGTGATCTGTCGCGAATTGAATCAGGTGAGCAACCATCAGGGGTGTTCCAGGCGATTGAAAATGCCGGCCAGTATACACAGCCACCCATGCCCGCCAAAGCCCGCCGGGCCGGCTCGGAAACAGCCTTCATCTGCAACCCGTCGGGACGCTGGTCGTACGAACCGACGAATATTCGCCGTCGCTGGCCGATTTGCCCTAAAATGCGTGTCTTTATCATCTTTGAACAACCGTGAGTTTGATTGATGACGAGCACGCCCAAGCCCCTGGTCCTGATCATCCTGGATGGTTTCGGTCACAGCGAAAGCCCCGAATACAACGCCATCTACGCCGCCAACACACCGGTCTATGACCGCCTGCGCGCCACCCAGCCGCATGGCCTGATCTCCGGTTCCGGCATGGATGTCGGCCTGCCGGACGGGCAGATGGGCAACTCCGAAGTCGGTCACATGAACCTCGGCGCGGGCCGTGTGGTGTACCAGGACTTCACCCGGGTCACCAAGGCCATCCGCGACGGCGAGTTCTTCGAAAACCCGGTACTCACCGGCGCCGTGGACAAGGCAGTTGCAGCAGGCAAGGCCGTGCACCTGCTGGGCCTGCTCTCCGACGGCGGCGTGCACAGCCACCAGGACCATATCGTCGCCATGGCCGAACTGGCCGCCCAGCGTGGCGCCGAGAAAATCTACCTGCACGCCTTCCTCGACGGCCGCGACACCCCTCCGCGCAGCGCCCAGTCGTCCATCGAACTGCTCGACGCGACCTTCGCCAAGCTGGGCAAGGGCCGCATCGCCAGCCTGATCGGCCGCTATTACGCGATGGACCGTGACAACCGCTGGGACCGCGTCAGCGCAGCCTACAACCTCATCGTCGACAGCTCCGCCGAGTACAGCGCAGACAGCGCCGTGGCTGGGCTGAAAGCAGCCTATGCACGCGATGAGAGCGACGAATTCGTCAAGGCCACGCGCATCGGCGAGGCGGTCAAGGTCGAAGACGGCGACGCGGTGATCTTCATGAACTTCCGCGCCGACCGCGCCCGCGAACTGTCGCGAGTGTTCGTCGAAGCCGATTTCAATGAATTCCCCCGTGCGCGCCTGCCGAAGCTCGCGGCCTACATCGGCCTGACCCAGTACTCGGCGAAGATCCCCGCCCCCGCGGCCTTTGCCCCAGCCAGCCTGAACAACGTGCTGGGCGAGTACCTGGCCAAGAACGGCAAGACCCAGCTGCGCATCGCCGAGACCGAAAAGTACGCTCACGTGACCTTCTTCTTCTCGGGCGGACGTGAAGAGCCGTTCGAAGGCGAAGAGCGCATCCTGATCCCGTCGCCGAAGGTCGCCACCTACGACCTGCAGCCTGAGATGAGCGCGCCGGAAGTGACCGACCGTATCGTCGAGGCCATCGAGCAACAGCGTTATGACGTGATCGTGGTCAACTACGCCAACGGCGACATGGTCGGCCACACCGGCGTATTCGACGCGGCGGTCAAGGCCGTCGAGGCGCTGGACGGCTGTGTCGGGCGCATTGTCGAGGCGCTGGGCAAGGTCGGTGGCGAAGCACTGATCACCGCCGACCACGGCAACGTCGAGCAGATGGAAGACGAGTCCACTGGCCAGGCGCACACCGCGCACACCACCGAGCCGGTGCCGTTCATCTATGTCGGCAAGCGCAGCGTGAAAGTCCGTGACGGCGGCGTGCTGGCCGATGTGGCGCCGACCATGCTCAAGCTGCTGGGGCTGGAGAAGCCTGCCGAAATGACCGGAACCTCGATCCTGATCGACACTTGAGACTGCGCATTGGGGTCGCGGTGCAGCGCACCCTGACGTGATTTCCGGACAAACGCCCCGCCGCACCCGCAGCGGGGCGTTTTTTTTGCTCGCTCAGGCGGGCATACTAGGCCAGTCTCCATCCCTGGTACGCCCGATTCCATGCGCCGCGCCCTCATACTCCTAGCCCTGTCATGCCTGCTCAGTCCGGCGTTCGCCGACGAGCGCGCGCAGACCCAGCAACAACTGGACGCCACTCGCCAGGACATCGCCGAGCTCAAGAAAATGCTGGGCAAGCTCCAGGAAGAGAAAGCCGGCGTGCAGAAAGACCTCAAATCCACCGAGACCGATATCGGCAATCTCGAAAAGCAGGTGGAGGGTCTTCAGCAAGAACTAAAAAAGACCGAGGGCGAGCTGGAGCGCCTTGACCACGAGAAAAAAAAACTCCAGAGCGCCCGCGTTGAACAGCAACGGCTGATCGCGATCCAGGCCCGCTCCGCTTACCAGAACGGTCGCGAGGAATACCTCAAGCTGCTGCTCAACCAGCAGAATCCCGAAAAGTTCGCTCGCACCCTCACGTACTACGACTACCTGAGCAAGGCGCGCCTGGAACAATTGCGCACCTTCAACGAAACCTTGCGCCAGCTGGCCAATGTCGAACTGGAAATTTCCGGCCAACAGGAACAGCTGATGGCCCAGCGCGCCGACCTCGACAGCCGCCGCCAGGCACTGGAGGCCGAACGCAGCAAGCGCCAGCAGGTACTGGCCAAGCTCAACAGCGACGTCAAGGATCGCGACCAGAAGCTTCAGGCCCGCGAACAGGACCAGGCCGACCTCGCCAAGGTGCTCAAGACCATCGAGGAAACCCTCGCCCGCCAGGCCCGTGAAGCCGAAGAAGCGCGACAGAAGGCGCTGCTGGCCAAGCAGGAAGAAGAGAAGCGGCGCAAGGAACAGGCGCTGGCCGACGCTCGCCGCGACGAGCCGCAAGAGCCGCCGAAAAAGGCCCGCACCGTGCTCGGCCCGCTGGTGTCCAGCGATGGCGCCAACTACGGTGGTGCATTTTCCGCCGCCCGTGGAAAACTTCCATGGCCAGTCAATGGTCGATTGCTGGCACGCTTCGGCGACACGCGAGGCGGTGATGCGCGTGCCAAGTGGGACGGCGTGATGATCAGCGCCAGCGCCGGCACTCAGGTGCGCGCCGTACATGGCGGGCGTGTGGTGTTCGCCGACTGGTTGCGCGGCGCTGGACTTCTGGTCATTCTCGACCATGGTAATGGCTACCTGAGCCTGTACGGCCATAACCAGAGCCTGCTCAAGAGCGCCGGCGACATCGTCAAGGCCGGGGAAGCCATTTCTACCGTCGGCGACAGCGGCGGCCAGGACAGCGCAGGTTTGTACTTCGCGATTCGCCAGCAGGGCCGGCCCACCGACCCTGCGCAATGGTGCCGAGGCTAGGCACCGCAACATTTACGGTCAGGCCCGACGGTGGGCCGCACCGATGCTCCCACGGGAGCACCTACAGGATCAGGAGTTCGTTCGACATGCTGCACTCGTCTCGCCTCACCCAGCTGGCCCTGACCATAGCTCTGGTCCTCGGCGCGCCCCTGGCCAGCGCCGCAGAGCCGGTCAAGCCTGCCAAGGCGGCTGCCGTGCCGGCCACCGAGGTGACGGCCAAGGCGCCGCTGCCGCTGGACGAACTGCGCACCTTCGCCGAGGTCATGGACCGCATCAAGGCAGCCTATGTCGAGCCGGTGGACGACAAGACCCTGCTGGAAAATGCCATCAAGGGCATGCTCAGCAACCTTGACCCGCACTCGGCCTACCTCGGCCCTGAAGACTTCCAGGAGCTGCAGGAAAGCACCAGCGGCGAATTCGGCGGCCTGGGCATCGAGGTTGGCATGGAGGACGGCTTCGTCAAGGTGGTCTCGCCCATCGACGACACTCCGGCCTCACGCGCCGGCATCGAGGCGGGCGACCTGATCGTCAAGATCAACGGCGCCCCGACCCGCGGCCAGACCATGACCGAGGCCGTCGACAAGATGCGCGGCAAGATCGGCCAGAAGATCACCCTGACCCTGGTACGCGACGGCGGCACGCCCTTCGATGTGACGCTGGCCCGCGCGGTCATCCAGGTCAAGAGCGTGAAGAGCCAGTTGCTCGAGAACGACTACGGCTATATCCGTATCACCCAGTTCCAGGTCAAGACCGGCGAAGAAGTCGGCAAGGCGCTGGCCAAGCTGCGCAAGGATAACGGCAAGAAGCTGCGCGGCCTGGTGCTGGACCTGCGCAACAACCCCGGCGGCGTCCTGCAGTCGGCGGTGGAAGTGGCCGACCACTTCCTCACCAAAGGCCTGATCGTCTACACCAAGGGCCGTATCGCCAACTCCGAGCTGCGCTTCTCCGCCGACCCGGCCGACGCCAGCGAAGGCGTACCGCTGGTGGTACTGATCAACGGCGGCAGCGCCTCGGCTTCGGAGATCGTCGCCGGCGCCCTGCAGGATCAGAAACGCGGCGTGCTGATGGGCACCGACAGCTTCGGCAAGGGCTCGGTACAGACCGTGCTGCCACTGGCCAACGACCGCGCACTGAAGCTCACCACCGCGCTGTACTTCACCCCCAACGGACGCTCGATCCAGGCACAGGGTATCGTGCCGGACATCGAAGTACGCCAGGCCAAGCTCACTGCCGAAGCCGACACGGACAACTTCAAGGAAGCCGACCTGCAGGGTCACCTGGGCAACGGCAATGGCGGCGCCGATCGTCCGACCGGCAGCAGCAAGCGTACCGAGCGCCCGCAGGACAACGACTTCCAGCTGAGCCAGGCGCTCAGCCTGCTCAAGGGCCTGAACATCACCAAGGGTGATTGATAACCACCATGCGTTTTCTGCTGTTCACGCTGTTCTGCCTGCTGGCCGGTACCGCACATGCGGCACCGGCCAAGGCCTATATGAGCATCATCATCGACGACCTGGGCCAGAACAACGAACGCGACAGCCGCACCCTCGACCTGCCCGGGCCGGTCACCATGGCGATCATGCCCGACACCCCGCACGCCACCGACTTCGCCCGCCAGGCACACAAGGCCGGACGTACGGTGATCCTGCACATGCCCATGGACCCCGCCACCGGGCCCTATGCCTGGCATCCGGGGCTACCCATCGAGGAGCTGGCACGACGCCTCGACGCCGCGCTGCTCAAGGTGCCCTTCGCCGCAGGCATCAACAACCACATGGGCAGCCGCATGACCGCACAGCGCGACGCCATGGCCTGGTTGATGGGTAACCTGCAGGGCCGCGAGCTGTTCTTCGTCGACAGCCGCACCAGCGCCGCCACGGTGGCGGCGGCCGAGGCCCAGGCAATCGGATTGGCGCACGTCTCGCGGGATGTATTTCTGGATGACGTACGCACAACCGAAGCCATCGCCGGCCAATTGCGCCAAGGCATCGAGCTTGCCCGCAAGCAAGGTTCAGCGGTGCTGATCGGCCACCCCTACCCGCAGACTCTCGAAGTGCTCGAACGAGAGATGCCCGGGCTCAAGCGCCAGGGCATCGAGTTGATCGAACTGCGCCAGATGATCGCCGAACGCAGCAACCAGGCCATGTCGGCGCACGGTCGCAACGGTCGCTACAGCAACCGTTGATCGCTTGGCCGTTCAGAGCGCCTACAGGCTGTTGAAGGGAATGATGTCCTTGGCCTGGGCGTAGGTCAGGTTGCCCCGGTAGATGCTCAGCACCTGCCCCTCGCTCGCAGCCCTCATCTGCTCCCTGTAGCCCATCTTGCGCTGGCTCCAGAGCTTCAGATGGCCTTTGCCGAATGCTGTGGGCGCCGCCTGTGAGTCGGCGAAGTGGAAGTGCGCGGCCCACAGGGGTCGGCCTTTGCTGTCGCCGGACGACTTGAGCAGGTTGATGCGGTATTCATCCAGATAGCCATCTGAAACCTGCTTGCGCGGCCCCACGTACTCAACCGTGATCAAGCCTTGCTGATGGAGAAAGCTCAGACCCCGGGCACCGGGATAGCGCGTCTTGGTATAAAGCTCGACCAGGCATTCTCGCTTCTGCTCGCGCAACCGGATAACAGCGTCATCCAGGCGCCCCAACAGACTGTCGGTGCTATCCGCGTCCGCCAGCTGTTCGCGCAACTCCAGCACTTCAGCGATCTGCGCATCAAGCATCGAGATCAACCCGCTGTCCTGCGCGTCATTGCTTACCAATGCCTTGGCCTGCTCGATGACGCTCTCGTTTTGCGCCAATATGCCTTCGGCCAGTTCACGGCTTTTCTTCTCGAATTCCGGCGTCGAGGCCCGCGACTGCGACTCAGGTTCCGTACTCGCGACCTCTTCCAACCAAGCCCCGCCTACCTTTTGAAACCGGTGCTGAATCTTGGAGCTGAACGCGCCCTTGACCTGCAACTGCGCCCGCCCATCAACCATCACCTCTGTACCTAGCACTGTCTGCCCTGCAAGGGTACGCGCCACTTGCAGCGCCCACAGTGGATAAACCATACGGCGCGAGGCCTGAGCTTGTCCGGAAGCCTGCTCACGCATGGCTTCGACCAGCGCGTCGCCTGCCATCTTCTTCAGACCCACCATCTGCTCTCTGTAGGCGGCAAGGCGCTGGGTATCGACCAGCCCGCTGCCTAGCTTGCTGATGCGGTCGCAGTTGAGAATCGCCGCCAGATATTCATCCCAGGCACCTTGCAGCACCTCGATACGCTCAAGGATCGGCAGTTCGTAGAACATCGACAGATGGTGGGCGTTTGCGGCTACACGCAAACGGTAGCTGGCAATCGCGTCGCGGAAGATCGTGTAATGCTGGCTGGCGGCACCCTCTTCGAAGCGCAGTGCGAGTTCCACCAGGCTCATCGCCTGGAAGAAGCGAATCATGACCGTAGAAGTCTTGCGCGCGGCGATGACCTGGGCAACGCTGACCAAGCCGGTGCTCGATTGGATTTCCATGTCAATATCGCTGACCGCCAGCACATGATCCATTTGGCTTGAGACCTCCATGATCCTTGGTTGGTCCAGGACCATGCCCTCGAGCAGCTCTCGACACTTGGCGTAGAGAACCGCGCGGTTTTCTGGCGTAGCTCCGCTCAGGCTGCGGACGATCTGGTCATACTCGCGGAAACTACCCACAGCCACCGCTTCATTCAGAAGGAATACGCCATAGCCAATCAAGTCGTGACGTGCATTCGAAAGGGCTTGTCGCAGGTCCCTGCCATGGGCGGTTGTGCGCGTATAGCTGGGGTTATCCAGCAGCTCGACAATGCTCCGCTGCGCGCTGGCTTGGTGCTCGAACATCGAGTAGACCAGCTCGACACGCTGCCGGCGCAGGTCGCGCATCGCGCGCATTAGCTCATCGCGCTTTGCTGTGTACAGTTCGGTCAACGTCTTGAACCGGGAGAGGTCATCCGGGTTCGTGGGAGGAGGTTGGTTCAGTGTTTCCTCCAGCTTCACGATCTTGGTCCGCAGCTCCTCGATCTGGCGGTTCTGTCTCAGGTACTCAGGAATCGGCTTGTTTGCCTCAAGCAAATGATGCTCCACCTCTTCCAGCGACTTTTGGATCGTAGCGGCAATCTTCTGGCGCAGCCGTTCCTGCGCAGCGCTGCGCCCACGCCCACCGCCCCCCTGCAACCGTGTATCGATGCGCCAGCCACCGCCATCGTTGTGCAGGCAAGGCCCTGGCGTCAGGTCAGCCCCCACGATTCTCGCCCCCCCTTCATGAACAACGACCTGATAGACCTCCTGCCCCAGCCTGACGTAGTACCTGCCGTCGACAGCAGTCAAGCCCGCCGTTGCACCTTGCGTGTCGGGCGCGTGTCCAGCCAGCGATACCTCGACCGCCAATTCGCGCACGCGACTGCGTTGAGACGCCGAAAGTCCGTTGAGGCCACCAGCCCCACGCCACGAAAAATCCAGGTGTGTCTGCGTGGTGCCGTACAAGTCACGCACCAGCCCCGCAGGCTTGCGTTCAGGCTCCGGCAACGGGTGAAGCGCTACGTCCTGCGCCACGGGCAGCTCCTCGAGCGACGTAACATCGTGCTGCGACCCAAGTACTGTGTTTCTGGGGGTCTGCAGATGGATCAACGCCATCAAGGTATTGTTCAAAAGGTCGGTCACGGCCTGGATTCGCTCCCCCGCGCTGTCACTGCCAAGCCCCTGTACATCGCTGGCCAGGCTGCGGATGCCCATGTACAGCCAGGTGATCGATACCACCGGTCCCGGCAGCACAGGCAGCACCGCATTGAGCAGCTCCCAGCCAAACGCGATCACTACCCCCCACCGCAACTCGCTGTTGCTCACCGCCGAACGGTCGGCCAGCTCGACCAACACCTGATGCCGCGCCTCGAACATCTGTGCGTCGATGTCTTGCCCCCAGGCCTCCAGCGCCAGTTGAGCAGGATCAGGCTTATCCAATGGACCGAAGGGGTCGAACACCCAGTGCGGCAGGTGAGGTTCATTGAATCCACCATTGTCGTAGACAGGACGCTCGTTCTGATCCATCCACATCAGCGCGAGGTTCTGTAGCTTGCCAGGCTTGCGGATGGCCCCCATCAAGGTATCGACGTCCTTGAAGACATGGACCGCGCCGTCTGTGTACATCGGGCAATACAGCACGCACTGGCCGGACTCGACGATTTCAATGACATAGAACCCATGCACCCGATCAACTTTCTTCGAGGTCGGCGAACGCCTGAAAGCCAAGGGCGCAATCCTGACCCCAGCCGCTTGCGCGTCCCCATCGCGACAGAAGCGGGCCACTGCACCATAGGCAAAGGTATCCAGGCGATTGACCACCACCGCCCGAGCGGCATCGAACATCAAAGTGATACGCCATTGACGACCGAAACGGGCGATACGTTCCGCGTTTTCGGTGCCATCTGCGAGCAGGTTGTTGACGTAGGTCGGGTAGGTACCGCCGATATCGACGCGTGCGACCAGTTCACGGATGTAATCGACATTCATCCAGTCCAGGATCAACTGTTCATTACGGTGGGCGATGTGTGTCACCACGCCACCCTGCGACGCAGCCAGCCGACCGATGGCCAGCTCGGTCAGGGTCACGGTACGGCTGTCGATCTTTTGCCCAAAACCCAGGCCATGACCGTCGCTGACAAAGGTGTCGATGGTCAGGAGCAGATCATCGGCAAAGTAGTTGGCATCGACTGGATGATCGGCAAGCATTTCCTCGCGAAGACGGCGGGCTGCATAGGTGTGCAGATCGTCCACCCCGTCCAGGGCGCGCTCACCACCTTCACTCCCCTGCAACAGCGTCAGATCGAGCATGGCCTGCAAATAGGTGGCCTGCCCCTCAGACCCGGCTCTCCGAATCCCAGCAGGTAGCGACAAGGCAACCGGCTTGGCAGGCACATTGCTGCGCTGAGCAAAAAACTGCGAGGGGTCAAAGGCACCATCGACCCCGCGCTCCAGCTCGGCGATGCTATCAGGCGCCCCCCAGCGCACACGCGACTGCCGCTCAAGGAGGATCTCCAGCAGCAACCCGCTTTGCAGGGCGAACGCATCGCCCTCCGACGTGAAACCACTCCAGCTCATGCGATCGAACTCGCAACGCCGCGCCATCTGCAGCTGCAGCCCTCGGCCAAAGGCACTCAGTGACTCGAAGCTACGCACTTCCCCATCCGGTTGGCACCACAAGACCAGCGGACGCGGCGTGTCGAGGGTCGTCACCAGTAAGCCGGGCAACAGTTCACTGCTTTGTCGATCGCCCAAGTGCATCTGCACGCGAACGGCCTGCACCTCGACGTTACGAGTGTTCCCCAACAGCAGTTGGCGCAGGCAGGCGCGCTCGGCCTCCTCAAGGTCAGCCTCGTCCAGGCCTTGCAGCAGGCTGGCACGCAGCACTTGCTGCAACCAGAGATCCCGGTTGCCCTGGCCGTCGCCATTCCAGTAGCCGATCTGCGCCTGCTGCAGATAGTGGGGCAACAGAGGCAGCATCTTGTCGAGCGGTTCGACCAGCTTCTCGGGCTTGATCAGGTCTCCATCACTGGTTTCGAAGGGCGACTTGATGGCGAAGAGGCGTTGGTACGGATTCAGGCTCAGCGCATAAGCGCCCATGCTGGCGAAATCCACGCGCTTGCCATCGAGCACCAACTGCAGCAGATGGTCGATCAGCAACTCATTGCGGTAGGTGTCATCTGCGGTGGAGCAAAGCAGCGAGAGTGGCTGTGCAGAAGTCATCTCGGGGCGATGAATCGCGATCAGCGGATACTGCTCGACGATTATCTTCATGACCTGCTGGTCGAGCACTTCGCGCAAGGTCGGTCGATTAGCGAACTGCGCAGCGACTGCGCTGTACAGGTCGTAGGGTGGGTAACTCACGGAGGTAGTAGACATGCTCAAGGCTCGTTGTGAAATGAAGCCAAAGCCTCCGCGCCAGTCGATATCACTGGGGGGTACATAATGCTTTTGCGCACCGGTTGACCATGGGCAACGGCAATCGCCGGTCCGCCCCAACGTGACCGCCCGCTGAAGAAAAAAGGGCCCTGTCATTCGACAGAGCCCTTTTCACAACGATACGCCGCCTAAGCGATCAGCTGTAGACACGCCCCAGCAACTGGCGGTGGCTTTCGAACTGATCGAGCACATCGCGCACGATCTGCTCAGGCAGGAAGCCCATCAGGTCGTACTCCTGGCTGCCGTTGTGCAGGTACACCTCGGCGCGGTAGAAGCGCTGGCGCACTTCTGGCTCACCCCCGGCAGACGCCTCGCTCGGTGCCGCCAGGTAGCCGTCCAGGCTGACTTCATAAACGAACGGGTTGCCCTCTTCCATCATCACCCGCACGCCCATCATGTTGCGCGACTGACCGACACGGGTCTCCACCTCGAAGCCCAGGGCGCGCAGTTGTTCCGCCGCCTCCTTGAGGGCCGGGCTGACCTGTTTGTCCATGAAGCGCTGCACCACCGCCTGGGTCGGCTCAAGCTCCAGTTGCGTGAGGCGCTCGCTGAAGCCGCGACGACCACGAGCAGCCAGCTCCGCGCGCTCCTGCTCGACCGCGACATCCTGCTTCATCGCCTTGTACAGGCCGAACATGAACAGCACCAGCACCACCGAGAACGGCAGGCCGGCCAACACCACCATGGTCTGCATGGCTTCGAAGTTGCCGGCGAACAGCAGGCCGATGGTAACCAGGGTGATGATCACCGACCAGAACACCACCATCCAGTGCGGCGCATCCTCGTCGACCTGGCCACCTTTGCACGAAAGGTTGGCCATCATCACCGCGCCCGAGTCGGCCGGGGTGAGGAACAGCACGAAGCCGACGAACACCGCCACACCGATCACGATCTTGGCCGCCGGGAAGTACTCCAGCAACTGGTAGATCGACATCGAGGGCTGCTCCAGCGCTGTCTTGCCCAGCTCAACGGCGCCCTGGTTGATCACCAGGTCCAGCGCGGTGTTGCCGAAGATCGACAGCCACGCCAGGGTGAAGCCCAGCGGGATCAGCAGCACGCCGCTGACCAGCTGGCGCACGGTACGGCCCTTGGAGATACGGGCGATGAACATGCCCACGAACGGACCCCAGGAGATCCACCAGGCCCAGTAGAACACGGTCCACAGGCCCAGCCAGCGCTCGGACTTGCCGGCCTCGCCTTCATAGACATACAGGTCGAAGGTCTTGAGCACGATGCCGTTGAGGTAATCGCCGACGTTCTGCACGAAGCCGTTGAGCAGGTGCAGGGTATTGCCGCCGAGCAGGACGAAGATCAACAGCCCGCTGAACAGCATGATGTTGAGGTTGGACAGGCGGCGAATGCCGTTTTCCACACCCGAGACCGCGGCTACGGTGGCCACACCGGCCATCACCAGAATGACCACCAGCAGGTTGGTCTTGCTGTGGTCCATGCCGAACAGGTACTCCAGGCCCGAGGAGACCTGCATCGAGCCGATACCGAGGTTGGTCACCAGGCCCAGCAGGGTGACGAACATGCCGAAGATGTCCACGGCATTGCCGGCCGCGCCCTTGACCCAACGCTCACCGACCAGCGGGTACAGCGCCGAACGCAGCGCCAGCGGCTGGTTGTGGCGGTAGGCGAAGTAGCCCACGGCCAGACCCACCAAGGCGTAGATCGCCCAGCCGTGCAGGCCCCAGTGCAGGAAGGTCAGTTGCAGGCCCTGGCGCGCAGCCTCGAGGCTGGCAGGGGTGCCTTCCGGCGGATTGAAGTAGTGGTCCAGCGGTTCGGATGCGCCGAAATACAGCAGCGAAATGCCAATACCGGAGGAGAACAGCATGCCGGCCCAGGCGCCGTAGCTGAAGTCGGGCTGGTCATCCTTGCCGCCCAGCTTGAGCTTGCCGTAGTCGGAGAAGGCCAGGTAGACGACGAACACGAGGTAACCGCAGATCACCAGCATGTAGTACCAGCCGAAGGTGCGCGTCAGCCACTTCTGGGCCACGCCCAGCACCTGGCCGGCAGTTTCGGGTACAGCGATAAGCAAGGCAGTCAACGCGAGGACCAGCAGCGCGGAGGTGAGGAACACCACGCGGTTGACCCGAACCCTCTCGGCGGGGGGCTTTGTCAGGGAGGCAGAACTCATTGCACGAATGCTCCGGGCAGTACGGCTGTGGAGGCTAATCAGTCATTTCCCGCGCAATTGGTGCAATAGCTCCACTGCGTCAGGTGTTATAAAAGCACCTTGGAAACCGTGATCCCGAATCGAAACGCTGCAAAAAAACAGACCGGCGGACTGCACCTGAGCGCCTTCATCCTCACTGGATGCGCGCATTGGTCACAGCTCGCCTGACCCGCTCCAAGGGTCGTCCGCGCGGTCATTGACCGCTCGGCAGAATCTGTCCATGCACCGTTCTTGCCCGTCAACGCCTTGTATTCCGGGGGTTACACGTTTTCCTGGGGTGTCAATCCGTGCCTTCTCGACTGCCTGAAAGACTGTCAATGGCACAAATTGTCGCAGAGCTTATTCTTTATTGATTGAACGTTCAATCAAAACAAAATAGACTGGCCCTCGCCGAGTCGGATGCGTGTTGTCCGCTCGCAGGCCTGAGGAGATAGCAAGATGCCCAAGGTCGGTATGCAACCCATCCGCCGCCAGCAGTTGATCGACGCCACATTGCAGGCTGTCGACCAGGTCGGTCTGGGAGATGCCAGCATTGCGCTGATTGCCCGTTTGGCCGGTGTGTCGAACGGCATCATCAGTCACTACTTTCAGGACAAGAACGGCCTGATCGCGGCGACCATGCGCTACCTCATGAATGCGTTGAGCGAAGGCACCGTCGCCCGCCGACAAGCCCTCACCGACGACAGCCCGCGGGCGCACCTGAGAGTGATCGTCGAAGGCAACTTCGACGCAAGCCAGGTCAGCGGCCCGGCAATGAAAACCTGGTTGGCCTTCTGGGCCGCCAGCATGCACCAGCCGTCCTTGCACAGGTTGCAGCGGATCAACGATCACCGCCTTTACTCCAACCTGTGCTGCCAGTTCCGTCGTGTCTTGCCGCTCTACCATGCACGCAAGGCTGCTCGCGGGCTGGCGGCCCTGATCGACGGCCTGTGGCTGCGTGGTGCGCTCTCGGGCGACGCGTTCGACACCGAGCAGGCAATACGGATCGCCTACGAATACATGGATCTACAACTGGCTAAGCAGCACGACCTGGCTACCAACCCCCAGGCGGCTGAACGATCGCACGCAGCGACTGCCCAACCGGCAGGAGCACGACGCGGCTAGCCAATCACACACTGCACTTGCGAGGACTCTATGGCCCGTTTCGGAACGCAAAAACTCTACATCGATGGTGGTTATGTCGACGCTGGCAGCGATGCCACCTTCGAAGCCATCAACCCGGCCACCGGCGAAGTCCTTGCCCACGTCCAGCGTGCGACCGAGGCTGACGTCGAGCGCGCCGTCGAGAGCGCCGAACGTGGCCAGAAAGTCTGGGCCGCGATGACCGCCATGCAGCGTTCGCGCATCCTGCGCCGCGCCGTCGACATCCTGCGCGAGCGCAACGACGAGCTGGCCATGCTGGAAACCCTGGATACCGGCAAGTCGTACTCCGAAACCCGCTACGTCGACATCGTCACCGGTGCCGATGTGCTGGAGTACTACGCAGGCCTGATCCCGGCCATCGAAGGCGAGCAGATCCCGCTGCGCGAATCGTCCTTCGTCTATACCCGCCGCGAGCCGCTGGGCGTGACTGCCGGTATCGGCGCGTGGAACTACCCGATCCAGATCGCCCTGTGGAAGTCTGCGCCAGCCCTGGCCGCCGGCAACGCGATGATCTTCAAGCCGTCTGAAGTCACCTCGCTGACCACCCTGAAGCTGGCCGAGATCTTCACCGAAGCCGGTCTGCCGGATGGCGTGTTCAACGTCCTGACCGGCAGCGGTCGTGAAGTCGGCACCCTGCTGACCGAGCACCCGCGCATCGAGAAAGTCTCCTTCACCGGCGGCACCACCACCGGCAAGAAAGTCATGGCCAGCGCTTCGAGCTCCTCGCTCAAGGAAGTGACCATGGAACTGGGTGGCAAGTCGCCGCTGATCATCTGCGACGACGCCGACCTGGACAAGGCCGCCGACATCGCCATGATGGCCAACTTCTACAGCTCCGGTCAGGTCTGCACCAACGGCACCCGCGTGTTCGTTCCGGCAGCGATGAAAGCCGCCTTCGAAGCCAAGATCGCCGAACGCGTCGCCCGCATTCGCATCGGCAACCCGGAAGACGAGAACACCAACTTCGGTCCGCTGGTCAGCTTCGCGCACATGGAAAGCGTCCTGGGCTACATCGCCAAGGGCAAGGAAGAAGGCGCCCGCGTGCTGTGCGGCGGGGAGCGTCTGACCGAAGGCGCGTTCGCCAAGGGCGCCTTCGTCGCCCCGACCGTGTTCACCGACTGCCGCGACGACATGACCATCGTCAAGGAAGAGATCTTCGGCCCGGTGATGAGCATCCTCACCTACGAAACCGAAGAAGAAGTCATCCGCCGCGCCAACGACACCGAGTACGGCCTGGCTGCGGGCGTATGCACCAACGACATCACCCGCGCACACCGCATCATCCACAAGCTCGAAGCCGGTATCTGCTGGATCAACGCCTGGGGTGAATCGCCAGCCGAGATGCCGGTTGGCGGCTACAAGCAGTCGGGCGTCGGCCGTGAAAACGGCGTCAGCTCGCTGGCTCAATACACTCGCATCAAGTCGGTGCAGGTCGAGCTGGGCGGCTACAACTCGGTCTTCTAAGACCGGTCTGGCCACGCCCGTGCCATTGCGCACGGGCGCTCCCGCTCCCTGAACACTGCCAACGAGGGTACTTTGCATGTCCCAAGAATTCGATTACATCATCGTCGGTGCCGGTTCGGCCGGTAACACCCTGGCCACCCGCCTGACCGAAGACGCCAACGTCTCGGTGCTGCTGCTGGAAGCCGGCGGCCCCGACTACCGCTTCGATTTCCGCACCCAGATGCCGGCCGCCCTGGCCTTCCCGCTGCAAGGCCGCCGCTACAACTGGGCCTACGAGACCGACCCTGAGCCACACATGGATGGCCGCCGCATGGAATGTGGCCGCGGCAAGGGCCTGGGTGGCTCCTCGCTGATCAACGGCATGTGCTACATCCGTGGTAACGCCATGGACTTCGACGGCTGGGCTGAACTGCCAGGCCTGGAAGACTGGACCTACCTCGACTGCCTTCCGTACTTCCGCAAGGCCGAAACCCGCGACATCGGCCCGAACGACTACCACGGCGGCGACGGCCCGGTCAGCGTTGCCACGCCAAAAGCTGGCAACAACCCACTGTTCCATGCCATGGTCGAAGCCGGTGTACAGGCCGGTTACCCACGCACCGAAGACCTCAACGGCTACCAGCAGGAAGGCTTCGGTCCGATGGACCGTTCGGTGACCAAGAACGGTCGTCGCTCCAGCACCGCCCGTGGCTACCTGGACCAGGCCAAGAAGCGCCCTAACCTGACCATCGTCACCCACGCCCTGAGCGATCGCGTACTCTTCGAAGGCAAGCGCGCCGTGGGTGTGACCTATCTGGTCGGTGACAGCGAAGAGCGCGTCGAAGCCCGTGCCCGCAAGGAAGTCATCGTCAGCTCCGGCGCCATCGCTTCGCCGCAGTTGCTGCAGCGCTCCGGTGTCGGCCCGCGCGCCCTGCTGGAGAGCCTCGACATTCCGGTGGTCCACGACCTGCCGGGCGTCGGCGAGAACCTGCAGGACCACCTGGAACTGTATCTGCAGTACGCCTGCACCCAGCCGGTGTCGCTGTACCCATCGCTGCTGTGGTGGAACCAGCCGGCCATCGGTGCCGAGTGGCTGTTCAACGGCACCGGCATCGGCGCCAGCAACCAGTTCGAGGCCGGTGGGTTCATCCGCACCCGTCCTGAGTTCGAATGGCCGAACATCCAGTACCACTTCCTGCCGGTGGCGATCAATTACAACGGCTCCAACGGCGTGAAGGAACACGGCTTCCAGGCGCACATGGGTTCGATGCGTTCGCCAAGCCGTGGCCGCATCCAGGCCAAGTCCAAGGATCCGCGCCAGCACCCGAGCATCCTGTTCAACTACATGGCCACCGAACAGGACTGGCAAGAGTTCCGCGACGGCATCCGCCTGACCCGCGAGATCATGGCCCAGCCGGCGCTGGACCCGTATCGCGGTCGCGAAATCAGCCCGGGCGCGCACGTGCAGACCGATGAAGAGCTGGACAAATTCATCCGCGAGCACGCCGAAACCGCGTTCCACCCGTCCTGCTCGTGCAAGATGGGCACCGACGACATGGCGGTGGTCGATGGCGAAGGCCGCGTGCATGGCATGGAAGGCTTGCGCGTTGTCGATGCGTCGATCATGCCGATCATCATCACCGGCAACCTCAACGCCACCACGATCATGATCGCCGAGAAAATCTCCGACAAGATCCGTGGACGCAAGCCACTGCCACGCAGCACGGCCAAGTACTACAAGGCCAACGGTGCGCCGGTGAAGGGCAAGCCGATGCGTGAGGTGAAGCAGGCGTAATCCTGCACCGGCCCCTTCGCGGCTAAAGCCGCTCCCACAGGGTTCGCACAGATTATGAAAACTGTGCAATACCTGTGGGAGCGGGCTTGCCCGCGAAAGGG
Source organism: Pseudomonas sp. MNR3A (assembly GCF_009650575.1). NCBI lineage: Bacteria > Pseudomonadati > Pseudomonadota > Gammaproteobacteria > Pseudomonadales > Pseudomonadaceae > Pseudomonas > Pseudomonas sp. MNR3A. Next base: position 86,038 of record NZ_VZZS01000010.1, on the reverse strand, counting down.
CCCGCATAGTCAGCACAACAAAAGGCACCCACCGCGGTGCCTTTTGCACATCTGCAGAAACGCTTTACATGCTGGCAATTCATCAGGTTAGAATCGATTGGCACGCGACTTGCCAGTCAAGTCATCTTTCTGCGATATCCCGGAGTACCTGCCTTTGGATGCCAGCACCATCAACAGCCTGTTCCTGATCGGCGCACTGCTGGTGGGCGCAAGTATCCTGGTCAGCTCTCTGTCGTCGCGCCTGGGCATCCCTATCCTGGTCATCATCCTCGCGGTCGGCATGGTCGCCGGTGTCGATGGTGGCGGCATCATCTTCAACAACTACCCGACCGCCTACCTGGTGGGCAACCTCGCGCTGGCCGTGATCCTGCTCGACGGCGGCCTGCGCACGCGGGTAGCGAGTTTCCGCGTGGCCCTGTGGCCAGCCTTGTCGCTGGCCACGGTAGGCGTGCTCATCACTACCGGCCTTACCGGCATGGTCGCTGCCTGGCTGTTCGACCTGAGCCTGATCCAGGGCCTGCTGATCGGCGCCATCGTCGGCTCTACCGACGCCGCGGCGGTGTTCTCGCTGCTCGGTGGCAAAGGCCTGAACGAACGGGTCACGGCAACGCTCGAGATCGAGTCGGGCAGCAACGACCCGATGGCGGTATTTCTCACCGTCACCCTGATCGACATGATCGCCAGCGGCCAGACCGGCCTGCACTGGAGCCTGCTGACCCACCTGCTGCGCGAGTTCGGCATCGGCGGCCTGCTGGGCCTGGGCGGCGGCTGGCTGATGCTGCAACTGGTCAACCGCATCAACCTGGCCGGCGGCTTGTACCCGATCCTGGTGGTCGCCGGCGGCCTGGCGGTGTTCTCGCTGACCAACGCCCTGCACGGCAGCGGCTTCCTTGCCGTCTACCTGTGCGGCCTGGTGCTGGGCAACAAGCCGATCCGCAGCCGCCACGGCATCCTGCACATGCTCGACGGCATGGCCTGGCTGGCGCAGATCGGCATGTTCCTGGTGCTGGGGCTGCTGGTCACCCCGCACGACCTGCTGCCCATCGCCCTGCCCGCGCTGGGCCTGGCGCTGTGGATGATCCTCTTCGCCCGCCCACTGTCGGTGCTGGCCGCACTGCTGCCGTTCAAGGCTTTCCACGGCCGCGAAAAGGGCTTCATTTCCTGGGTTGGCCTGCGCGGCGCGGTACCGATCATTCTTGCGGTGTTCCCGCTGATGGCGGGCCTGCCGGATGCGCAGCTGTTCTTCAACCTGGCGTTCTTCATCGTGCTGGTGTCACTGCTGGTGCAAGGCACCAGCCTGCCGTGGATGGCCAAGCTGCTGAAGGTCACGGTGCCGCCAGATCCAGCGCCGATCTCGCGCTCGGCGCTTGAGGTGCATATCACCAGCGAATGGGAGCTGTTCGTCTACCGCCTGGGCGCGGAAAAATGGTGCATCGGCGCAGCCCTGCGCGAGCTGAAGATGCCCGAGGGCACGCGTATCGCCGCGCTGTTCCGTGGCGAGCAATTGCTGCACCCCTCGGGCAGTACCGTGCTGGAGGTCGGCGACATGCTTTGCGTAATCGGCCACGAGCACAACCTGCCCGCCCTGGGCAAACTGTTCAGCCAGGCGCCACAGCGCGGCCTGGACCTGCGCTTCTTCGGCGACTTCGTCCTCGAAGGCGATGCCGAACTCGGCGCCGTGGCAGCGCTTTATGGCCTGAAACTCGACGGCCTGGATGCGAAAATGCCGTTGGCGCAGTTCATCCGACAGAAGGTCGGAGGCGCTCCAGTCGTAGGCGACCAGGTCGAATGGCACAGCACGATCTGGACGGTCGCGACCATGGACGGGAACAAGATCCAGAAAGTGGGCGTCAGATTCCCCGAAGGAACCCGGCCCGGCCCGGGGCTGTTCCTCTAAACTCCGTTAGTGCCCTCTCGCAAGTAGTCTGCCTATGTCCCTGCGCGTGTATGCCCGCGCAGCCCTCCTCGGGCTGTGCCTTTCCCTGTCGTTCGCCGCTGTGGCGGCCGAGGTGCCGGCCGCTCCCGGTATTCAGAACAGCCTGGACAAGATTGCCGAGCGCAAGCTGCCGGAACCCGAGCAGAAGGCGCTCCAGCAGGTGCTGGAGCAGACGCTCGCGCTGATCGCCAGCAAAGAGGATAGCGAGAAGAAACTCGCCGACCTCAAGCAGCAGTTGGCCGGTGCCCCTCAGGAAACCCGCGACAGCCAGCGCGAACTGGCCAAACTCAAGGACAGCAAGGTCACGCCCGTGGCCCAGCGCTATGCCAGCCTCAGCGTACCGCAGCTCGAGCAGATGCTCAGCGAGCGCAGCACCCAGCAGGGCGAGCTGCAAAAGGCGCTGTCCGAAGCCAACAGCCTGATCATCAACTCCCAGACCCGCCCCGAACGTGCCCAAGCCGAGATCAGCAACAACCAGACCCGCGCCCAGCAGATCAACAACGCGCTGAAGTCGGGCAAGGACAACGGCAAGGCGATTTCCGCCGACCAGCGCAACCAGCTCAACGCCGAACTGGCCTCGCTCAACGCCCTCACCCTGCTGCGCCGCCAGGAGCTGGCCGGCAACAGCCTGCTGCAGGACCTGGGCAATGCCCGTCACGACCTGCTGATCGAGCGTGCCGCACGCCTGGAGCAAGAGATCCAGGACCTGCAGACACTGATCAACGAGAAGCGCCTGGCACAGTCGCAACAGACCGTCACCCAGCAGTCGATCGAAGCGCAGAAAGCCGGCGGCAGCACCCTGCTGGCCAACGAGAGCGCCGCCAACCTCAAGCTCTCCGACTACCTGCTGCGCAGCACCGACCGCCTCAACGAACTCACCCAGCAGAACCTGCAGACCAAGCAGCAGCTCGACACCCTGACCCAGGCCGACCAGGCGCTGGACGAGCAGATCAACGTGCTCAAGGGCAGCCTGCTGCTGTCGAAGATCCTCTACAAGCAGAAACAGGCGCTGCCGCACCTGAAGGTGGACCGCGACCTGGCCGACCAGATCGCCGATATCCGCCTGTACCAGTTCGAGGTCAACCAGCAGCGCGAGCAGATGAGCAGCCCGGTCAGCTACGTCGACAAGCTGCTGTCCACCCAGCCTGAGCAGGATGTTACCCCGCAACTGCGCAAGGCGCTGCTGGAGGTCGCCATCACCCGCAGCGACCTGCTCGAGCGCCTGAACCGCGAGCTTTCAGCATTGCTCAATGAGTCCATCACCCTGCAGCTCAACCAGAAGCAACTGCTGGGCACCGCGCAGAACCTGCGCACCACCCTCGATGAGCAGATGTTCTGGATCCCCAGCAACAAGCCGCTGGACTGGGACTGGCTGCGCTATGTGCCCGAGCGCTTCGCCGACCAGGTCGCCAGCCTGCCCTGGGGCTCGGGCATCAAGGAACTGGCCGACGGCCTGAGCCAGCGCCCGCTGCTGTTCCTGCCGCTGCTGCTGGTGATCGGCGCGCTGCTGTGGCGGCGCAAGTACCTGTACCAGCGTCTGGGCAAGGTGCACCAGGACATCGGCCACTTCCGTCGCGACAGCCAGTGGCACACGCCACAAGCGATCCTCATCAACATCCTCCTGGCCATGCCGGTCAGCCTGGGCCTGGCGCTGTGCAGCTATGCCTTGCAGATCGACGCCCGCGGCCAGAACGCCAACCTCGGCGCTGCGCTGTGGCAATTGGCCCAGGCCTGGCTGGTGTTCTACACCGCCTACCGCGTGCTGGCCCCCGGCGGCGTGGCCGAGGTGCACTTCCGCTGGCACAAGCCGCAGGTGGAGTTCCTGCGCGGTTGGGTACGCAGGCTCGGCACGGTGGTGCTGGCCCTGGTGGGTGTGGTCGCGGTGGCCGAGCACCAGCCTTCGGCGCTGGCCGACGACGTGCTGGGCATCGGCGTGGTGCTGGCGTGCTATGCGCTGATGGCCTGGCTGCTCAGCCGCCTGCTGCTGAGCAGTCCGGCGCACCGCGACACGTCGCTGTTCCGCAAGGCGGTCGGGGTAGCGTTCACCGCGCTGCCGATCGCACTGTTCGTCGCGGTGTGCTTCGGCTACTACTACACCGCACTGAAACTCACCGACCGCCTGATCTATACCCTCTACCTGCTGCTGTTCTGGCTGGTGATCGAGGCGGCGTTCGTCCGTGGCCTGTCGGTGGCGGCGCGACGCCTGGCCTACCAGCGCGCGTTGAGCAAGCGCGCGGCTGCCAAGGAAGGGCTGGACGGCGAAGTCATCATCGAGGAACCGACCCTGGACATCGAGCAGGTCAACCAGCAGTCCCTGCGCCTGATCCGCCTGGCCCTGCTCGGTGGCTTCATCGGTGGCTTGTACTGGGTATGGTCGGATCTGATAACCGTGTTCTCCTACCTCAACAACGTCACCCTGTACGAATACGCCAGCGGCACCGGCGCGGCGGCCAGCATGGTTCCGATCAGCCTCGGCGACCTGCTCGGTGCGCTGGTCATCGCCGGCATCACCATCGCCCTGGCCAGCAACCTGCCGGGCCTGTTGGAAGTGCTGGTGCTGTCGCGCCTGAGCCTGGCCCAGGGCAGCGCCTACGCGATCACCACGCTGCTGTCCTACGTGATCGTCGGGGTGGGCATCGTCAGCACGCTGGCCACCCTCGGGGTGAGCTGGGACAAGCTGCAGTGGCTGGTCGCCGCCCTGTCTCTGGGCCTGGGCTTCGGCATGCAGGAGATCTTCGCCAACTTCATCTCCGGCATCATGATCCTGTTCGAGCGCCCGGTGCGGATCGGCGACACCATCACCATCGGCAATCTGTCCGGCACGGTGAGCAAGATCCGCATTCGCGCCACGACCATCACCGACTTCGACCGCAAGGACATCATCGTCCCCAACAAGACGTTCATCACCGGCCAGTTGATCAACTGGTCGTTGACCGACACGGTTACCCGAGTGACGCTCAAGCTGGGCATCGACTACGGCTCCGACCTGGACCTGGTGCGCGACCTGCTGCTCAAGGGTGCCCACGAAAACCCACGTGTGCTCAAGGACCCTGAGCCGATCGTGTATTTCCTGCAGTTCGGCGAAAGCTCGCTGGATCACGAGCTGCGCATGCACGTGCGTGACCTGGGCGACCGCAACCCGACGCTGGACGAGATCAACCGCTACATCAACCGTGAGTTCAAGGCCCACGACATCAAGATCTCGGTGCGCCAGGTGGAGGTGTTCCTGATGGACGCCAAGGGCGGCAAGCAGCAGATGATCCCGCTGGAGAGCAAACCCGACAGCACGCCACCGAGCTGAGTGGACGCTGATGGGTGCAAGCGCCCAGAATGCCTGCTAGGGCTTTGCCCTCGATCGCAGGAAAAGCCCGCTCCCACAGGAAACCGAGTTCTGTAGGTGCGGGCTTTGCCCCGCGCAGGGCCGCAAGGCGGCCCCCTGTCACCGATAGCCAGGAGCCGGCCACGTGAAAGCCCTCGACCAACTCACTTTCGATAACCGCTTCGCCCAACTCGGCGACACCTACTCCACCCAGGTGCTGCCCGAGCCGATTGCCGAGCCGCGCCTGGTGGTCGCCAGCAAATCGGCCATGGCCCTGCTCGACCTCGACCCAGCCCAGGCCGATGAGCCCGTGTTCGCCGAGCTGTTCAGCGGCCACAAGCTCTGGGAAGAAGCCGATCCACGGGCGATGGTCTATTCCGGCCATCAGTTCGGTTCGTACAACCCGCGCCTGGGTGACGGCCGCGGCCTGTTGCTGGGCGAGGTATTGAACGACGCGGGCGAGCACTGGGACCTGCACCTCAAGGGCGCCGGCCAGACCCCGTACTCGCGCATGGGCGACGGCCGCGCGGTGCTGCGTTCGTCGATCCGTGAGTTCCTCGCCTCGGAAGCGCTGCACGCCCTGGGCATTCCCAGCAGCCGGGCGCTATGCGTGGTCGGCTCGAGCACCCCGGTGTGGCGCGAGACCCGCGAAAGCGCGGCCATGCTGCTGCGACTGGCGCAGAGCCATGTGCGCTTCGGTCATTTCGAATATTTCTACTACACCCAGCAGCCCGAGCAACAACGCGTGCTGATCGATCACGTGCTCGATCAGCACTACCCCGAATGCCGCGACGCCGAGCAGCCGTACCTGGCGATGTTCCGCAGCATCGTCGAGCGCAACGCCGAGCTGATCGCACGCTGGCAGGCCTATGGTTTCTGCCACGGGGTGATGAACACCGACAATATGTCGATCCTGGGCATCACCTTCGATTTCGGTCCCTACGCCTTCCTCGACGACTTCGACGCCAACTTCATCTGCAACCACTCCGACGATCGCGGCCGCTACAGCTACGCCAACCAGGTGCCGATCGCCCACTGGAACCTGAGCGCCCTGGCCCAGGCCCTGACCACGGTGATCGAAGTGGAGGCATTGAAGGAGACGCTCGGCCTGTTCCTGCCGCTGTACCAGGCCCATTACCTGGACCTGATGCGCCGTCGGCTCGGCCTGACGACCGCCGAGGACGACGACATGACCCTGGTCGAACGCCTGCTGCAGCGCATGCAGAGTGGCGGCGTGGACTACACCCTGTTCTTCCGCCGGCTTGGCGAGCAGCCAGTGGAGCAGGCACTGAACGTGGTTCGCGACGACTTCATCGATCTCGCCGGCTTCGACGCCTGGGGTGCCGACTACCTCGCACGCTGCCAGCGCGAAGCGGGTAACGCCGAAGGTCGGCGCGAGCGCATGCATGCGGTCAACCCGCTGTACATCCTGCGCAACTACCTGGCGCAGCGCGCCATCGAAGCGGCCGAAGGTAGGGACTACAGTGAAGTGCGACGGCTGCACCAGGTGCTGTGCAAGCCATTCGAGGAGCAGCCGGGGATGCAAGCCTATGCCGAGCGACCACCAGAGTGGGGCAAGCATCTGGAAATCAGCTGTTCTTCCTGAACTACGACTGACCTGTGGGAGCGGGCTTGCCCGCGAACACCCGCAAAGCCGGTGCCACTCACCGCGCCCCTTGCTTCGCGGCGGTTCGGCGCCCTGGCAAGCCCGCCTACAGGCCATATATGAACGCTATAGCGGAGAAAACATGTCCGACCCACTGGTAATCCCCTGCCCGCACTGCAACGGCCTCAACCGCCTGCCCAGCGAACGCCTGGGCGACAGCCCGAAATGCGGGCGCTGCAAGCAGGCGGTATTGCTCGACAAGCCCTTCGAGCTCAGCGAAAGCACCTACGCCAGCCAGATAAAGGGCGACCTGCCTTTGCTGGTGGACGTCTGGGCCGACTGGTGCGGCCCGTGCAAGAGCTTTGCACCGACCTTCGAACAGGCGGCCCGCCAGCTCAGCGGCCGCTGCCGCCTGGCCAAGCTCGACAGCGAGGCCAACCGCAACCTCGCCGGGCAACTGGGCATCCGTTCAATCCCTAGCCTGATCCTGTTCAGGAACGGCCGCGAAGTCAGCCGCCAGGCGGGGGCGTTTCCACTCCAGTCGTTGCTGGAATGGGTGCGCAGCCAAGGGATCTAAGCGTTTTCTTCGAGCAGCGAGTGCAACTCGACGAACTGCTGCGTCAGCTTGTGCCGCGGCTCCAGGTGGATCAGCGGCAGGCTGGCGTGGTGGGATTCGCGCATCTTCACCGAGCTGCCCAGGTAGACCGGCAGCACCGGCAGGCCCTCGGCGAGCAGCTCGTCGAGCATCTGCTGAGGCAGGCTGGCACGTGACTGGAACTGGTTGACCACGATGCCCTCTACCTGGAGGTCTTCGTTGTGGTCGTCCTTGAGTTCCTCGATCTCGGCCAGCAGGCCGTACAGGGCCTGGCGCGAGAAGCTGTCGCAATCGAAGGGAATCAGCACACGATCTGCGGCGATCAACGCGGAAACCGCATAGAAGTTCAACGCTGGCGGGGTATCGATGTAGATCCGCTCGTAATCCTCGTCCAGCTCATCGAGCAATTTACGTAGCTTGTTGATCTTGTGCTTGGCCTCGAGCTTGGGCTGCAGGTCGGCCAGCTCGGCGGTGGCGGTGACCACGTGCAGGTTGTCAAAGGGCGTTTCATAGATATCGACCTTGTTCTTCTTGCTGAACGGCCCGCTGGACAGGCTCTGCTTGAAGAAATCGGCAATACCCATGGGGATGTCGTCACCCGTCAACCCAGTCAGGTACTGGGTCGAGTTGGCCTGGGCATCCAGGTCGATCAACAGGGTCCGGTAGCCTTCGTTGGCACTGACCGCCGCCAGGTTGCAGGCGATGCTCGACTTGCCCACGCCACCTTTCTGATTGAACACCACGCGCCGCATGACTGACCTCCGTGTATCAGGGAATGCCCGAGTATGTGTCCGGCGCAGCGGTTTAGCCAGCACCTTCGGGCTTTTCCAGGCCCGCCAGCAGGTCGACGAACGCCCGGGCCATCGCCGAGCCCGCGCCCTCGCGACGCACCAGCCAGACCGCACTGGTCGCCTGCTCGTCGAGCAGCGTGCGGTACACCACGCCGTCGATGCGGATGCGCTGGAACGACGCGGGCAACACCGAAACCCCAAGGCCCGCCGAGACCAACCCGATGATGGTCAGCGCCTCACCGGCTTCCTGGGCGAAATGCGGGCTGAAGCCTGCCTGGCGTGCCAGGTCCATCAGTTGCGCATACAGACCGCTGCCGTAGCTGCGTGGGAAGAATACGAACGGCTCGTGGGCCAAGTCCCGCATATACAGGCCCTGCTCGCCGCCCAGCGCCAGCGGATGAGAGGCATTGAGCACCACGACCAACGGCTCGCGAAACAACTCGGTGACCGCCAACCCTTCCGGCACCGGTAGCGGCCGCATCAGGCCGACCTCGATGGATTCGTCGAACACAGCATCGACCACTTCACGGCTGCTCATCTCCTTGAGGTGCAGGTGCACTGCCGGGAAGCGCCGGCGGAAGGCGTGGATCGCCTGGGGAATCCTCGAGGTGAAGGGCGCCGACGAGGTGAAACCGATCTTCATCTCGCCCAGCTCGCCCAACTGTGCGCGACGTGCCACATCGGCCGCCTTGTCGACTTGCGCCAGCACCTGGCGCGCCTCCTCGAGGAACAGTCGTCCGGCCTCGCTCAGCTCGACCCGACGATTGGTGCGCTCGAACAGACGCGCCCCCAGTTCCTGTTCCAGCGCCTGGATCTGCTGGCTCAAGGGCGGCTGGGAGATGCCCAGTTGCTGGGCTGCACGGCCGAAGTGCAGTTCTTCGGCGACGGCGATGAAGTAACGCAGGTGGCGCAGTTCCATGATCGGCTCCGAACAAGTCGCTAAAGCTATCAAATAGGTCGAACAATATATTGGATCTAATCATTAGCCAGCTATATGCTTTTTTCATTGCGCCAGAGGTATCACCCGTGAAAACTGCTGTAGCCCCCCTTCCCGCCGAACCCGAAGTGCCTCCCCTGAACGACTTGTGGATCGAAAAAGGCACCCCAGCCTTCATGAAAACCGTACTGGCGCTGTTCAGCGGCGGTTTCGCCACGTTCGCCCTGCTCTACTGCGTGCAACCGATGATGCCGCTGCTGTCGCAAGAGTTTTCGATCAACGCTGCGCAGAGCAGCCTGGTGCTGTCGGTGTCCACCGCCATGCTGGCGTTCGGGCTGCTGGTGACCGGGCCCATTTCCGATCGCATCGGGCGCAAACCGGTGATGGTCTCGGCCCTGGTGTGCGCTGCGCTGGCGACACTGGCCAGCGCAGTGATGCCGACCTGGGAAGGCGTGCTTGCCACCCGCGCACTGGTCGGCCTGTCGCTGAGCGGCCTGGCGGCGGTGGCCATGACCTACCTGAGCGAAGCAATCCACCCGCAGCACATTGGCCTGGCGATGGGCCTGTACATCGGTGGCAATGCGATCGGCGGGATGAGCGGGCGGCTGATCACCGGGGTGCTGATCGACTTCGTCAGTTGGCACACCGCGATGCTGGTGATCGGCGGCCTGGCGCTGCTGGCCGCGGTAGTGTTCTGGAAGGTGCTGCCGGAATCGCGCAACTTCCGCGCGCAGTCGCTGAAGCCGCGCAATCTGCTCGATGGCTTCCTCATGCACTTCAAGGATGCCGGCCTGCCCTGGCTGTTCCTCGAAGCTTTCCTGCTGATGGGCGCCTTCGTCACCTTGTTCAACTACATCGGCTATCGCCTGCTGGCCGAGCCCTACCACATGAACCAGGCGCTGGTCGGCTTGCTGTCGGTGGTGTACCTGTCAGGCATCTACAGTTCGGCACAGGTCGGCGCGCTGGCCGACCGGCTGGGGCGTCGCAGGGTATTCTGGGCGAGCATCCTGGTGATGGCCGCTGGCATGCTGATGACCCTGTTCACCCCATTGCCAGTGGTGATCGTCGGGATGCTGGTGTTCACCTTCGGCTTCTTCGGTGCCCACTCGGTGGCCAGCAGCTGGATTGGTCGACGCGCGCTCAAGGCCAAGGGGCAGGCCTCTTCACTGTACCTGTTCTGCTACTACGCGGGATCGAGTGTCGCCGGGACGGCGGGCGGGGTGTTCTGGCATTACGCCGGTTGGAACGGCATCGGTCTGTTCATCGGCGGTCTGCTGGCGGTGGCGTTGCTGGTGGCGCTGCACCTGAGCAAGCTGGCACCTAAATCGGTGTGAGGCATTCGCGGCGGTTCGGGGCGCAGAACCACCGCGAAACGGTGTTCGTCAGTTGACGATCTCGACGATATCCACATCCACTTCACGACTCATCAGGTGTTTCTCCACCTCGCCGGTCAGCTTGACCTTGGTCTTGTCGTTGAACGGGGTTACCGGCAGGTCTTCGTTGTCGATCTCGACGGTGATGGTGCCGGTGTTGTCCTTGAACTCGTACTTGTCGTCGTTGTTGATCTTCTTGGTCACATAGCCTTGCAGCACTACCGGGGTGTCATCGGCGGCCTCCTTGGCGGCAGCGACGGTGGTCACCGGCTGGGCGCCCGGGCCTGTGTAGCCGGCAGCGAGAGCGGCGGTGCTGAACAGTGGGGCGAGGATCAGGGGCAGGTAACGGGCTTTCATGATGCAGGTCCTGTATGGGTTTCGATGGATACAGGCTAACAACGGCTGCTGAAGCCAAGCTTAATGGCAATCACCCATCATCCATGGCCAGGCCCAGATGCGCCTGCAGCTGGTCATCGACCGCCTGCAGCCTTATCCCGGTCAACTGCGCGCCATCCTGCTCCAATGCATGGAGCCAGAGCGTCAAGATATGCGGTCTACCCTGCAGCGTCATCGTCACCTGCGAGCCATTGCTATGCATGTCAACGATCTGCAGCCCATCGATCCGCGCCCTCTCATTCAGGCGTGCGGTCGTCAAGGCCTGCGCGGGCGTTGGCAGCGCTGCGGAAGTCGCCGAAAGGCGTCGCAACTGTTGAGCCAGCGCACGCTCCCGGTTCAATTGCACCTGCACCTGATCCAATCGTTGTTGAGCCGGCAAACAGAGCACCTGCCAGACCGTGATCGCGGCAAGGCCCCAGGCGACGGCCTTGAGCACCCAGCGACGCGGGGCCGGAATACCTCGCCACTCTCTGCCGATCCAATCAAGCAGGCCAACCATCATTGGGCTCCTGGCCATGTCAATGTGGCGCTTACCTGCTGTGCAGCCTGCTGCGCACGCTCGACCTGTAGCCCTGGCAGACGCTGACGAAATCGTTCCAGATCATCGAAGCCCTGGGCAAGAATCTCGATCCGCCATCCCTGACCAGCCACAACCTCTGCGCGCTCGATCCGCAAGTCGCCGCTTTCGACCAAGGATTCACTCAACACGGCCAGACGCTGCATCGCTGTGGGCGGAGCAGGGTGCTGCATCAATTCGTTTATCTGACGCGCAAGGTCATCACGCGGTACATGTCCCGGCGCCCAACGCTGGAATGCTCGCACATTATGCTGTTTCAACTGCGCGACCTGTCCTTGCAGCCACTCTACGTGCCAGTACTCGGCAATGCAGGCCAGCAATGCTGCCAGCAGGCATCCGCCCAGTAGCGCTTGCCAAGGCACTGACTTGGCGCGTCCGGGTGCGAAAGCACCCTGGAGCAGGTTGATGGCGTCAAAGCGCCCCTGCCAAAGCAACGCAAAGGCGTCGGTAACCAGCTCGACCTCGTCCCATCGTGACGCCTGCCCTGGTTCTGCCAGCCATTTGATTTCAGGCAACGATGTACTCAGCACTCTGGCTGCCGCGCAGTTGACCGCAAGACGCTGCTGCTCCCCGCCGCCAAACAGCCAACGCCCCTCCAGCCACAACGCCGTGGGGCCGGTCGAGGCGAGCATGTCTGCATCGACCAGCACTGCCTGCGGTTCGACTCCCTGAACGCGCAGACACGACAGCAGTTGCTCGAAGCACGCTCGATCGATCACCAGACAAGGGCGCGATGACGCCTGGTTCGCCATGCCGAACGCGAGGTGAAGCGTCTCCAAGGCGGTGGCGAATTGATCCTCTACCGCAAAGGCAAGGGTATCGTAGGCAGGCTTGCGTCCCGGCAAGGAGCCAGTTTGACAGTAGGAGAGAAGCTCCATCGGCAGCACCAGTGTCACCTTCTGTCCAGCCAATGCCTCCAGGTCACTCAGACGAGACTCCCGCGTGACGCCATCAGGCTGAAGAACGCGAACAGGCCAGTGCTTCGGAACCCCACCCACGCCCTCGGGCAGCAGGTAGGCAGCGTACTCACTCATTCGGCACCTGCTGGTCGTACCATGGAAAACATACGTCGTGATACGCGCATTCGATGACCATCCAGGTCCACTTCCACTTCGCTGTGCAGGTACGAGCGGCTCGTCTCGAAATCGGCCTGAAGGGTCATACCGAACCATCGACTGCCAACCGCCAGACCGCGCCCCGTGGCGATCTGACCATCGAGCAACGGATCGCCAAGAAAGGCCTGCACGCTGGCATACCCATCCTTGGGGCGCTGCTCGACCAGGCGCTGAGCGATCGCCGGCGTCACGCCCTCCAGTGTGCCGAGGACGAATCGATCTGCAGTGTTGATGTTCAGCCCAGCCTGCGCAGGCAGCACCGCCACCCACGGCCTGAGGCGCTCCAATATTTCGGCACTCACATCCGGCAACTGCGCCAACTGGCTGACATCCACCAGTGGAACACCCTGCAACATGGCAAGATCCGGAGTAACCAGGCCAAGGGTCCGGCAAAGACGCTCCCAGCGCGCAAGCAACACGGAGTCGGGCTCGCGGCTGCGGACAAGCGCAGCGAGATTGATGCGCGCAGCCAAATCCTCGACTCGCCCTCGCAGGCGCACATCGCCCAGAGTGAACTCAAAGGGTTTTGACCACGACTGCCCCGCATGAACGACACGCATGTCGAGCCTCAAGCGCTCGCGCAAAAGCGCCAGTGCCTGGCGCTCTGCGGCCATCAGCACCTGTAGCCCGCGCGAAGCCTCAGTCTGGCTGGATACACTGGCAATCAACAGTCGGTGGTCACGCAACATCGCGGCGATCAGCATCACCATCAGTGCCATGACCAACAACACGGTGATCAGCGCGAGGCCCTCTTGTCGTGTCCCTCTCACAGGCTCACACCCGCCAGCGGGAGAACGCGGCGAAGCCGCTCTGCTCGTCCAATGGAAAAGGTAATTTCGAGAGCGATGGGCGGTTCGCTCGCAGTACGATCACCGGGCCAGTCGGCTTGCCAGCCCAGGCCAGGCACGAAGACTCGCCAACGCAGACTCGTGATACCTGCGAGCAAGTATTGCGCTCGCCCTGCGCCACTGACGAGACTGTCGCGTTGGCGCCATAACACACCGTCTTCCAGCCAATATTGGATCATACGCAAGTCACTGCGCGGCTGCAGGTGGATGTCATATCCGCTACTCGACAACCAACTAAGCCGTTGCTCCCGTAACCTCAAAGCGAAGTGCTCTTTCTCCAATGCAGCTGGAAATACCCCTTGCAGGGCGTCCCGTTGCAGCATACCCATCGCCCTTGCCAAGCTACGAATTTCATCGGCCTGCGCCTGGCGCGCCGAGTCGGTACGCAGCAACGCATCGAACAAACGGGCAGCACCAGCAGCCAACACAGCGAAGATCGCCACAGCCAGCAGTAGCTCCAGGAGCGTGAAGCCACGCTGCCTGCGACCGACGCGAGACTCATTGCGTTTCATTCGAAATCTCCAGCCAGCGCTTGGCCTGATACACCGCCGGACCATTCGGGACGCGCATGACCAGTACCTCGACCTCGAGCATTGCGTGCCTGCGTCTACGCCGCTCCTCCAGGTGCCAACGCCCCTGGGCAAAGTCGATCGTCAGTACGCGTTGTCCAGGGCCTGGCGTGGGCAGGAGAGTCATTTCGGTCAAGTGGTTGTCCGCAATCCAACTGCCATACATGCGCTCACGCAGTTGATGGGACTGTTGCAAGACCTGCTGCATTGCCATGCTTGCAGCACCTGCCAGTACCGCAAAGATCGCCAGAGCAACCATGACCTCCAGCAGGGTGAAGCCCCGCTCAGCAGCCGAATTGCACATTGATTCCGTCACTTGTCACACATGCCAGAAGCTCCCCGGCGTGGCTGAAATACAGGATGAATGGCGTGTGTTCTTCGTCACCGACCAGCACCAGTTGCACAAGGCCGTCCGAGACGACCGGCGACCAGTCGGTGTGCTTCAGGCGCAGGTCCAGCTCACTGGGCTGCAGATCACCACCTGCACCCCACCCCAGGTGCGTCAGCCTCATCATGCGGTAGCCATCCTGGTTGATCTGAATGCCAAGGGTCTGTCCCGAGATCAATGCGTGCGCACGGGCGTGCTCGAAGAACCGCAGGAACAACTGCGCCTCCTGTACGGCCAACCGTTGCGGGTTGTGCATGGATACAAACCCTGCCATGCCGATCACCACCCCGAGCACCGCCATTACCAGCAGCAACTCCAGCAGGGTAAATCCGCGGCTACGTCTCACTGGGGCCAGTTACCGATGTCGGCGTCCATACCTTCGCCTCCCGGCAGGTTATCTGCACCAAAGGAGTAGAGGTCGAAGCCCTGATTCGAGCGAGTACCAGGGCTCTGGTACTGGTATTCGCCTCCCCAAGGATCGACCGGCATGCTCTTGAGATAGCCCTGTTCGTTCCACATCCTTGGCGCAGGCGCCTGGGTGGGACGTGCTACCAAGGCTTGCAGGCCCTGCTCGGTGGAGGGATAGCGACCGTTGTCGAGCCGGTAGATCTCCAGCGCGGTTGAAATTGACTGCAGGTCGGTACGCACTGCCGTAGCTTTCGCATGGTCTGGCCGGCTCATGACGTTGGGCAGCACCAGCCCGCCAAGCACGCCCAGGATGATGATAACCACCATGATTTCGATTAGGGTGAAACCGCCGTTACGGCGACGACTGTTGCGTGGGGACATGATCAGGTAACCAGTTGATTGAGGTTGAGTATCGGCAGCAGGATCGCCAGCACGATGAACAGCACGATGGCGCCCATGAGCAGGAGCATCGCGGGTTCGCAAAGGCTGACCAGCAACGAGATGCGCGAGCTCAGCTGCTTCTCTTGCAGGTCTGCGGCGCGCTCAAGCATCGTGTTGACCTCACCGGCCCGCTCGCCACTGGCGATCATGTGCAGGGTCAGTGGAGGGAGCGCTGCGCAGCGCGTCAGGCTGCTGGCCAAGCTAGAACCCTCGGCCAGCTCTTCGGTGGCCCGGATCAGACGTTCGCGCAATGCCAGGTTGCTGGTAACCACGGCACCGATGCGCATGGCTTCGACCAGGGGAACGCCGCTGCGCCCGAGTGTGGCCAGCGTGGCGACAAAACGCGCTGCATTGCTGGCACGAATGAACTCACCCCACAACGGTATACGCAGAGCCAGTGCATCCCAGCGCCGTCGCCTGGCGGGCTGGCGCAGCGCCCAGCGAACGGCCACCACGCAGCACAGCACGGTCATGATGATCAAAAGCCCAAAATGCCCAGTGAACTCGCTGAGAGCGATCAACAACAAGGTCGCGTAGGGCAACTGCGCCTGATCGCGGGCGAAGGCCTGGACGACATCTGGCACCACATATCCCAGCAGGAACCCCACCACCAGCAACGACACCAGGAACAGGATCAGCGGATAGACCATCGCCAGTTGAACCTTCTGGCGCAGCGCTTGCTCGCGCTCGCCATGGTCGGCCAGACGCTCGAATACGCTCGACAGATGACCCGAGCGCTCGGCTGCCGCCACCGTTGCCCGGTACACCGCAGGAAAAGCCTGCGGATAATGGCCAAGGGCATCGGCCAACGTACGCCCTTGGGCGATCTGCTCGTTGACGGCACCCATCAGCTTGCTGGCCTGGCGATCTTCACTTTGCGAAGCGACCGCCAGCAACGCATCGCTCAACGGCATGCTGGCACGCAACAAGGTAGCCAACTGCCGCGTGATGATCGCCAGCTGTGTCGCTCCAAGCCGGACAGGCCGCAAGCGGCTGTTCCATTGCAGTCGAACCGCGCGGACCGCAATGATGAGCAGCCCCTGCTCGCGCAACAACTGTCGAGCTTGCCTGGCGTTTCCGGCCTCGAGGGTGCCCCGCCTGCGCGCACCTAGGGGGTCTTGAACGAGATACCTGAACCTCATCATCTATCCCTGCCCCGCCACCCGCAGCAACTCCTCGACGCTGGTCTGGCCTTCGCACACACGTTGCACGCCGTGGTCAAACAAGCTTGGCGTGGATTGACGTACCCAATCGAGCATCTGCGCCTGCGAGGAGCGCCGATGAATCGCTTCGGCAAGTTCCGCAGTCACCAGCACCAGTTCATGCAGCGCCAGCCGCCCACTGTAGCCATGCTGACAATGCTCGCAGCCTTGCGCACGATAGATCCGCGCAGGCAGGTTTGCAGGGGAGCCGAGCGATTGCGCGGTGGCGGCGTCGACCTCCATGGGCGTCTTGCAGCTGGGACACAACTGGCGGACCAGACGCTGGGCCATCACCCCCGACAGCGACGACGCGAGCAGGCAAGGATCCACTCCCATGTCGGTCAAGCGTGTGATCGCCCCCAATGCGCTGTTGGTATGCAACGTCGACAACACCAGGTGACCGGTCAGGGATGCTTGTACGGCAATTTCTGCGGTTTCGCGATCACGGATCTCGCCGACCATCACTACGTCCGGGTCTTGTCGAAGAATCGCCCGCAGCCCCCTGGCGAAGGTCATGTCGACCTTGCTGTTGATCTGGGTCTGGCCAATACCGGGCAAGTGATACTCGATCGGATCCTCAACAGTCAGGATGTTGCGCGTCACCTCGTTCAAGACCGACAACGCGGTGTACAGCGTGGTGGTCTTGCCCGATCCGGTGGGGCCGGTAACCAGAAAAATGCCATGAGGTCTTTGCAGTAATCGCACAAACCCCGAGCGAGTTTGCGGCTGCATCTGCATGCACTCGACATCAAGACGTACCGCCTGCTTGTCCAGCAGGCGCAGCACGACCCGCTCTTCATGGGCCGCGGGCAGGGTCGAAACCCGCACATCCACCTCGTGCCCGGCCAGGCGAAGGCTGATGCGACCGTCTTGGGGAATGCGCTTCTGCGCGATGTCCAGCCGTGCCATCACCTTGATCCGGGATACCAGAAGGGCCGACAGCGCTCGTGGCGGCGACAGCACTTCACGCATGACACCATCGATGCGCATGCGTACACGCAGATGCTGCTCGAAAGTTTCCAGATGAATATCCGATGCACGCGACCTGACGGCCTCGCTGAGCAGTGCATTGAGCAAACGAATGATCGGTGCATCATCCTGCTGGTCGAGCAAGTCGCAGGTTTGCGGTAATTCCTCGGCCAGCCGCGCAAGGTCCAACTGCTGATCGATGTCCTGAACCACAGTCTGGGCAGCATCTTGTGTCCGACCATAGTAACTGGCGAGACGCTCGGCGAAGCGTTCGGCGTCCAGGCACTGCAAATCCCAACCAGCACCCACCAAGCGATACGCCTCCGAAAGCGACGACAGCGAGGTGTCCTTGCGCATGAGCATGACGGGCGGTTCGGCATGCTGGTCGAAGAGCACGCCGTAGCGTCTGGCGAAGGCAAACGGCAGAGACCCATTCATGGACGGTCACTTCTGATGGAGGGGGAATCGAACAGGTTTTGCACATCGTCCGGGAAGGAAGAGGCCGCAGGAGAGCGCACATCTCGATAGGCACGCTCGCCAGCTTCGGTCAGTTGCTGCCGGGTACGCAGGATGGTCGGACGCAGGAACACCATCAGGTTGGTTTTCTCATCGATGTCTCGCTGCCAGCGAAACAATCCGCCGATCAGAGGCAGACTTCCCAACAGCGGCACGCTGCGCTGCTCGGCACGCACACTGTCCTTGATCAATCCGCCGATCACGATGATTTCGCCATCGGCAGCGAGAATGGTGCTCTTGAGGGTGCGCTTGTTGGTAATCAGATCGTTCTCGACCACGCTGGGCGCAAGCTCCGAGCTTTCCTGCTCGACCTCCAGACGCAAGCTGCTGCCCTCATTGATATAGGGACGAATCTTCAGGCTGATGCCGATGTCCTTGCGCTCGACGGTGGTGAAGGGGTTTTCCGTGCCGCTGCCTGGGGTTGCATAGCTGCCGGATCTGAACGGCACGTTCTGTCCGACAAGGATCTGTGCCTCTTGGTTATCCAGTGTCACCAGGCTGGGCGTGGACAGCAGGTTGCTGCTGGAGTTGCTCGCCAACGCACTGACCAATGCAGCAAAACGATCAGATCCGATCGCCAGTGCGGCCCCTGCTGGTAGAGACTCACCGCCAAGCAGCGTCGACAATGAAGACCCACTGTCAGGAAAGGTGATTCCGCCCCTCAGGCTGCCTCGATCGATACCCCACTGCAGCCCGAGGGCCTCGGAGATACTGCCACTGACTTCGACGATGGCCGCATGTATCAACACCTGGGCACGCGGCTGATCGAGCTGTTGGATGATCTGCTCCAGACTGATCAACACTTCCGGCTCACCTAGCAATACCAGAGCGTTCTGGCTGATATCCGCCTTGACCGAGGTTTTTCCCGACAAGTTGTCGAAACCCTTGCGCTCCCCTGATGCTTTGCCGTTCAGGCCATCGCCAACTTCAGCCAGTACTTCGGCCAATTGCTCGGCATTGCTGTGCTGAAGCCTGATCACTCGCCAATTCTGTGAAGCCTGCGGCGTCGGCACATCCAGCGAACGTGCCAACTGCGCCAGACGTCGCCTGGACTGAATGGGGCCCAGCACCAGCACTGTATTGCTGCGAGTGTCGGCAAGTACCCGCACGCCAGTCTCCGTCCCACCCGCCGCCGCCTCGATCACCGCCAGCAATTCACTGGCCTGGGCATGACGCAGCACGACAACTTCATGGTCGTGTCGCTGACCACTGTCGAGTTGCGCAATCAATGTCGCAAGGCGTTCCAGATTCGTCCCCGAGTCGGTAACGATCAAGGCATTGGCCGAACTCGAAGGGCCGATGTAGCCATTGCTGGAAACCAATGGACGCAGAAGGCCTGCCAGATCGGCGGCAAGACTGCTCTGGAGGCTGAATACTCGGGTAGCGAAGGCTGTCGGCGCAGCGTCTAGTTGCTGATCTGCCCACGCCTTGGCCTCGCTCGCCGGCAGTACCAGTAAACGCCCATCATCGTTCACTGCAGCAAAGCCATGAGCATTGAGTACCGAGTAGAACAATCTGCGGATACCTTCACTGTCCAGCCGCTCATTGGATAGCACCGTAATCCGCCCCTGTACCCGAGGATCGAGAATGATCGGTTGGTCGAGGATTGCCCCTACCTCCCGTACCACATCGCGAACATCCGCATCGCTCATCGCCATTTGCCAGGTGGCCGGAGGCTGCGCGTGGGCAAACACGCCAGACAGGCACAAAAGCGCGCTCAGCGACGCTAACCGCAACATGAGCCGTATGTTCATCGGGAAGTCCGCAGGAAAAGACGATGGGAATCCGGTTTTGTTGGCGCATGGGAGGTTTCTCTCACCAGGTGCAGCAAGGAGCCCTTGGTCCCCTCAAGGGGCAGAACCTCCTCAACGCCATCAATCCATAGTGCAACTGCATGCGATTCGATGCGCCGGACGACAGCACCGCCCGCCAGACGGTCGCCAATGCGATACGCCGCAACCTTGCCATCCAGGGCAACCAGCGCGCGCGACCCTCCGGCACTGGAGGCGAAAGTGGCCTTGAGAATGATGTCCGAGCGCACGGACGCTCTCGCATCCGCGGCCCGAAAACCGAACGCCAGCGCAAGCGTGGTAACCGCAAGGGAGCGGTCAACTTCGACGTCCGGCAATGTGGCGACCGCCGGTTCCTCGGTGCGCCAGTGACTGCGTAACCGGTCTTCTCGCCACACCAGGAACGACGCCAGCAGCACAGGCAACACCAGCCACGCCGCATGACGACGGTAATGTTCAGGTATCAAGGCAACCCCCGCTGGAGGATGACGAGCACCGATTGCCACGACAGCAGTTGCCAGCATTGTTTGTCGTAAGCCATGCCCATTCCCGCTTATGAAAAGGGGCACCCTGTTCGGATACCCCCTGTTCATCAATGCCTGTCCCAGGCGCTCTGCCAGTGAGAACCAATGCCGGGCTCATATTGGGTGGTGCTTTCGGTCCATTGGCGGCAATACCCCGAGTAGGGGAAAGGCTTGCATTCATAGACATCGCGAGTGCCCCTGGCATAGACCCGGGTACCCGCGGTGTAGCCTGCAATGCCTTCCGGGAAGGTGGGATAGGCTTCTTCGCCTTGCGCCTCAAGGGTCAGGTCGCGCTCCTGTTGCAGGAGGATCTCGTCATCTTCATTCTTGCCGACGACCTTGAGCACATGCCCACCCTCCACGCTGATGGCGTCGACGGCGAACGGCTTCGTGGTCGAATCCACCGGCTGACGCTGGTAGCCGACTTGCTTGTTGCTCGCATCGAACAGTGTTGCGGTGACTTCCATCGAGCGATTGGTCATCACCGAGAAGTCGATGGTGGCTTTACCGTCTATCAAACTGTATTGCGGCTTCACCCCGTGCAAGTGCATATAGGCGTCCGGCGGGCTGCCTTCGAAGCCTAACTCGTAGCCCGTAACGCCGCTTTCCTGCTTGGCAAAGATGATATTGGAACCGCGCACCGGCGCGACGTTGCCCTCGGCGTCCTTTTGTCCTGCGCTGACCAACACCTGTGTGGCGTTGATCTGTTTGGCCAGTTTGTAGGCCCAGTTTGGCGCCCCACCCTCCTCGGCGGTTTCGATAACGATGCTGGCGCTGAACTGCTCGGACTCATGACCGCCGACAAACGCTCTGGCCTTGACCTTGTCGCCTTTCTTAAGATTGCGATGCGGATTGATGCTGCCGACCTGGCGCCATTCGGGTGCAGGCCCGCCGTCAACCTGGATATCGACATCGACAGCCTTGTAGAACGCATTGCTGGTGTCACCGACAGTCCATACGCCAAGGATGATGTGATGTCCCAAGCGATCGGCAGGAATTGCGCAGGTGTGCTTGGGATGCGAGGGATCATCGGCTTTCTTGCCGCCACCATCGACGGAACAGAATGGCGTGCTCTCGAACGATGCGCGCTCCAAGGCAGCGTTGGGATTCCAGTCTCTCCTGGTGATGAAATATTCCCATCTCTTGGTTACATGCGCTGCTGTGTAGAGCCACTTGAATTCGATTTCATGCTTGTCGAGCGGGACACGATGCCAACGGTTGGCACTCTGCTCGTCAAGGACAGGAAATATGTGACCACCAATCAATTTGCCATCAGCTGGACCATCACTTGGGAATCCCTGGGCGAACTCTCCGGCACTGGGTGGCCAGTCCACCGAGTCACAGCCAGTGTTCTGCTTCTGCTTGCACAGGATGTCGCGCGAAGGCGGGTCTTGCAGGTA
Source organism: Pseudomonas sp. MNR3A (assembly GCF_009650575.1). NCBI lineage: Bacteria > Pseudomonadati > Pseudomonadota > Gammaproteobacteria > Pseudomonadales > Pseudomonadaceae > Pseudomonas > Pseudomonas sp. MNR3A. The sequence goes on along the minus strand of NZ_VZZS01000010.1, from coordinate 64,338 downwards.
ACCATGGGCATTTGCCAACTGCGGCAACAGGGTCGTACTGACAAGCGCAGCGCATACGCTGCTCGCCAGAAATCCTTTTCGTGGAGCTACTCGTTTCATACAAAATCCTCGTGGCAAAGCCCAAGTCCGCTCGGTCATCTGCATGGACGACCGATACGGCTTGAGCCGAAAGAGCACGAAGATTAAGAAAACGCTGGAGCGCGGACTGTAAGGCTAGTCCGAGAGGAAGCGCCGTCAATGCACACTGGCCTGTGAGATCCGAAGCCCATTGCAGACCCGGATCGCTCACAGGTCGCCTTAGCCGTGATAGCCCGCCGAGAACTCGTGCACGGCGTTGATGAACACACCGGCATGTTCCGGGTCCACCTCCGGCGTGATGCCATGGCCCAGGTTGAACACATGGCCGCTGCCCTTGCCGTAGCTGGCCAGGATCCGCTGCACTTCGTTGCGGATCGCCTCTGGCTTGGCGTACAGCACGGTCGGGTCCATGTTGCCCTGCAGCGCAACCTTGTCACCGACGCGACGACGGGCGTCGCCGATCTCGCAGGTCCAGTCCAGGCCCAGTGCGTCGGCACCGGCCTCGGCGATGCTTTCCAGCCACAGGCCGCCATTCTTGGTGAACAGGATGACCGGCACCTTGCGCCCTTCATGCTCGCGAATCAGACCGCTGACGATCTTGCGCATGTAGGCCAGGGAGAATTCCTGATAGGCCGCTGCCGACAGTGCACCGCCCCAGGTATCGAAGATCTGCACCGCCTGGGCGCCGGCCTTGATCTGGCCATTGAGGTAGCTGGTGACCGATTGTGCCAGCTTGTCGAGCAGCAGGTGCATGGCCTCGGGCTGGTCGTACAGCATCGCTTTGGTCTTGCGGAAGTCTTTCGACGAGCCGCCCTCGACCATGTAGGTCGCCAAGGTCCAGGGGCTGCCGGAGAAGCCGATCAGTGGCACGCGCCCATTGAGCTCACGGCGGATGGTGCTGACTGCATCCATCACGTAGCCCAGGTCCTTGTGCGGATCGGGAATCGGCAGCGCCTCGATATCGGCCAGGGTGCTGACGACCTTCTTGAAACGTGGGCCTTCGCCCGTCTCGAAGTACAGGCCCTGCCCCATGGCATCGGGGATGGTGAGGATGTCGGAGAAGAGGATTGCGGCGTCGAGCGGGTAGCGGTCCAGCGGCTGGAGCGTCACCTCACAGGCGAACTGCGGGTTCATGCACAGGCTCATGAAGTCGCCGGCATTGGCGCGGCTGGCGCGGTACTCCGGCAGGTAGCGGCCGGCCTGGCGCATCATCCAGACCGGGGTCACGTCTACGGGTTGCTTGAGCAGTGCACGCAGGAAACGATCGTTCTTCAGGGCAGTCATGTCGGCATCCAGCAAAAAAGTGCGGGCATTTTCTCAGACGCCAGCGCAAAAGGCACGGCCAGGGCCATGCGTTTTGTCTATCGGGTGCCGTGGATCAAGGATTTTTGTATACAAAATGCATCGCGGGGCAAGTCGGAACGGCGGTTCGACGCTCCGACCTGCCCCGCGAATAGCCAGGATCAGACTTCGAGGTAGTCCAGGATCCCTTCAGCAGCGGTACGCCCTTCGAAGATCGCCGTCACCACCAGGTCAGACCCGCGCACCATGTCGCCACCGGCGAAGACTTTCGGGTTGCTGGTCTGGTGCTTGAACTTGCCCTTCTCAGGAGCCACCACGCGGCCCTGGCTGTCCATCTGGATACCATGCTGTTCGAACCATGGCGCCGGGCTCGGGCGGAAGCCGAAGGCGATCACCACGGCATCGGCCGGCAGGATCTCTTCGGAGCCCGGGATCGGCTCGGGGCTGCGGCGGCCACGGGCGTCTGGCTCACCGAGACGGGTCTCGACCACCTTGACGCCTTCCACCTTGTCCTCGCCGACAATGGCGATGGGCTGGCGGTTGTAGAGGAACTTCACGCCCTCTTCCTTGGCGTTCTTCACCTCTTTGCGCGAGCCAGGCATGTTGGCTTCGTCGCGACGATAGGCGCAGGTCACAGCCTTGGCGCCCTGGCGGATGGAGGTGCGGTTGCAGTCCATCGCGGTGTCGCCACCGCCCAGCACCACGACCTTCTTGCCCAGCATGTCGATGAAGTCTTCCGGCGACTTCTCGAAGCCCAGGTTGCGATTGACGTTGGCGATCAGGAAGTCCAAAGCATCGTGCACACCCGGCAGGTCTTCACCCGGGAAACCGCCTTTCATGTAGGTGTAGGTGCCCATGCCCATGAACACTGCATCGTACTCGGCGAGCAGTTGTTCCATGGTGATGTCCTTGCCCACCTCGGTGTTCAGGCGGAACTCGATGCCCATGCCGGTGAAGACTTCGCGGCGATTGCTCAGCACGGTCTTTTCCAGCTTGAACTCGGGGATGCCGAAGGTCAGCAGGCCACCGATCTCGGGGTTCTTGTCGAACACGACCGGCGTTACACCGGCACGCACCAGCACGTCGGCGCAGCCCAGGCCCGCAGGGCCGGCACCGATGATCGCAACGCGCTTGCCGGTCGGCTTGACCTTGGACATGTCCGGGCGCCAGCCCATGGCGAAGGCGGTGTCGGTGATGTACTTCTCCACCGAGCCGATGGTCACTGCGCCGAACCCATCGTTCAGGGTACAGGCACCCTCGCACAGACGGTCCTGCGGGCATACGCGGCCGCACACTTCCGGCAGGGTGTTGGTCTGGTGCGACAGCTCCGCTGCCGCCAGGATGTTGCCTTCGGACACCAGCTTCAACCAGTTGGGGATGAAGTTGTGTACCGGGCATTTCCACTCGCAATAGGGGTTGCCGCAGCCCAGGCAGCGGTGTGCCTGCTCCACGGACTGCTGCGGCTTGAAGGGTTCGTAGATCTCGACGAACTCCTTCTTGCGCTGGCGCAGCAGCTTTTTCTTCGGGTCCTTGCGGCCCACTTCGATGAACTGGAAGTCGTTGCTCAGACGTTCAGCCATTTTTCAAAACCTCTCAACAGCAGCTGCAAGCTACACGCTGCAAGCCGCAAGACGATCACTTAAGCCGGGCGAACCGTACGCTGCCTCTACGTGCAGCGTGCAGCTCGCCACTTGCAGCTGCTCTTACTGCGGGTTGGCACGGGTGCTGGACAACAGTTGCTTCAGATTGGCCGCCTTCGGCTTCACCAGCCAGAAGCGCCGCACATAGTCGTCCAGGTTCTCGGAGAGCTCACGCCCCCACTCGCTGCCGGTTTCTTCCACGTACTCGCCCAGGACGCGCGCCAGGTGGCTGCGGTAGGCCTCCATCGCCTCACCACTGATACGCTGGATTTCCACCAGCTCGTGGTTGAGTTTGTCGAAGAAGGTGTTGTCCATGTCGAGCACATAGGCGAAGCCGCCCGTCATGCCAGAACCGAAGTTGTAACCGGTCTTGCCCAGGACGCAGACAAAGCCGCCGGTCATGTATTCACAGCAGTGATCACCGGTGCCCTCGACCACAGCGTGGGCGCCGGAGTTACGCACAGCGAAACGCTCGCCCGCGGTACCGGCGGCGAACAGCTTGCCGCCAGTGGCGCCGTACAGGCAGGTGTTGCCGACGATGGCGCTGTGCTGGGTTTCGAACGGACTACCGGCTGGCGGCACGATGGTGATCTTGCCACCGGTCATGCCCTTGCCGACGTAGTCGTTGGCGTCACCTTCCAGGTGCAGGTTCAGGCCACCGGCATTCCATACGCCGAAGCTCTGCCCCGCCGTCCCCTTGAAGCGGAAGGTGATCGGGTTAGCCGCCATGCCCTGGTTGCCATGCAGGCGGGCGATCTCGCCAGAGATACGCGCACCGATGGAACGATCGCAGTTGCAGATGTCGAGGGCGAACTCGCCACCGGCCTGGTCGCGGATCGCCGGCAAGGCCATCTCGACCATCTTCTCGGCCATCTCGCCCTTGTCGAACGGCGGGTTCTTGTCGACTTCGCAGAATTGCGGCTTGTCGGCCGGAATGTGCGAGCTACCCAGCAGCGGCGTGAGGTCCAGGTGGTGCTGGCGCTCGGTGTCGCCCGGCAGCACTTCGAGCAGGTCGGTACGACCGATCAGCTCGCCGAGGCTGCGTACGCCCAGCTTGGCCAACCACTCGCGGGTCTCTTCAGCGACGAAGGTGAAGAAGTTGATCACCATGTCGACAGTGCCGATGTAGTGGTCCTTGCGCAGCTTGTCGTTCTGGGTGGCGACGCCCGTGGCACAGTTGTTCAGGTGGCAGATGCGCAGGTACTTGCAGCCCAGGGCGATCATCGGCGCGGTACCGAAGCCGAAGCTCTCGGCGCCGAGGATCGCGGCCTTGATCACGTCCAGGCCGGTTTTCAGGCCACCGTCAGTCTGCACCCGCACCTTGCCGCGCAGGTCGTTGCCACGCAGGGTCTGGTGGGTTTCAGCCAGGCCCAGTTCCCACGGGGCGCCAGCGTACTTGATCGAGGTCAGCGGCGAGGCGCCGGTGCCACCGTCGTAGCCGGAGATGGTGATCAGGTCGGCATAGGCCTTGGCCACACCGGCAGCGATCGTGCCGACACCGGCTTCGGCCACCAGCTTGACCGACACCAGCGCCTGCGGGTTGACCTGCTTGAGGTCGTAGATCAGCTGCGCCAGGTCTTCGATCGAATAGATGTCGTGGTGCGGTGGCGGCGAGATCAGGGTCACGCCCGGCACCGCGTAGCGCAGCTTGGCGATCAGGCCGTTGACCTTGCCGCCTGGCAACTGGCCGCCCTCGCCGGGCTTGGCGCCTTGGGCCACCTTGATCTGCAGCACTTCGGCGTTGACCAGGTATTCCGGGGTCACACCAAAGCGGCCGGTGGCCACCTGCTTGATCTTCGAGCTCTTGAGGGTGCCATAGCGGGCCGGGTCTTCGCCGCCCTCACCGGAGTTGGAGCGCGCGCCCAGGCGGTTCATCGCCTCGGCCAACGCTTCGTGGGCCTCCGGCGACAGCGCGCCCAGGGAGATACCAGCGGAGTCGAAGCGCTTGAGGATCGCGTCCAGCGGCTCGACCTGATCCAGTGCCAGGGCCTGATCGGCCACCTTGACCTTGAGCAGGTCGCGGATCATCGACACCGGACGCTGATCGACCAGCGTCGTGTATTCCTTGAACTTGGCGTAGTCGCCCTGCTGCACTGCAGCCTGCAGGGTGTTGACCACGTCCGGGTTGTAAGCGTGGTATTCACCGCCGTGGACAAACTTGAGCAGGCCGCCCTGCTGGATCGGCTTGCGCGCGCTCCAGGCTTCGGCCGCAAGCAGCTTCTGGTCGCTCTCCAGGTCTTCGAAACGCGCACCCTTGATACGACTGGACACGCCCTTGAAGCTCAGGCCGACCACTTCGTCCGACAGGCCTATGGCCTCGAACAGCTGCGCGCCGCGGTAGGACGTGATGGTGGAGATACCCATCTTCGACAGGATCTTCAGCAGGCCCTTGGAGATGCCTTTGCGGTAGTACTTGAACACTTCATCCAGATCGCCCAGCACTTCGCCGGTGCGGATCAGGTCGGCCAGCACTTCGTACGCCAGGTACGGGTAGACCGCCGAGGCGCCGAAGCCCAGCAGCACGGCGAAGTGGTGCGGGTCGCGGGCGGTGGCGGTTTCCACCAGGATGTTGCTGTCGCAGCGCAGGCCCTGCTCGGTCAGGCGGTGATGCACTGCACCAACGGCCAGCGAAGCATGTACCGGCAGTTTGCCCGGGGCGATGAAGCGGTCGCTCAGCACCAACTGGGTCTTGCCGCTGCGCACCGCTTCTTCGGCCTGGTCGGCGATGTTGCGAATGGCCGCTTCAAGGCCGACATCCTGCTCGTAGTTGAGGTCGATCAGGTGACGGTCGAAGCCTTCGCGCTCCAGGGCCATCAGCGAGCGCCACTTGGCAGGCGAGATCACCGGCGAGCTGAGGATCACTCGGGAGGCGTGCTCAGGGGATTCCTGGAAGATATTGCGCTCGGCGCCCAGGCAGATTTCCAGGGACATCACGATGGCTTCGCGCAGCGGGTCGATCGGTGGGTTGGTCACCTGGGCGAACTGCTGGCGGAAGAAGTCGTACGGCGAGCGCACACGCTGCGAAAGCACGGCCATCGGCGTGTCGTCGCCCATCGAGCCGACCGCTTCCTGGCCTTGTTCGCCGAGCGGGCGCAGCACCTGGTCACGCTCCTCGAAGGTGACCTGGAACATCTTCATGTACTGCTTGAGCTGGTCGGCATCGTAGCTGGCCACGCCCTGGTCGTCGGTCAGCGTCGCCTGGATACGGGTGGCATGCTGACGCAGCCAGCGCTTGTAGGGGTGGCGCGACTTGAGACGGTTGTCGATGGCGTCGGTGTCGAGGATCTGACCGGTCTCGGTGTCCACGGCAAAGATCTGGCCCGGGCCAACACGGCCCTTGGCGATGACGTCCTCGGGCTTGTAGTTCCACACGCCGATTTCCGAGGCGAGGGTGATGTAGCCGTTCTTGGTGGTCACCCAGCGCGCCGGACGCAGGCCGTTGCGGTCGAGCAGGCACACGGCGTGGCGGCCTTCGGTCATGACGATACCGGCCGGGCCGTCCCACGGCTCCATGTGCATGGAGTTGTACTCGTAGAAGGCGCGCAGGTCGGCGTCCATGGTCTCGACGTTCTGCCAGGCTGGCGGCACGAGCATGCGCACGCCACGGAACAGGTCGATGCCGCCGGTGACCATCAACTCGAGCATGTTGTCCATGCTGGAGGAGTCGGAGCCGACACGGTTGACCAGCGGACCGAGTTCTTCCAGATCGGGGATCAGGTCGTTGGCGAACTTGGTGCGACGGGCCATGGCCCAGTTGCGGTTGCCGGTGATGGTATTGATCTCGCCGTTGTGGGCGAGGAAGCGGAATGGCTGCGCCAGCGGCCATTTTGGCAGGGTGTTGGTGGAGAAGCGCTGGTGGAAGACACAAATGGCGGTCTGCAGGCGCTCATCGCCCAGGTCCGGATAGAAGGCGGTGAGATCCGCCGGCATCATCAGGCCTTTGTAGATGATGGTCTTGTGCGAGAAGCTGCAGATGTAGTGGTCGGCGTCGTGGGCGTTGGCCACGGACGAACGGCGACGGGCACTGAACAGCTTGATGGCGAATTCCTGGTCGGTGAGACCTTCACCACCGATGAACACCTGCTCGATCTGCGGCAGGCGCTCGAGGGCCAGGCGACCGAGCACGCTGGTATCGATCGGCACTTTGCGCCAGCCGACCAATTGCAGGCCGGCAGCGAGGATCTCGCGGTCCATGTTGGCGCGCGCAGCCTCGGCTTTTACCGGGTCTTGATTGAAGAACACCATGCCGACGGCGTACTGCTTGGGCAGCTCGGCGGCGAAGTGCTCCAGGGCCACGGCACGCAGGAACTGATCGGGCTTCTGCATCAGCAGGCCGCAACCGTCACCGGTCTTGCCATCTGCGTTGATCCCACCACGGTGGGTCATGCAGGTCAGGGCCTCGACGGCAGTTTGCAGAAGGTGGTGACTCGGCTCGCCCGTCATGTGGGCGATCAGGCCAAAACCACAGTTATCCTTGAACTCTTCGGGATGGTACAGACCTGTTTTCATAGACACTTTCTCACCAGGTTCGCCTCTCAACCAAGGCAAATCTCTTTTTAGTACAACCACTTACCATCCACGCCGATCGAATGCCAGCTTTTTTGCGGTGGGTATAGGGAAACCATTGTTGCACAGCGACAGGGAAGCTCACAAATTTTCACGACGAATCGTTGAAAGTTTATGTCGCATTTTTGAATGTTTTTGCGTCATGCGCCGTGGTAACGGCTTGAGCAGAGTCTGAAGCGTTTCAGCCGTGACTGCAACAGAAGGCTTGTGGCCGGCAGTCTGGGACAGAAAAGCCTGCCGCGCATCAGCACAGCAGGCTTTGTCGAGTCCGGGATTCGCTCAGCAACTGGGCGGCGGGGGTAGTGCCGCCCGGAAGGATCAGCGGGCCGTGGCCAGCTCTTGTTGAACGCTGCCGACGGTACGAGGCCAAGGTTTACCAGCCTGGACCTTCGCTGGCAAGTTCTTGATTGCCGCAGCTGCGGCATCGCGGCTGCTGAAGTTGCCGTAGGTCACCACATACAGCGGCTTGCCCTGCAGGGTTTTCTTGAAGTAGCGATAGTCGCCACCCTGTTCCCTGACGAACGATTGGGCAGCGGATTCATTGCTGGTACCGAACACCTGAACCACATAGTTGCCCGGCTTCTGGCCGCTGTACCAGCCGCTGTTGCCTGCGCCACCGGCGGCGGGTTTTTCGGCAGGCTTGGCAGCGGGCTTGGCGGTCGCCACCTGGGTCGGGGCCGGCGCTGGTTTGGCGGCAGGCGCAACCGGCTTGACCGGCTGGGTTGCGACAGGTTTCTGCACAGGCGCAACCGGCTGGGCCGGAGCGGGTGCAGGACCGGCGGCGACACCTTGGGGCGGCGCAGTCGTGGTGACGGTGGGAGGAACGGCAGCAGAGGGCGCTGAAGGCTGCAGTGCAGTATCACCGGCAGGGCCCGCCTCGTCGCCATCTCCCATGCCTGCAGCCTGGGCCAGCGGCTCACGCATGACCGGCTGCGACTGCCCTACCAGCGGCAGTGGCATGGGCTGCGAAGAACCGGAGAATTCGACGGTCGGTCCGCCATTGCCCGACTGTCCCAGTGGCAACTGGGCCTGGGCCGCAGGTGCTTCGGTCGGTGCCTTGTCCCCTTTCTTGGGCATCAGGACCGCGGCCGCGACAGCGACCACAACGACAGCGGACAACGCGAGCACATGTTTCTTAGGCATTTTGAACCCCATGGATGGTCGCTTTTCCGTACTGCGGGTAGCGATCATGGCTTCGATCAAGGTATCGCGGGCAACCTGGTTGATGTTTCCTGGCCAGCCGTCGGAGTTTTCGTGGATATCGGCGATCTGCTCGGCGCTGAATACTTCAAGGCCCCGGCCAGCACCTTCCAGGCGCTGCTCCAGATACTCACGAGTCTCTTCTTCGCTGTAGGGGGCGAGCTCGATGATGTGGAAGCGCTCTTCCTCGACACTGAGTTCGTCCAGCCCGGCAATCAGCGAAGGTTCACCGAACAGGAACACATGCGGGCGCCCTTCCGGAACGCCTGCCGCCAGCTCCAGCAACGCTTGGAGTGCCGACTCGTCGAGTTGTTCCGCATCGTCCACCAGCAGATAGACTTCCTGCCCGGTCAACGCCAGCTGGACGACCTGGGAAAGGATTGCCTGCACTTCCGGCTGGGCGACGTTCAACGCCTGGGCTACTTGGCCCAGCACGCTGGCAGCATCGCTTGCGCCGCGCGCGGAAACGACCACGCTCTGCACCGACTGCTTGTTGGTGCTGGCCACCAGGGCCTGGCGCAGCAGGGTCTTGCCGCTGCCAAGCGGGCCGGTTACCACCAGCATCAGGTGGCTGTAACGCGCCAGGTGATGCAGTTGGCCCAGCACCGGCTTGCGCTGGGCAGGGAAGAACTTGAATCCGGGCACCCGAGGTGCGAACGGATCGTGACTCAACTGGTAGTGATCGAGGAACGCCTCATCGGCATGCAAACTGGTCATTGCGCTGTCACAACCTCAAAGCTGCGCCACGATCGCGCGATAATCCGCTGCAAGCGTGGCCTGAAGAATCTCTTTCGGATAGTCGTCGGTGATCACGGCCTCGCCCATCTGGCGCAACAGCACCAGGCGCAGGCGTCCGTCGAGCACCTTCTTGTCGACCGCCATATGTTCCATGAAATGCGCCGGGGTCATTTGCTGTGGAGGCACCACCGGCAAGCCTGCATCCTGCAGCAGGCGAATTCCGCGATCACGCGCCGACTGGTCGATCCAGCCCAGACGCATGGACATCTCCAGGGCCATGACGGTCCCGGCAGCGACGGCCTCGCCATGCAACCATACCCCGTAACCCATGTGGGTTTCGATGGCATGACCGAAGGTGTGGCCGAGGTTCAGGGTGGCGCGCACGCCAGACTCGCGCTCGTCGGCACCGACCACGGCCGCCTTCGCCGCGCAGGAGCGGCGGATGGCTTCGGTCAGAGCCACGGAATCGAGCCCGCGCAGGGCTGCCATGTTGTCTTCCAGCCAGCCGAGGAATGGCTCGTCGCAGATCAGGCCGTACTTGATCACTTCGGCGAGGCCCGCCGACAACTCGCGGGCTGGCAGGGTGCGCAGGCTGGTGGTGTCGATCAGCACCGCGTTGGGCTGATAGAAGGCACCGACCATGTTCTTGCCCAGTGGGTGATTGATGCCGGTCTTGCCACCAACGGACGAATCCACCTGGGACAGCAGCGTGGTCGGCACCTGGATGAAGTCGACGCCGCGCTGGTAGCAGGCCGCGGCAAAGCCGGCCATGTCGCCGATCACCCCGCCGCCCAGCGCGACCACAGTGGTGCGCCGATCATGGCGGGCCGTGAGCAGGGCATCGAAAATCAGCTGGAGGGTTTCCCAGTTCTTGTGGGCTTCGCCGTCAGGCAGCACCACCGGCAGCACCGACCAGGCGCCGAGTGTCTTGCTCAACCGCTCGAGATACAGGGGCGCGACGGTTTCGTTGGAGACGATGGCGACCTGCCGCCCGGCAATGTGCGGCGCCAGCAGCTCGGGCTGGTCCAGCAGGCCCTCGCCAATGTAGATCGGATAGCTACGTTCGCCCAGATCGACCTTCAATGTCTGCATGTATCCCCACAATGTGCTTTGGCGCGGCCTTGCCTGAGCGGCCAGCGCGGTAACGTTCAACGTCGCCCCGGCGTTGGTCGCCGAGGATAGTCCCGGCTCAGCGGGGCGGCAACTGCTGCAAACGCTCGAGAATATCGAGCACTACCATGCGCGGCGGCCGTTCGTCGGTTTCCACCACGAGGTCGGCGATTTCGCGATAGAGCGGGTCGCGCGTTTCCAGCAACGCACGCAGCGTGGCTTCCGGGTTGGCGGTCCGCAGCAGTGGACGGTTGCGATCACGTGCAGTACGGCCGACCTGCTGTTCCACCGAGGCATGCAGGTAGATGACACGCCCGCCCCTGTGCAACGCCTGGCGATTGGCCTCGCGCATCACTGCGCCGCCACCTGTTGCGACAACCACGCCGTCGAGCTCGCAGAGTTCGGCAATCATCGCCTGCTCACGATCACGGAAGCCCGGCTCGCCTTCCTTGTCGAAGATCCACGGGATGTTGGCGCCGGTTCGCAGCTCGATTTCCTTGTCGGAATCCTTGAACAGCAGGCGCAGCTCTTTGGCCAAAAGGCGCCCGATGGTGCTCTTACCGGCGCCCATGGGCCCTACAAGTATCAAATTTCGCACAGAATCAACGACTCACAGCAATCGCCCGGTCACTCATGATACGCGGAGTCAGGAAGACCAGCAGCTCAGATTTTTTCTCTTGTAATACATCGCGTCGAAACAGCCGTCCAACATACGGCAGATCGCCAAGAAATGGCACCTTGTCCACTCCATTGTTATGCGACGTCGAGTACACGCCACCAATCACAATCGTCTCGCCATCGGCCACGCGCACCTTGGCATTGACCTCGTTCTTGCGGATCGGTGGCACGTCGTTGAGGGCATTGACGTAGTCTGGCTCGTCCTTGGTCACCCGCACCGCCATGATGACCTTGCCATCCGGGGTGATCTGCGGCGTGACCTCCAGTGACAGCGATGCCTCGCGGAAAGCCACCGAGGTGGCGCCGCTCTTGCTCGACTGCTGGTACGGCACTTCGGTGCCCTTGAGAATACGCGCGGTTTCCTTGTCGGCAGTGACCACCTTGGGCTGGGAGATGACCTCGCCATTGCCGCTTTTCTCCATGGCACTGAGCTCCAGATCAAGCAGCACATCGCCGCGCACCACCCCTACGCCCACGCCAGAGGTCGCCCCCTGCGCGCCAAGATCGACAAACAGCTCACTGCCTGACCGCGCTGGCATACCGCCCAGCTTTGCACCCCAGCGAATGCCGAGCACATTCTCGTAATCGACGTTGGCCTCGACGATCCGGGCCTCGATCATCACCTGGCGCACCGGCACATCCAGATCCGCAACCAGTTGCCGCAACTCAGCCAGGCGCGCGGCCGACTGGGTGGCGATCAGGGTGTTGGTCCGCGAATCCACGCTCAAACTGCCGCGCCCTGCCGCAGGTTCGTCATCCGCGAGGCTCTCCAACAATAGTTTCGCCAGGTCGGACGCATCGGCATGATGAATCGGCAGCAACTCCCGATGCAGCGGCTGCAACTGCGCCTCGAGCGCCTGGTCGACGCGCGCCTCGCGCGACTGCTCGGCGAGCTCTGCGGCGGGGGCGACCAACAGCACATTGCCCTCCTCACGCTTGGCCAGCCCGCGGCTGCGCAACACCAGCTCCAATGCCTGATCCCAGGGCACTTCGTGCAGCCGCAGGGTGATATTGCCCTGAACCGTGTCACTGGCCACCAGGTTGATGCCGGTATAATCGGCGAGCACCTGCAGCACTGCACGAACCTCGACGTCCTGGAAATTCAGCGAAAGCGGCTCACCTTTGTACAGGGGCTCCGCCATTGCCCGTAGCGTCAGCAGCATCGCCACGACGCCGATCAGCAGTCTTTTCACGTTCGCTCCTTGCGCCTGCGGGCCGGCTCAACGTCAGGTAGCTTGAGCGCTCTTGCCACTCGCCACCGTTGAACAGCCGCTCCCTGATCTCGACCTGATCCTGGTCGACCTTTATGACTTCACCCTCTTCACGCCCCAGGCGCTCCCCCTTGGCAACCCGGTAAACACGCCCGGCCCAGCGCACCAGCGCCTGGGATTGCCCCGCGCGGGACAGGCTGCCCACCATCTCCAACTGCTCCAGTGGCACCCCCGCCAACCCCTCCGTATGCCGACGCGACGACCAGGCTGCAAATGGGTCCAGCGCGGGCGTCCGACCGATGGGCCGAGCGGGCTCATCGGCCAGCGAAGCCGGCATTGGCAGCGCCTCGCCGGCATGAAATGCCTGCACCCACACATGAAGCTGCAGCAACCCCGGCCGTTCTGTTGCAGGCTCCAACTGCAAACGGATCACCCGCAGCAGGCGCAACTGGCCCAGCCACTCGTCCAGCCAGGGTCGCAGGGCGGCATAGCGCCCACTCACCTGCATCTGCAAGGGCACCTGGCGGTAACCCGGCCCCTCGACGTCCTCCTCCACGTCGAGGCGCTCGAAGACCAGGCCGTAGGTGCGCCCCGACACGGCCAACTGGTCGAGCAGATCGCTCATGCCCTCGCCGCCCGACAATCGCCAACGCGCATCCCGCAGCCGCTTCGCCTCGCTCGCCAGCGCCACCTCGGCGTCATCCAGCGCCAGAACCTGTTGCTCCCGCGCCTGCAACAGCTTCCGCTGCTCGACTTCGCTCGCCACGCCTTGACGATAGGCTGCGCGCACCTCCTGCAGACGGAACTGATAGCCGCAGGCAAGCACCAGCGACACACCAATGACTACAACCGCGCCCCTGTACATACGCGAGCGCCCCGCCATCTCGTGCCAGACGAGCATCTCAGCGATACGCATGTTCAGGAGGCCACCACCCGGGCCACGAGTGAGAACGCATCGCCACCGGCCCGCGCCAAGACGTGCTTGAGTTCAAGGTCCAGGAGTATCGGCGAGCGCTGCAGGTCGCGCATGAACTGGGCCAGCACCGCAGGAGAAACCGCTAGGCCATTGATCTGCAGCCGGTCGTCCTGCACGTCCAGGCGGGTCAGTTGCATCCCATGCGGCATCGCCAGTTCGATCTCGATCAACAGCTGCGGTACTCCTTGCTGCGAGGAGCGCAGCGCACCGAGCGCATCGACCTGCCTACCCAGGCCCGCGCGCGCCTCACGCAGTTGCTCGAGGCGTGCTACTTGCCCATCCAGCAACCGGAGCTGTTGCTGACGCTGCAAACCGGCAGCGGCTTGCTGCTTCAGGCGCAGATGGGCGAACCGATCAACCAGCATGACCACGACAAACGCTGCGAACAGACTGCCCAGAAACACCAGTCTGAAGTTGCGCAGCTCCACCAGACGCTGGCGCTCACGCCATGGCAGCAGGTTCAGGCGCAGGCTCATTGCGTACCTCCCAGGGCGAGGCCGAGGGGCAGGACCATGGCGCCGCAGCGGTCTGGCAGCGAAGCCGCATGAACACCCTGCGGACAAACCCGCTCACAGGGGAATCCGAAATGCCGCGCCAGCGACCGCACGCAAGCGTCCGTCGCCGCCCCGCCGCCGACCATCAACCCTGCGCTCAGCTCGAACGGAGGATCCCCCTCCAGCAAGCTCTCGAGATGCGCCAGAAACTCGGTCGGACCCACGCCAAGCTCGATCCTCTGCGCCTTTCGCCAAGGCAGGGGTCCATCGGGCCAGACATGCAGGGTCAGGCTGTCGGCCTCGACCTGCAGCAGCGGCCGGCAGCTGTCGGTGGCCTGCAAGCGACGCAGCGCCAGACTGTCCACCTCGACGGCAACCACCTCCAGGCCTGCCGCCTCGAACGGCTGCAACCGCGGCGCCAGGACGCTCTGGCGAGCGGCCCCGACCAGCACATCGAGCATGTGGGGTGCCTGCTGGGAAATGCCCAGCACCTGAAAGTCCAGGGCCAGATCGTCAATCGGGAAAGGGAAAAGGCGCTCGGCATCGGCAAGCAGATGCGCTTCTCGTTCAGGCTCCGCCAGTGCGGCGGGCAACTGGCCCACCTTGCAGATCACCTGCGAGCCCGGCACCGCCAACGCAACCCGTCGAGACCGGCTGCCACAACGGCGCCACGCCTGACGCAGGGCCATGGCCTGCACTTCGGTATCGCCACCACCCCGCAAAGCCCCCCGGATTGGCTCGACCACCCAGGCAGCCACCTCATGGCGCCCTCGTCGCCGCTGCAACTCAAGAATCCTCACGGAATCGGAGGCAATTTCCACCCCCAATACTGAACCGGCATCCCTGCCAAAGCGTCCAAGCATCGCTGCTCCTTATCATGACCGTGGCAAACCCTTGCCATCCGGGGCGATTGCGCCCATTGCCCCGACCGACCGATGACCCGGCGGGGCGAAAATGCTTATAATGCCCAGCGTTTTTTCCCGTCCGCCGGGCCTGCGTGCACTCCACTTCTCAACCTGGACACCCAAAAGCCTTGATACGTCTGCTGAAGTTCTTCTGGTGGTCTTTCGTCGCCGTCATCTGCGCGCTCGTGCTCGGTCTGAGTGGTGCGTTTCTGTATCTTAGTCCCAGCCTGCCTTCGGTCGACTCGCTCAGAAGCATCCAGTTGCAGATCCCCCTGAGGGTGTACAGCAGCGACGGCAAACTGATTGCCGAGTTTGGCGAAATGCGCCGCTCGCCAATCCGTTTTGCGGAAATTCCCCCACAGTTCATCCAGGCGCTTCTGTCAGCCGAAGACGACAATTTCCTCAATCACTACGGGGTCGACCCGAGCAGCCTGATGCGCGCTGCGACCCAACTTGTGAAGTCTGGTCATATCCAGACCGGCGGCAGCACCATCACCATGCAGGTGGCGAAGAACTTCTTCCTCACCAGCGAGCGCAGCTTCTCGCGCAAGACCAACGAGATCCTCCTGGCGCTGCAGATCGAACGTGAGCTGACCAAGGACGAGATCCTCGAGCTGTACGTCAACAAGATCTACCTGGGCAACCGCGCCTACGGCATCGATGCCGCCGCGCAGGTGTACTACGGCAAGTCGATCCGTGATGTCAGCCTGGCGCAGATGGCGATGATCGCCGGCCTGCCCAAAGCCCCTTCGCGCTTCAATCCGCTGGCCAACCCGGTGCGCGCCAAGGAGCGCCGCGACTGGATCCTCGGCCGCATGTACAAGCTCGGCAAGATCGATGAGGCAAGCTACCAGGCCGCCCTCGCCGAGCCGCTGAACGCCAGCTATCACGTACCGACACCTGAGGTGAATGCGCCATTCGTCGCCGAAATGGCCCGCGCCGAGATGGTCGGACGCTACGGCAGCGATGCCTATACCGAAGGTTTCCGGGTCACCACGACCGTGCCCAGCGACACGCAGGAGATCGCGAACAAGGCAGTTCTCAACGGCCTCTCCCAATACGACGAGCGCCATGGCTACCGCGGCCCCGAAGCGCGCTTCCCGGGCAAGACCCGCACCGCCTGGCAGCAGGAACTGGGCAAGCAACGCACCCTCGGCGGCCTGGAACCGGCCATCGTCACCCAGGTGGACAAGACCGGCCTGAAAGTCATGACGCGCGGCGGCCAGGACGAAGACGTGGCCTGGGACACCATGAAGTGGGCCCGTCCGTTCATCAACAGCAATGCCCAGGGGCGCGCGCCTCAGTCGCCGGCCGATGTCGCGCAGATCGGCGACCTGGTGCGCCTGCAACGCCTGGACGACGGCAAGCTCAAGTTCAGCCAGGTGCCGAGCGCCCAGAGCGCACTGGTCACGCTTGATCCGAACAGCGGCGCAATCCGCGCCCTGGTCGGTGGATTCTCGTTCGAGCAGAGCAACTACAACCGCGCCATGCAGGCCAAACGCCAGCCAGGCTCCAGCTTCAAGCCCTTCGTCTATAGCGCCGCACTGGACAACGGCTACACCGCCGCCAGCCTGGTCAACGACGCACCGATCGTGTTCGTCGACGAATACCTCGACAAGGTCTGGCGTCCGAAAAACGACACCAACACCTTCCTCGGTCCGATCCGCATGCGTGAGGCGCTGTACAAGTCGCGCAACCTGGTCTCGATCCGCCTGCTCCAGGCGATGGGGGTCGACCGCACCATCGACTACATTGCCAAGTTCGGCTTCAACAAGCAGGACCTGCCGCGCAACCTGTCGCTGGCACTGGGTACCGCAACGCTCACCCCGATGGAAATCGCCACCGGCTGGAGCACCTTTGCCAACGGCGGGTACAAGATCAACCCCTACCTGATCGAGCGCGTCGAAAGCCGCAACGGCGAAACCCTGTTCACCGCCAACCCGGCGCGCGTTCCCCAGGGCAATCAGGACCAGGCCGGAATCGCCGCGCCCGAAGAGCCGATCACCACGCTCCCACAACCGGGCACCGCACCTTCGGCACTGGGCCAGATCGCCCCGCCGCCGCAAACGCCGGCCATTGCCGAGCGCATCGTCGATGGCCGTACCACCTACATCCTGACCAGCATGCTGCAGGATGTGATCAAGCGTGGTACTGGCCGTCGCGCCCTGGCCCTGGGCCGCAGCGACATCGCGGGCAAGACCGGTACCACCAACGAATCCAAGGATGCCTGGTTCTCCGGCTACAACGCCGACTACGTGACCACAGTCTGGGTCGGTTTCGACCAGCCTGAAACACTTGGTCGCCGAGAATATGGCGGCACCGTTGCACTGCCGATCTGGATGGACTTCATGGGCCCGGCACTCAAGGGCAAGCCTGAACACGCACCGGCAGAGCCAGAGGGCATCCTCAGCCTGCGCGTGGATCCGGTCAGCGGTCGCGCGGCGACGCCAAGCACGCCGAACGCCTACTTCGAGCTGTTCAAGGCCGAGGATTCACCACCATCGGTAGACGAGCTGGGCAACGGCTCAGCACCAGGCAGCCCGCTGCCGGCCGATGAGGCGGCGCCGATGGATCTGTTCTGAGTAGCGATCTGATCCTGTAGCAGCGGCCTTGTGTCGCTTCTACAGGTGGAGCGGTCATCTGTAGAGCAACGGCCAACAAAAAGCCCCGACTCTTGCGAGCCGGGGCTTTTTCATGTCGCTACAACGGATCAGCCGTTGAACACGTCATCCACGCTCTTGAGCGGGTAGTGCTTCGGATACGGCAGGGTCGCCACACCGGATTCGATGGCGGCCTTGGCCACGGCATCGGAAACGACGGTGATCAGGCGAGCGTCCAGCGGCTTCGGAATGATGTACTCACGGCCGAACTCCAGACCTTCAACACCGTAGGCCTCGCACACTTCCTTCGGAACCGGCAGCTTGGCCAGGTCTTTCAGGGCGATAGCGGCGGCAATCTTCATCTCTTCGTTGATGCGCTTGGCGCGAACGTCCAGGGCACCACGGAAGATGAAGGGGAAGCCCAGAACGTTGTTGACCTGGTTCGGGTAGTCGGAACGACCGGTGGCCATTATCACATCGCTGCGGGTGGCGTGGGCCAGCTCTGGAGCGATTTCCGGATCCGGGTTCGAGCAGGCGAACACGATCGGGTTGGCAGCCATCGACTTCAGGCCTTCCGGGCTCAGCAGGTTCGGGCCGGACAGGCCAACGAACACGTCAGCGCCTTCCAGCGCATCAGCCAGGGTGCGCTTGTCGGTGGCGTGAGCGAACTGCGCCTTGTACTGGTTCAGGTCGTCGCGGCCAGCGTGGATGACGCCGCTGCGGTCGATCATATAGATGTTCTCGACCTTGGCGCCCATGCTGACCAACAGCTTCATGCAGGAGATGGCGGCAGCGCCGGCACCCAGGCAGACGATCTTGGCGTCTTCGAGCTTCTTGCCTGCGATTTCCAGGGCGTTGATCATGCCGGCGGCCGTCACGATGGCGGTGCCGTGCTGGTCATCGTGGAAGACCGGAATGTCGCACTGTTCGATCAGGGTACGCTCGATCTCGAAGCACTCAGGTGCCTTGATGTCTTCGAGGTTGATGCCACCGAAGGTGATGGAGATGCGGCGAACGGTGTCGATGAAGGCCTGTGGGCTTTCCGACTCGACTTCGATGTCGAACACGTCGATACCGGCGAAACGCTTGAACAGAACACCCTTGCCTTCCATGACTGGCTTGGAGGCCAGCGGGCCGAGGTCACCCAGGCCGAGGATGGCGGTACCGTCGGAGATCACAGCGACCAGGTTACCCTTGCCGGTGTATTTGTAGGCCAGCTCTGGATCACGGCCAATTTCGCGTACCGGCTCGGCGACGCCTGGGCTGTAGGCCAGGGCAAGGTCACGGGCGGTGGCGGTTGGCTTGGAGAGTTCGACGCTCAGTTTCCCCGGGCGAGGTTGAGCGTGATATTCGAGAGCGGCGGTTTTCAAGTCTGACATGGTGGGCATTCCGCTTGTTTACTGTTCTGACGGACCGCCGAGGATACGCAAAGAGCCGGGAGGCGACAAGACTGCCCGGTCACATGTGTCAAGGCCCTTGGCCTACGACTTTACGCTACAACCCGCGGGGCTTACGGCCTTGAGTGTGTACAATCCAAACCAATAATGTCTACAACTATTTTTTCACCGAAACCTGCTCCAACATGCTCGGATCGCTCAGCGGCAACAGCCAGCGTCGCTGCCCAGGCTTGAGCCCGCCCTTGCGGGAACGGTCCAGCACCCAGCCGCGCGCCTCGACCTGACGCCCCTTGAGATTATCGAAGAAACCGTCGGGGAAGGCGCGTTGCAGACGAGCGGGAACCTGCAGCACCACAGCCTCGTCAAGCTCCAGCCAGACGCCTCCTCGATTGCGATCGATCGCGCTCACCCTGCCGCCGATCACAGCGAACCCGGATTGCCTCAGGCGCCCCGCTGCGATGACCGGCGACTGCCGCCAGAGCCCGAGCCTACCTGTGCGTGCGGCCTGTTCGGCCTGTTGCTGGCAACCAACCAGACGCACGTTGGGTGCCACCGCAACGCGATAGGCCAAGCCTTCACTGAGCAACCGTGCCTCAAGATTGTCGCCATTGCGGCCATAGATGTGCGCCAAGGTGCGCCCGTACTTGTCCCTGGGTTCCACACCCGGCACCAGCCCCACCCGGCCATCACTGGCCTGCACCAGTGCCTCCAGCCGCCGCCTGGCCGCCTCGGCATAGGGCTCGCTGGTGCGACCTTTGCGCCCGATCTCGGGCGCATTGATACCAATCAGCCGCACGCTGCGGCCATCCCCCAGACGCACGGTATCGCCATCGACGACCTGACGCACCGTCACTGGCTGCACGGCCTCGGGCACCGGGCAGAAGGCCTGCGCGGGAACATGCCAGATTGCGCCCACAAAAAAGGCGCCCACGAGGGGCGCCTTCTTTTGCAGCAATGCGAAACCCGAAGGGCTCGCCGTGCGCATGATTACTTCTTGGTACCGAACATACCGAAGCGATCGGCGAACTTCTGTACGCGACCACCGGTGTCCAGGACTTTCTGCTTACCGGTGTAGAACGGGTGGCAGAGGTTGCAAACGTCGATCGCCAGGGTGTTGCCCAGGGTCGAACGGGTTTCGAATTTGTTGCCGCAGCTGCAGGTGACAGCAACTGCTTCGTAGTTCGGATGAATATCGGCTTTCATGGTCACTTCCTCGAGCTGCGTGCCGCCACCCAACACCAATTGTTGAATACCGCACGTAATTAGGCGGCGAATAATACCAGACCGTCAGGCCAGCGCAAGTTGTCGCTTGCACCGGCCGTCGTCTGCTAGGCTCGTGCGATTCCCGACCAGCTACGAAGACCTGCCGCGTGTCCGACGTCATCCTGCGCCTTGCCCTGCCCTCGCCCCTGCGTCGCTTGTTCGACTACCGGGCCCCGGCCGCCATGGCACGCCAGCAACTGACACCCGGCATGCGCATCCGCGTACCGTTCGGCCGTCGCGAGATGATCGGCGTGCTGGTGGAGGTCTGCGAGCAGAGCGAAGTCCCCGCCGACAAGCTCAAGCCAGCGAGCATGCTGCTCGACCCGGTCTCGCCGCTGCCTCCGGCACTGTTCAAGCTGTGCCTGTGGACCGCCCACTACTATCAGCACAGCCTGGGCGACACCCTGAGCTGGGCACTGCCGGTGTTGCTGCGTCAGGGCGAAGCAGCCGAAGTGCGCCAGGAGCGTTTCTGGCATGCGACCCCCGGCGCGCGCCTGGACGACCCACGTATCGCCCGGGCACCGCGCCAGAAAGAGGCCTTGCAGACCCTCGCCCAGCACCCTCATGGCGTAGCCCACAGCGTGCTGGCCAAACTCGGGCTGAACAAAGATAGCCTCGACCTGCTGCTGGCCAAGGAACTGGTGCAGGTCGAGGTGCGCCGGCACCTGCCGGCGCCACGCCATGACCGCTGGCTGGCCCAGCCGGAACTGCCGCTCAACGAGGAGCAGAGCGCTGCCTTCCAGGCCGTGCGCGCAGGCTTCGGCAGCTTCCACGCCTTCCTGCTGGCCGGTGTCACCGGCAGCGGCAAGACCGAGGTCTACCTGCAGCTGATTCGCGAAACCCTGGAGGCCGGGAAGCAGGCACTGATCCTGATCCCCGAGATCAACCTCGGCCCGCAGACCCTGGCACGCTTCGAGCAGCGCTTCAATGCCCGCATCGCCCTGCTGCACTCGGCCGTCAACGACCGCGAGCGTCTGGATGCCTGGCTCGCTGCCCGCGATGGCGAGGCCGACATCATCATCGGCACACGTTCGGCACTGTTCACGCCCATGAAGAACCCGGGCCTGATCATCATCGACGAAGAACACGACGGCTCCTACAAACAACAGGAAGGGCTGCGCTATCACGCCCGCGACCTCGCCGTGGTCCGCGCGCACCAGGAGAACATCCCGATCCTGCTGGGCTCGGCGACACCTTCGCTGGAAAGCCTGCACAACGCCCACAGCGGGCGCTACGGCCTGCTGCGCATGAACCAGCGCGCCGGCGGCGCCCGCCCGCCGCGCTTCATGCGCCTGGATGTACGCAGCCTGCCGCTGGACAGCGGCATCAGTGGCCCACTGCAGCAGGCGATCGGCCAGACCCTGGCAGCCGGTCAGCAAGTGCTGGTGTTCCTCAACCGCCGCGGCTTCGCCCCGACGCTGCTGTGTCACGACTGCGGCTGGCTGTCGGAGTGTCCACGCTGCGATGCACGCATGACCGTGCATCAGCGCTCAGGCGTACTGCGCTGTCACCACTGTGGTTACGACGAACGCCTGCCCCTGCAATGCCCGCAGTGCGCCCACGTCGACCTGCGCCCGGTCGGCGCCGGAACCGAGCGCGCCGAAGAGCGCCTGAAGACCCTGTTCCCCGATTACCCCGTCCTGCGCGTGGACCGCGACAGCACGTCGCGCAAGGACGCCATGCACCACCTGTTCACCACCATCCAGCGCGGCCAGCCGAGCATTCTGGTCGGCACCCAGATGCTGGCCAAGGGGCATCACTTCCCGCGGGTAACCCTCGTGGCCATTCTCGATGCCGATGGCGGACTGTTCTCGGGTGATTTCCGCGCCAGCGAGCGAATGGCGCAGCTGATCGTCCAGGTCGCAGGCCGCGCCGGGCGGGCCGAGGAGCCTGGAAAGGTGATCGTGCAGACCCACCTGGCCGAGCATCCACTGCTGGTGCAACTGACCGAGCAAGGCTATTTCGCCTTCGCCGAGCAAGCCCTGAGCGAGCGGCGCGCCGCCGGTCTGCCGCCCTTCTCGCACCTGGCCCTGTTGCGCGCCGAAGCGCACAAGCCAGGGCAGGCGGAAGCCTTTCTCGACGAAGCCTGCGCCGCCGCCGAAGGTGTGCTGGCAGAGCAGGGCTTGAGCGGCATCGAGCTGCTCGGCCCGGTACCTGCCCCCATGGAGCGCCGTGCCGGCCGCTTCCGCGCGCAGCTGTTGATCCAGGCCAATGCCCGGGCGCCGCTGCATCGACTGATCAGTAGCTGGTTGCTAGTGTTGGAACAGATGCCGTCGGGACGGCAGGTGCGCTGGTCGCTGGATGTGGACCCGGTCGATCTCTACTGAATCCATGAAAGCCAGCGCAATCCTGCGCGAGCCGTAAAGGTTGGCAATCAAGCCCCGGCCACGGATAATGTTCCGTTTTTCCACCTGCGCATCGAAGCGCTGCACCGCGCTTGCGGTCGAAAAGAGAACCCGATGAAAGACACCATTCGCCAGCTGATCCAGCAAGCCCTCACCCAACTCGTCAACGAAGGTGTGTTGCCTGAAGGCCTGACGCCGGCGATCCAGGTGGAAAACGCCCGCGACAAGACCCACGGCGACTTCGCCAGCAACATCGCCATGATGCTGGCCAAGCCGGCAGGCATGAAGCCGCGCGACCTGGCCGACAAGCTGATCGCCGCCCTGCCTGCCAGCGCCGACATCAGCAAGGTCGAGATCGCCGGCCCCGGCTTCCTCAACTTCTTCCAGAACACCGACGCCCTGGCCAACCGCCTGGAGGCGGCACTTGCAGATGCCCACCTGGGCGTGCGCAAGGCCGGCGCAGCGGAAAAAGTGGTCATCGACATGTCGGCGCCAAACCTGGCCAAGGAGATGCATGTCGGCCACCTGCGCTCGACCATCATCGGCGACAGCGTCGCGCGCGTGCTGGAATTCCTCGGCGACGAGGTGATCCGCCAGAACCACGTGGGCGACTGGGGCACCCAGTTCGGCATGCTGCTGGCCTACCTGGAAGAAAACCCCATCACCAGCGACGAGCTGTCGGACCTGGAAAACTTCTACCGCGCGGCGAAGAAGCGCTTCGACGAATCGGAAGACTTCGCCAACCGCGCCCGTGGCCTGGTGGTCAAGCTGCAAGCCGGCGACCCCGAGTGCATGGCGCTGTGGACGCGCTTCAAGGATATCTCGCTGTCGCACTGCCAGAAGACCTACGAACTGCTCAACGTCAAGCTGACCATGGCCGACGTGATGGGCGAAAGTGCCTACAACGCCGACCTCGCCAACGTGGTCGCCGACCTCAAGGCCAAGGGTCTGCTGGTCGAAAGCCAGGGTGCGCAGTGCGTGTTCCTGGAAGAGTTCAAGAACACCGAAGGCGAGCCACTGCCGGTGATCGTGCAAAAGGCCGACGGCGGCTATCTCTACGCCACCACCGACCTGGCTGCGGTGCGCTACCGCAGCAATGTGCTCAAGGCCGATCGCGCCTTGTACTTCGTCGACCAGCGCCAGGCGCTGCACTTCAACCAGGTGTTCGAAGTGGCTCGCCGCGCCGGCTTCGTCGGGCACCCGATGAAAATGGAGCACATGGGCTTCGGCACCATGAACGGCGCCGATGGCCGTCCGTTCAAGACCCGCGACGGCGGCACCGTGAAGCTGATCGACCTGCTGAGCGAAGCCAAGGAGCGCGCCTACGCGCTGGTCAAGGAAAAGAACCCGAGCCTGGCCGAGGACGAACTGCGCCACATCGGTGAAGTGGTCGGGATCGGCGCGGTGAAGTACGCCGACCTGTCCAAGCACCGTACCAGCGACTACAGCTTCAACTTCGAACTGATGCTCAACTTCGAAGGCAACACCGCGCCCTACCTGCTTTACGCCTATACCCGCGTGGCCGGCGTGTTCCGCAAGCTGGGCAAGGGCTTCGACGAAGTCGAGGGCGACATCGTGCTGCAGGCTGCCCACGAGCAGGACCTGGCGGCTCGCCTGGCACAGTTCGGCGAAACGCTGAACAACGTCGCCGAAAAAGGCACCCCACACGTGCTGTGCAGCTACCTCTACGACCTGGCCGGCCTGTTCTCCAGCTTCTACGAGAACTGCCCGATCCTCACCGCCGAAACCGTCGAACAGCAGCAGAGCCGCCTGCGTCTCGCCGCGCTGACCGGCCGTACTCTCAAGCAGGGCCTGGAACTGCTCGGCCTGGAAACCCTGGAGCGCATGTAAGTTGGCTGCCAAGAAAAAACCCGCGCCCAAGCGCGGCGCCAGCCGTCACCAGCCACCCGCCAAACAGCCGATCCCGGGTTGGGTTTGGCTGGCGGTCGGCCTGACCGTAGGCGCATTCATCGTTTTCCTGATGAAGCTCGAGCCCGGCGGCGATGACATCAAGCGTGCCAAGCCTGAACAGCAGAAGCCCGCCAAGGTCGCCGAGGCGGCCAAAGGCAGCACGCCGACCACGCCGCAGCCGATCAAGCCCAAGTACGACTTCTACACCCTGCTGCCAGAGTCGGAAGTGATCGTGCCGCCTGAAGCGGTGCCGGAGAAGACGCCGCCCGTGCCGGCCCAGCCGGTCACGCCGGTCACTCCTGCCGAAGCCGCGAAGATCGACACGGCCCGAGCCCAGGCTGCGCTGTCGGGGCAGACGCCGCCACCGGCTCCACCAGTGATCAAGCCTGCAGCGACCACGCAGTTCTTCCTCCAGGCCGGTTCGTTCCGCAAGGAAGCCGATGCCGACAAGGTACGTGCGCAGATCATCCTGCTCGGCCAGGTGGTCAAGGTGGAATCGGGGACGGTGAAGGAAGAAACCTGGTACCGCGTACTGGTCGGTCCGTTCAGCAACCGTGAACAACTGACCGTGGCACAGAAGCAGCTGGCTGGAGCAGGTTTCAGCAACCTGCTGCTGCAGCAGCGACAGACCCGCCAGTAACGAAAAAGGCCTTGCCGCACTGCGACAAGGCCTTTTTTCTGAGGGAGTCAGCGCTGCTTGCCATTGACCTCGGAAACCTGGGTGTTGAGGGTCCAGAAGTCATACAGCACGCCAATCAGGAACAGGCCGCCGGTGAACAGGTAGATCAGTGCGCTGATCCACTTGCCCTGGTAAAGCCTGTGAATGCCGAAAATACCCAGGAACGTCAGCAGCACCCACGCCACGCTGTAGTTCACCGGCCCTGGCTGGAACCGCAGGTCAGCCTCGCGGTCCATGGACGGGATCAGGAACAGGTCGATCAGCCAGCCGATACCCAGCAAGCCCAGCGTGCAGAACCAGATCGTCCCGGTGATCGGCTTGCCGTAGTAGAAACGGTGCGAGCCGGTGAAGCCGAAGATCCACAGCAGGTACCCGATGACCTTGCTGTGCGTGTCATGAAGCGGCGCACCCTGTTGATACGTATTCATTCAAAACCCTCGTGGGATAGCCGAAAATTTTCTAACGAAAAATGTGACTTTTTCGTTTTGCCCCGACGTATGGTACCCAGCCACACGACCAACGGATCAGATTTTGATCAAAAAGCTGTTATAAAGTTGCGCGCCAACATCTATAAACATCCATAAAGAGCTTCAACTATGCCGCCTTTCTTCAAGACATGGCTGACCCTCTGCCTATTGTTACCCCTGGCCGCCCACGCCACCAACCGTGAGCAACGACTCCCCAACGGATTCACTGGCTACACCTCCAACGCCGATGTTTCCGTGAAACGCACCCCCGCCAAGCAGGTCAGCCTGCGTGCGCGTCCGGCAAATGCCGCGAAGAACCACGCGCTGAAAGTGGCGGCGATGTCGCCCAAGCAGAGCAGCGAAGTACTCAGCCGCGCCGTCAACGTGCTCGGCACCCCCTACCGCTGGGGCGGTAGCACGCCTGGCAAGGGCTTCGACTGCAGCGGCCTGGTCAAGTACGCCTTCAACGATGTCGCCGACATCGATCTGCCACGCACCTCGAACGCCATGGCCCAAGGGCATGGCGTGAAAGTGGCGCGGGATGACCTCAAGCCCGGCGACCTGATCTTCTTCAACATCAAGAGCCGTCGGGTCAATCACGTTGCCATCTACCTTGGCAACGACCGCTTCATCCACGCGCCGCGCACCGGCAAGCGGGTGAGCATCGACAGCCTCGAGAAGCCGTACTGGCAGAAGCATTATGTGGTTGCCAAGCGCGTGCTGCCCAAGGAGCAGGAGGCGCTGCGGCTGGCCAAGCGTTGAGGTAGGTTTCTCTCTCTGGCTTCTTCGCGGGCAAACCCACGAAGAGGCCAGCAGTTTCACCCTGCCCCGTCGATCACTCCCCGCTTCATCAACGCCTGCATCGCCCCTTCCATCGTCACCATCCCCTGCGCCGTGCCGGTCTGCATCACCGACTGCAACTGCGCCATCCGCCCTTCGCGAATCAGGTTGCGCACCGCTGGCGTCGCCACCAATACCTCCCGCGCCGCCACCCGGCCACCACCCACCCGACGCACCAGCACCTGCGCCACCACCAGACGCAACGACTCGGCCAACATGGCGCGCACCAGCGGCTTCTCTTCGGCGGCGAACACGTCCACCAGGCGATCGATGCTGCTCGCCGCTGTTCGCGTATGCACCGTGGCCAGCACCAGATGCCCGGTCTGCGCCGCTCGCAGCGCCAGGCGAATGGTCTCCAGGTCACGCAATTCCCCGATCATGATCACATCCGGATCCTGGCGCAGGGCACTGCGCAACCCCTGGGCAAAATCGCGACTGTGGCGGCCGATCTCGCGCTGGGTGATCAGGCAGCGCTCGGCGCGGTGCACGAATTCGACCGGATCTTCCAATGTGAGGATGTGGTTTGAGCGCTCACGATCAAGCTGCGCGATCAACGCAGCCAGTGTGCTGGACTTGCCACTACCGGTCGGACCACCTACCAGCACCAGGCCATCACGGCACTCGGCAATGGCTCGAAACACTTCCGTGAGGTCGAGTTCTTCGACCGTCGGCACCTGTGCAGGTATCAGCCGCAAGCTCGCGGCCAGCCCTCGATACTGTCTGTACAGGTTCAGACGAAAACGCCCAAGCCCAGGCAAATCAAGGGCCAGGTCGATTTCGTCACCCGCCAGCCATTGGTGCAAATGAGGCGCATCGAGCCAAGCCGCCATGCCTTGCTCGATCATTTCACTTTGCAGCACGGGCAACGCCAGGCGCTGCAATTCGCCATCCAGGCGCCACAGCGGCGCCTCGCCCGCAGCCAGGTGCAGGTCCGAAGCCCCCGCCGCCACGGCTCGGGCCAACAGGTCGGTCACATCCATGAGACTCCCCAAAGGCCATCAAGCAGGTAGAATGCCGCACACCACTGAGCTGCCGGCATCGATCCATGTCCACCCTAGCAGACAACCTTCGCGCTATCAGCGAACGCATCGACAACGCGGCCCGAGCCGCTGGACGCGACACCGCCAGCGTACACCTGCTGGCCGTGAGCAAGACCAAGCCCGCCACCGCCATTCGCGAAATCCACGCCGCTGGCGTACGCGACGTCGGCGAGAACTACCTGCAGGAAGCCCTGGCCAAGCAAGATGAATTGCGCGACCTGCCCTTGATCTGGCACTTCATCGGCCCCATCCAGTCGAACAAGACCAAGGCCATTGCCGAACACTTCGACTGGGTACACAGCGTGGATCGCCTGAAAATCGCCCAACGCCTGAGCGAGCAGCGCCCCAGCGGCCTGCCAGCGCTGAACGTCTGCCTGCAGGTGAACGTCAGCGGCGAAGACAGCAAATCCGGCTGCACCCCGGCCGATCTGCCGGCACTGGCCCAGGCCGTGGCCGAACTGCCCAACCTGCGTCTGCGCGGGCTTATGGCGATTCCCGAGCCCAGCGACGACCGCGCTACCCAGGAGGCCGCCTTCGCCCGCCTGCGCCAGTTACAGGAAAACCTGGGCCTTGGCCTGGACACGCTGTCCATGGGCATGAGCCACGACCTGGAAGCGGCCATCGCCCAGGGTGCGACCTGGGTCCGTATCGGCACCGCCCTGTTCGGCGCCCGCGACTACGGCCAGCCCTGATTCCATGCTTTACTCACTCTCTCCTTCAAGGACCTGACATGAGCAAGACTCGTATTGCCTTCATCGGCGCCGGCAACATGGCCGCCAGCCTGATCGGCGGCCTGCGCGCCCAGGGCCTGGACGCCGCGCAGATCCGCGCCAGCGACCCGGGTGCCGAGACCCGCGCCCGGATCAAGGCCGAGCACGGCATCGAAACCTTCGAAAGCAACGCCCAGGCCATCGATGGCGTGGACGTGATCGTGCTGGCGGTCAAGCCACAGGTCATGAAAGCCGTGTGCGAGACCCTGAAACCAACCCTGGCGCCGGGCCAACTGGTGGTCTCCATCGCTGCCGGCATCACCTGCCAGAGCCTGCAGAGCTGGCTGGGCGAAATCCCGGTGGTGCGCTGCATGCCCAACACGCCATCGCTGCTGCGCCAAGGTGCCAGCGGCTTGTACGCCACCGCTCAGGTCTCCGGCGAACAACGCCAGCAGGCAGAGCAACTGCTGACTGCGGTCGGCACCGCCCTGTGGCTGGAACAGGAGCAGCAGCTGGACGCCGTGACCGCGGTCTCCGGCAGCGGCCCGGCGTATTTCTTCCTGCTGATCGAGGCCATGACCGCTGCTGGCGAGAAGCTCGGCCTGCCGCGTGAAACCGCCTCGCAACTGACCCTGCAGACTGCCCTGGGCGCCGCGCACATGGCGGTTGCCAGCGATGTCGATGCCGCCGAACTGCGCCGCCGCGTCACCTCGCCGGCCGGCACGACCGAAGCGGCGATCAAGTCGTTCCAGGCCAACGGTTTCGAGGCCATCGTCGAGCAGGCGCTGCAGGCTGCGGCCACGCGCTCCGCCGAGCTGGCCGAACAATTGGGCAAATAAGGAGCTGTCGATGAATGCACTGTCCGACGCCGCGATCTTCGTGGTGCAAACCCTGGTCAGCCTGTACCTGGTGATCGTCCTGCTGCGCTTCGTGCTGCAACTGGTCAAGGCCGACTTCTACAACCCGCTGAGCCAGTTCGCCGTGCGCGCCACCCAACCGCTGCTCAAGCCAATCCGCCGGGTCATTCCCAGCATCGCTGGCCTGGACACCTCTTCGCTGCTGCTGGCGATCGTGATCCAGGCGCTGCTGATGGCCTTCGTGCTGATGGTCACCTACGGCACCTTCGGCGACATCCTGCACCTGCTGATGTGGGCGATTCTCGGCATCACCTCGCTGTTCCTGAAGATTTTCTGGGTCGCGATGATCGTCATGGTGATCGTCTCGTGGGTCGCGCCGAACAGCCACAACCCCGCCGCCGAACTGGCCTACCAGATCAGCGAGCCAGTGCTGGCGCCGTTCCGCCGCCTGGTGCCCAACCTCGGCGGCATGGACATTTCGCCGATCTTCGCCTTCATCGCCATCCAGGTGATCCAGTCGTTCCTGATGCCACAACTGGCTGCCTATGCCGGCATGCCGGAACAGCTGTGGCGGATGATCTGAACCACCGCGTCATCCAGCGGCAGCCTTTGCTTGCCGCTGGGGGTAGCGCTCTTTAGACTTACGCTTCCGTCAAGCGTGAGCAGGGTCGATGTCCACTGTCTTTCCCGAAGATTCCGTCGGTCTGGTAACGCCCCAGATCGCCCGGTTCGATGAACCGCTGGCCCTGGCCTGTGGCCGCGCGCTGGCCTCGTACGAACTCATCTACGAAACCTATGGCCAGCTCAACGCCAGCGCCAGCAATGCCGTGCTGATCTGCCACGCACTGTCCGGTCACCACCACGCCGCCGGCTACCACGCTGCCACCGACCGCAAGCCGGGCTGGTGGGACAGTTGCATCGGCCCGGGCAAGCCGATCGACACCAACCGCTTCTTCGTGGTCAGCCTGAACAACCTCGGCGGCTGCAATGGCAGCACCGGCCCGAGCAGCCTCAACCCGGCTACCGGCAAGCCCTATGGCGCGGACTTCCCGGTCCTGACCGTGGAAGACTGGGTACACAGCCAGGCCCGCCTGGCCGATCGCCTCGGCATCCAGACCTGGGCCGCCATCGTCGGCGGTAGCCTGGGCGGCATGCAGGCGCTGCAGTGGACCATCACCTACCCCGATCGCGTGCGCCACTGCGTGGACATCGCCTCGGCGCCCAAGCTGTCGGCACAGAACATCGCCTTCAACGAAGTGGCACGCCAGGCCATCCTCACAGACCCCGAGTTCCACGGCGGTTCGTTCCAGGACCAGGGCGTGATCCCCAAGCGCGGGCTGATGCTGGCGCGCATGGTCGGGCACATCACCTACCTGTCCGACGACTCGATGGGCGAGAAATTCGGCCGTGAGCTCAAGAGCGACAAGCTCAACTACGACTTCCACAGCGTCGAGTTCCAGGTCGAGAGCTACCTGCGCTACCAGGGCGAGGAGTTTTCGGGGCGCTTCGATGCCAACACCTACCTGCTGATGACCAAGGCGCTGGACTACTTCGACCCGGCCGCCGCCCACGATGGCGACCTGGCCGCCACGCTGGCGCATGTCACCGCGCATTACTGCATCATGTCGTTCACCACCGACTGGCGCTTCTCGCCAGCACGCTCGCGAGAGATCGTCGATGCCCTGATGGCTGCGCGCAAGAACGTCTGCTACCTGGACATCGACTCGCCCTACGGCCACGACGCCTTCCTCATCCCGACCCCGCGCTACATGCAGGGTTTCGCGAACTACATGAACCGCATCACCCTCTGAGGACCGCATGAGAGCCGACCTGGAAATCATCCACGACTGGATCCCCGCCGGCAGCCGGGTACTCGACCTGGGCTGCGGCAATGGCGAACTGCTGGCCTCGCTGCGTGATCGCAAGAACGTCACCGGCTATGGCCTGGAGATCGACGCCGACAACATCGCCGAGTGCGTAAACAAGGGCGTCAACGTCATCGAGCAAGACCTGGACAAGGGCCTGGGCAACTTTGCCAGCAACAGCTTCGACGTGGTGGTCATGACCCAGGCCCTGCAGGCCGTGGAATATCCCGACCGCATTCTCGACGAGATGCTGCGGGTAGGCCGCCAGTGCATCATCACCTTCCCCAATTTCGGCCACTGGCGCTGCCGTTGGTACCTGGCCACCAAAGGACGCATGCCGGTGTCGGACTTCATGCCCTACACCTGGTACAACACCCCGAACATCCACTTCTGCACCTTCGAAGACTTCGAGAACCTGTGCCACGAGCGCAATGCCAAGGTGCTCGATCGCCTGGCCGTCGACAACCGTCACCGCAACGGGTGGGGCGGTCGGCTTTGGCCTAATCTTCTGGGAGAGATCGGCATCTATCGGGTCAGTAGTCCTGGGCTGCAGGAGCACCAGGTCGCGGTCTGATCCACCTATCGGAGGAATGGCACCATGCGTCGTCTCGCTCTCTTGCTGATCAGCCTGTGCCTGGCCTGGCCAGTGCTGGCTGCCGACGCCGCCCGTCCCGAGCGCAAGCAGGACTTCGGCGACGTCACGGTGCACTACAGCGCCTTCACCTCGAGCATGCTGCAACCGGGCATCGCCGCAGCCACCGGCCTTGTCCGCAGCAAGAATCAGGGCGTGCTCAACATCGCTGTGCTCAAGGCCGGCAAGCCTGGCACGGCGGTGGTCAGCGGCACCGTCAAGGACCTCACCGGCCGCAGCAGCCCGCTGTCGTTCAGGCAGTTCACCGACCAAGGTGCGGTGTACTACATCGCCCAGTTCAAGATCGCACAGGCTGAAACCCTGACCTTCGACCTCAATATCGAAACCGGCGGCCTCAGCCACACACTCAGCTTCAACCAGGAAGTGTTCCCAGGCGAATGATGAATTTCCAGCAACTCGTATTGGCCAGCCACAATGCCGGCAAACTGAAAGAGCTCCAGGCCATGCTTGGCGGCTCCGTGCAACTGCGCTCGATCGGCGAATTCAGCCAGGTCGAGCCGGAGGAGACCGGCCTGTCGTTCGTCGAGAACGCCATTCTCAAGGCCCGCAACGCCGCGCGCCTTTCCGGTCTGCCGGCACTGGCGGACGACTCGGGGCTGGCGGTGGACTTCCTGGGCGGCGCACCGGGCATCTACTCGGCTCGCTATGCCGACGGCAAGGGTGATGCGGCGAACAACGCCAAGCTGCTCGATGCCCTGAAGGACGTGCCCGAGGAGCAGCGCGGCGCGCAGTTCGTCTGCGTCCTGGCCCTGGTGCGCCATGCCGACGACCCTCTGCCGATTCTCTGCGAAGGCCTGTGGCACGGTCGCATCCTGTTCGAGGCCAGCGGCGACCATGGCTTCGGCTACGACCCACTGTTCTGGGTACCGGAGCGCAACTGCTCCAGCGCCGACCTCGCACCGCTCGAGAAGAACCAGCTCAGCCATCGCGCCCGCGCCATGGCCCTGCTGCGTCAGCGTCTGGGCCTGGCATGACCGAACAGCCGTCCCTTCAGCCGGCGGGCCTGATCCTTCCAGAGCCCCCGCCGCTGTCGCTGTACATCCACATCCCCTGGTGCGTGCGCAAGTGCCCTTATTGCGACTTCAACTCGCACCAGGCCGGCCCGACGCTGCCCGAAGACGAATACATCGACGCCCTGCTCGCCGACCTGGACCAGGAACTGCCTGCGGTGCAGGGCCGCCCGATCAGCACGATCTTCTTCGGCGGCGGCACGCCAAGCCTGTTCAGTGCCGCCTCGCTGGGGCGCCTGCTGCAAGGCATCGAGCAACGGATCCCGTTCGCCCCGGACATCGAGATCACCCTCGAAGCCAACCCCGGTACCTTCGAGCAGGACAAGTTCAAGGCCTACCGCCAGACCGGCATCAACCGTCTATCCATCGGTGTGCAAAGCTTCCAGCCGAGCAAGCTCGAAAAGCTCGGGCGCATCCACAACGGCGACGAGGCCGTGCGCGCTGCAGACATGGCCCGCGCAGCAGGTTTCGACAACTTCAACCTGGACCTGATGCACGGCCTGCCGGACCAGTCGCTGGACGAGGCGCTGGGTGACCTGCGCCAGGCCATCGCACTCGCGCCTACGCACTTGTCGTGGTACCAGCTCACCCTGGAACCGAACACCGTATTCTGGAACCAGCCGCCCGAGCTGCCCGAGGACGACATCCTCTGGGACATCCAGGAAGCCGGCCAAGCGTTGATGGCCGAACATGGCTACCACCAGTACGAAGTTTCGGCCTACGCCCAGCCAGGACGCGCTGCACGGCACAATCTCAACTACTGGCGCTTTGGCGACTTCATCGGCATCGGCGCGGGGGCGCATGGCAAGCTGTCGTTCCCGGACGGGCGTATCCTGCGCACCTGGAAAACCCGCCTGCCCAAGGACTACCTCAACCCGGCGAAGCCCTTCAAAGCCGGCGAGAAGCTGTTGCCCGCCGATGAGCTGCCGTTCGAATTCCTGATGAATGCCCTGCGCCTGACCGATGGCGTGGAGGCCGAACTCTTCACCCGACGCACCGGCCTGCCGCTGGCACAGTTGGCAGAAGCACGCCGTGCTGCCGAACAAAAGGGCCTACTGCAGGTCGAACCCGATCGACTGGCGGCGACACCGCGGGGCCAGTTGTTCCTCAACGACCTGCTGCAGTACTTCTTGAATTAAGGATGACCCATGGACCTGGTACTTGACCTGCTCTCGACCGTTTCCCGCTGGAGCCGCAGCAACCTGTCAGAAATTTCGCTGGCGCTCGTGGGGTGTTTGCTGGTGTTGTTCGGCACCGACCTCAAAGGCTGGGTCGATCAGCGCCTGGGGGGCCTCGCTGGCGCCCTGCGCGTGCCTTTCATGGCGCTGCTGGTGATGATCGGCAGCGGCGCGGCACTGATCTATGCCACGCCCTGGGTGGTGAAGGCGCTGGCGCAATTCAACAACTATGCGCTGGCGCCGGTGCTGCTGGTGGTGCTGGTGCTCATCGGCGTGGTGGCGGATCGTCGCGGTTAACCCACGCGTACAGGCCAGCCAAATGAAAAACGCCCTTCTCAGGGCGTTTTTTCGATCAGTCCAGCTTCTCGAACTTCAAGTCCCAGACGCCATGCCCGAGCCGCTCGCCGCGACGCTCGAACTTGGTGATCGGCCGCTCTTCAGGCCGCGGCACATAAGCGCCGTCAGCCGCCTGGTTGCGGTAGCCCGGCGCGACCTTCATCACGTCCAGCATGTGCTCGGCATAGGGCTCCCAGTCGGTGGCCATGTGGAACACACCGCCGACCTTGAGTTTGCGCCGTACCAGCTCGGCGAACTCGGGCTGGACGATGCGGCGCTTGTGATGGCGCGCCTTGTGCCAAGGATCGGGGAAGAACAGCATCAGGCGATCGAGGCTGTTGTCGGCCACGCAGCGGTTGAGCACCTCGATGGCGTCGCAGTCGTACACCCGCAGGTTCTTCAGACCTTGGGTCAGCACGCCGTTGAGCAGCGCGCCAACACCCGGGCGGTGCACTTCCACGCCAATGAAGTCCAGCTCAGGCGAAGCAGCGGCCATCTCCAGCAGGGAGTGCCCCATGCCGAAGCCGATCTCCAGGGTGCGCGGCGCCGAGCGGCCGAACACCTGGTCATAATCCACCGGGCTGTCGGCCAGGGGCAGGATAAACAGCGGGCCACCCTGATCAAGGCCACGTTGCTGGCCTTCGGTCATGCGGCCTGCGCGCATCACGAAGCTCTTGATGCGGCGGTGCGGGCGCTCTTCGCCTTCAGCGGTGATCGGCGTTTCTTGCGATTCAGTCATCAGGGGCTCTTACTTGATCAGACCATCCAGCGGCGACGAGGCGCTGGCATAGAGTTTTTTCGGCATACGCCCGGCCAGATAGGCCATACGACCGGCGACGATGGCGTGCTTCATCGCTTCGGCCATCAGCACCGGCTGCTGGGCGTGCGCGATAGCGGAGTTCATCAGCACGGCTTCGCAACCCATTTCCATGGCGATGGTGGCGTCGGAGGCGGTACCTACACCGGCGTCGACCAGTACCGGCACCTTGGACTCTTCCAGGATGATCTGCAGGTTGTAGGGGTTGCAGATCCCGAGCCCGGTACCAATCAGGCCCGCCAGGGGCATCACGGCGATACAGCCGGCTTCGGCCAGTTGACGGGCGATGATCGGATCGTCGCTGGTGTAGACCATCACGTCGAAACCGTCCTTGACCAGCACGTCGGCAGCCTTGAGGGTTTCGATCACGTTGGGGAACAGAGTCTTCTGGTCGGCCAGCACTTCCAGCTTCACCAGGTTGTGGCCATCGAGCAGCTCACGGGCCAGGCGGCAGGTGCGTACGGCTTCGACGGCGTCATAGCAACCGGCGGTGTTCGGCAAAATGGTATAGCGGTCCGGCGGCAGCACATCGAGCAGGTTCGGCTCGCCCGGGTTCTGGCCGAGGTTGGTGCGGCGCACGGCGACGGTGACAATTTCGGCACCCGAGGCTTCGATGGCCAGGCGGGTTTCTTCCATGTCACGGTACTTGCCGGTGCCGACCAGCAGGCGCGACTGGAAAGTGCGTCCGGCCAGGGTGAAGGGCTTGTCGCTACGAACGTTGCTCATCGTTGTTCCTCTGGAAAGGTTGCGGGACTTGCGGGTGGGGCACGGCAGAAGCGTCAGCCGCCACCGATGGCGTGGACCACTTCGACCTGGTCACCCTCGTTCAACAGGGTGCTTTCGTGCTGGCTGCGCGGCACGATGTCCAGGTTCAGCTCCACCGCCACACGACGCCCGACCAGCTCCAGCCGACCCAGCAGGGCCGCGACGCTCTCGCCCGCAGGCAGTTCGTAAGGTTCACCGTTCAGTTGAATGCGCATGCGCACGGCCACCATCGTTCATTGGGGCCCGCATTCTAGCCCCGATCAGCCTTGCAACCCAAGGGCGACACACGCCATTAGTCGCGATTCCCGACCGCTTGGTCAGCCCAGGCGCCAGGCTGCCAGCCCCAGGCACAGCCAGCCGGCGAGGAAGCACAGGCCGCCGATGGGGGTGATGATGCCAAGCTTGCCCAACCCGGTGAGGGTCAGCACGTAAAGGCTGCCGGAGAACAGCAGGATACCGACTGCGAACAGCCCGCCCGCCCAGCCGACCAGACGCCCCGGCAAGTGCACCGAAAGCAGCGCGACCGCCAGGATCGCCAGGGCATGGACCAGTTGATAAGTGACGCCGGTGTGGAAGATCGCCAGGTAATCGGCGGTAAGACGGTTCTTCAGGCCGTGTGCGGCAAAGGCACCTAGGGCCACACCCGTAAAGCCAAAGAACGCGGCGAGCATCAGGAAGCTGCGAAGCATGGGACGACTCCTCGAGAGGGGTCTGTATAATGGCCGGTTCCATCGGTCCGGCCAAGCTATCGACATGCTGTCATCCCTGATCCGCCGTCTCGCCCGCGCACTGCTCTGGTTCGCCGCCGGCAGCATCGTGCTGGTGCTCGTGCTGCGCTGGGTGCCACCACCAGGCACTGCGTTGATGGTCGAACGCAAGGTGCAGTCCTGGTTCAGTGGCGAGCCGATCGACCTGCAGCGCGACTGGACGCCTTGGGACGAGATCTCCGACGAGCTCAAGGTGGCCGTTATCGCGGGCGAGGACCAGCACTTCGCCAACCACTGGGGTTTCGACATTCCCGCGATCCAGGCCGCACTGGCACATAACGAGCGCGGCGGCAGTATCCGCGGCGCCAGCACGCTCTCCCAGCAAGTGGCGAAGAACCTGTTCCTGTGGTCGGGGCGCAGCTGGTTTCGCAAAGGTCTCGAAGCCTGGTTCACTGGCCTGATGGAGCTGTTCTGGTCGAAGGAGCGGATCCTCGAGGTCTACCTCAACAGCGCCGAATGGGGGCCAGGCGTATTCGGCGCCCAGGCAGCGGCGCGCTATCACTTCGGCGTCGATGCCAGCCGTCTCACTCGCCAACAGGCCAGCCAGCTCGCTGCAGTGCTGCCCAGCCCGATCAAGTGGAGCGCCAGCCGCCCGAGCACCTATGTCGCCAGCCGGGCCGGATGGATTCGACGACAGATGAGCCAGCTCGGGGGAACCAGTTACCTGATGCAGTTGGAGAGCGCACGCAAGCCTTGATCCGCTTGCCGCCCCATGCGAACAACAAAAAGCCGCCTGTCCCCGCGAGGGACAGGCGGCTTTTCAGTCAGGGCGCCGATCAGATCGTGATCAGTGCCTTGACCTTGCTCATCGCGTTCTTCTCGAGCTGACGAATCCGCTCGGCCGATACACTGTACTTCTCTGCCAGCTCGTGCAGCGTGGCCTTTTCCTCGGCCAGCCAGCGCTGATAGAGAATGTCGCGGCTGCGCTCGTCCAGGCCACTGAGTGCCTCGTGCAGGTTGCTGTTGGAGTTGTCGTTCCAATCGGCATCTTCGAGCTGCAGGGCAGGATCGTAGCGGTGATCCTCAAGGTAGTGCGCAGGCGACTGGAAGGCGCTGTCGTCGTCCGCATCGGCTGCCGGATCGAAGGCCATGTCCTGACCGCTCAGGCGGCTTTCCATCTCGCGCACTTCCCGAGGCTCGACGCCCAGGCTTTCGGCGACACGGTGCACTTCATCGTTATTCAGCCAGGCCAGACGCTTCTTCTGGCTGCGCAGATTGAAGAACAGCTTGCGCTGCGCCTTGGTGGTGGCGACCTTGACGATGCGCCAGTTACGCAGGATGAACTCGTGGATCTCTGCCTTGATCCAGTGCACGGCGAAGGACACCAGGCGCACGCCCATCTCGGGGTTGAAGCGCTTGACCGCCTTCATCAGGCCGACGTTGCCTTCCTGGATCAGGTCAGCCTGGGCCAACCCGTAGCCGGCATAGCTGCGGGCGATATGTACGACGAAACGCAGGTGGGCCATCACCATTTGCCGAGCGGCCTCAAGATCCTGCTCATAATAGAGACGCTCGGCCAGTTCACGCTCCTGCTCGACCGTCAGCAGCGGAATGCTGTTGACCGTGTGCACGTAGGCTTCCAGGTTCGCACCGGGCACCAGGGCATAGGCAGGTTGCAACGAAGTGGTCATTCAAGTACCTCCGACTCACTGGACTCGTGCCTTGTGGGCACTGCCATCATTGACCCCGGAACCATGAAAGAAGTTCCTGGATGAAAAAAAGTCAATGCTGGCAAGAAAGCATTATCGCGGTGCAAGCTCGTTCAGGTGGCGAGCGACCGCAATCCAAGCACCGATATACCCCAAGAGCACTGCACCAATCAAGAGTGACAGACCATCGGACCCCGGTACCCCGCCCAGGGCGAAGTCACTGTTGTACAGCCCGGAAAGCCCGACAACCGCGTCGTTCAGCCAGTTCAGGCCAAACGCCAGGATGCCCCACGCCAACACGCCCGCACCCAGGCCGTACAAGGCTCCCATGTAGAGGAAGGGGCGCCGCACGTAGCTGTCGGTACCGCCGACCAGCTTGATCACTTCGATCTCGACACGGCGGTTCTCGATGTGCAGCCGAATTGTGTTACCAATTACCAAAAGCAGTGCGGAAATCAGCATGACCGCCAGGCCGAAGACGAAACGGTC
The DNA here is from genome assembly GCF_009650575.1 of Pseudomonas sp. MNR3A. Classification (NCBI taxonomy): domain Bacteria; kingdom Pseudomonadati; phylum Pseudomonadota; class Gammaproteobacteria; order Pseudomonadales; family Pseudomonadaceae; genus Pseudomonas; species Pseudomonas sp. MNR3A. The sequence goes on along the minus strand of NZ_VZZS01000010.1, from coordinate 25,803 downwards.
ACCCAACTTGAGGATCGCCGCCAGGCGCTCGACCCAGACCAGGTCCAACTGAGCCACTTCGACCCGCGGCAACTCCGACAGGCGCTGACGCAAGGCTTCGAGCGCCGGCTTGTCGACTTCGGTCGGGGTCACCACCACCACGCCGGGCAGCGGGTTGTCGGGCAACTCGCGCAAGGCCTCGCCCAGGCCGGATTGCTGCTGGAACTCCTGCAGCGCCTGCTCGCGGCTGACGTAGGTCGCCTCGGCCACGCCGGGCATGCCCTTGATCTCATCGCGCAGCGCTTCTCCTTCCTTGCTACCCGCATCGAGCTTGAGATAAAGCGAAATCTGCGCTGCGCGCTGCCAGGAACCCCCAAGCTTCTCGACGTTCTTCAGCAGCAGCGACAGGCCCATGGGCATGCTCAGTGCCACTGCCATCACCAGACAGGTGAAGAAGCTGCCGATTGGCTGCTTGCCCAGGCGGCGAAGGCTGTCGGCGAGGCTGGCGCGATGGCTTTCCAGCCAGGCGTTCAACAGGGTGCGGAAATCCGGACCATCGTCATCATGGCCACCACGCTGTTTTTCCGGCTTCGGGTCGGCGGCCTTGGGCGCAACGCGCTCGGAAACCTTTGGCGTACGCGTAGTGCTCATTGTCCAGCCTCCCCATCGCCGATCAGTCGTCCGCGCTGAAGCGTCAGCATGCGGTGACGCATGCGCGCGATCAGCGCCAGGTCGTGGCTGGCGATCAGCACCGTGGTGCCCAGGCGGTTGATATCTTCGAACACGCCCATGATCTCTGCGGCCAGCCGCGGGTCGAGGTTACCGGTGGGTTCGTCCGCCAGCAGCAGCGCCGGCTGGTGGACGATGGCACGGGCGATGCCCACGCGCTGCTGCTGCCCGGTCGACAGGTCAGCGGGGAACAGCTCGCCCTTGTCCGACAGCGACACGCGCTCCAGCGCCGAATCCACGCGCTTGGCGATCTCTGCCTTGGACAGCCCGAGGATCTGCAGCGGCAATGCGATGTTGTTGAACACGGTGCGATCGAACAGCAGTTGGTGGTTCTGGAACACCACGCCGATCTGGCGGCGCAGGAACGGGATCTGCGCATTGCTGATCTGACCCAGGTCCTGGCCGGCCAGCAGCAGCTTGCCGCTGGTCGGGCGCTCCATCGCCAGCAGCAGGCGCAGCAAGGTGCTCTTGCCCGCGCCGGAGTGGCCGGTGACGAACAGGAATTCGCCCCGGCGTGCCCGGAAACTCAGCTCATGCAGGCCGACATGGCCATTGGGGTAGCGCTTGGCGACCTGCTCGAATCGGATCATGGGTGCTCACGCTCGGCAAACAGGGCTTTGACGAAGGGTTCGGCCTCGAAGGTGCGCAGATCGTCGATACCTTCGCCGACCCCGATGAAGCGGATCGGCAGGCTGAACTGCTTGGCCAGGGCGAAGATCACACCGCCCTTGGCAGTGCCGTCCAGCTTGGTCAGGGCCAGGCCGGTCAGCTCGACGCTCTGGTTGAAGTACTTAGCCTGGCTGATGGCGTTCTGTCCGGTGCCCGCGTCCAGCACCAACAGGACTTCGTGCGGCGCGTCAGCGTCGAGCTTGCCGATGACCCGACGGACCTTCTTCAGCTCTTCCATCAGGTTGTCCTTGGTGTGCAGACGTCCGGCGGTGTCGGCGATCAGCACGTCGGCGCCACGGGCCTTGGCGGCCTGCACGGCATCGAAGATCACCGAGGCCGAATCGGCGCCGGTGTGCTGGGCGATCACCGGGATCTGGTTGCGCTCGCCCCAGACCTGCAACTGCTCTACCGCAGCCGCACGGAACGTATCGCCGGCAGCGAGCATGACCTTCTTGCCTTCGAGTTGCAGCTTTTTGGCCAGCTTGCCGATGGTAGTGGTCTTGCCTGCGCCGTTCACGCCGACGACAAGGATCACATAGGGCTTGCTCTGGGATTCGATCTTCAGAGGCTGCTCGACCGGACGCAGCAGCGCGGCCAGCTCTTCCTGCAGCGACTTGTACAGTGCATCGGCGTCTGCCAACTGCTTGCGGGCGACCTTCTGTGTGAGATTCTGGACGATCAGCGAAGTGGCCTCGACGCCTACGTCGGCAGTGAGCAGGCGCGTCTCGATCTCGTCGAGCAGGTCGTCGTCGATGACCTTCTTGCCCAGGAACAGGCTGGCCATGCCTTCGCCAATGCTGGCACTGGTCTTGGACAGGCCCTGCTTGAGGCGGGCGAAGAAGCCGGGCTTGGACTGCTCGGCAGCGGCAACCACGGCAACCACGGGTTCTGGCTCGACAAGGGCAGGCTCAGGCTGGGGCTCCACCCGTGCAGGCGCAGGCGCCTCGGCCACGGGCGTGATAACCACCGGCTCCGGCTCGACGACAACCGCTGCCACAGGCTCAGGGCTCGCGACAGGGCGCTCGGGAATGGCTGGTGGTTCGCTCGGTTCCAGGTCAGGGACCAGCGCCACGGGTTCCTCGGCGACAGGCAGTACCAGATTGCTGACCGGCGCAGCCACCGGGGCCTCAGCCACCGGAGCCGGGATTTCGACCTCGATGGGCTGCGCAGGTATGGCCTGGGAAGCCTCTACCGACGGCGGCACTTCATCTGGCACAACCGGCGCATCGGCGGCAACCGGCTCGAGCGGAGCGACAACGGCCTGCTCGACGGGCGTGGCTGGCGCTACCGGCTCGTTAACGGGCTGCTCGGGAGCTTGCGGCTGTTCGGCGACAGGTTGCTGCGGCTTCTTGCGAAACCAGCCGAACAGGCCTTTCTTTTCACCGGCCTCGGCCGGCGCTTTCTTGTCGTCGTTGGAACCAAACATGGAAGACGGCTATCTCAGGGTAGCGATGCACCATCATTGGGCATCGGGAATTCTCTATACGCAGAACAGACTCTCTTGAAGCCGGCTGGTTCATGCGCAACGTTTTGTCGTAGTGTCCTGTGGGCCAGAACGGCGACAGGCATGGTCGCCAGGCAACCGGATCAGTATCCTAGCACCTCCTGGCCCGCCTACGCTAAACCCCGCGGGCCGTCGTACAGGTTATCCATCGTATGAATGCTCTAGCCCGCCGCGCCGCTGGCCTGTTGCTCGGCACGCTCTGCCTGCCGCTTGCGGCCCTGGCCGCCGATACGCAACCGACCCACGAATTCATCCTCGACAACGGCCTGAAGGTCGTAGTGCGCGAAGACCATCGCGCGCCAGTGGTGGTATCGCAGATCTGGTACAAGGTCGGCTCCAGCTACGAGACGCCAGGCCAGACCGGTCTATCGCATGCGCTTGAGCACATGATGTTCAAGGGCAGCGCCAAGGTCGGTCCGGGCGAAGCCTCGCGCATCCTGCGCGACCTCGGCGCCGAGGAAAACGCCTTCACCAGCGATGACTACACCGCTTATTACCAGGTGCTGGCCCGCGACCGACTGCCGGTAGCCCTGGAACTCGAGGCCGACCGCCTGGCCAGCCTGCGCCTGCCGGCCGACGAGTTCAGTCGTGAAATCGAAGTCATCAAGGAAGAGCGCCGCCTGCGTACCGACGACCAGCCCAACGCCAAGGCTTTCGAACTGTTCCGCGCCATGGCCTACCCGGCCAGCGGCTACCACACCCCGACCATCGGCTGGATGGCCGACCTCGAGCGGATGAAGGTCGAGGAACTGCGCCACTGGTACGAATCCTGGTACGCACCGAATAACGCCACGCTGGTGGTGGTGGGTGATGTCACCGTCGATGAGGTCAAGGGCCTGGCGGACAAGTACTTCGCCGCCATCCCCAAACGCGCCATTCCTCCCGCCAAACTGCCACTGGAACTGGCCGAACCCGGCCAGCGCCAGCTCACTCTTCACGTACGCACCCAACTGCCCAGCCTGATCTACGGCTTCAACGTCCCAGGCCTGGCCACTGCCAAGGACCCACGCAGCGCCCAGGCCCTGCGCCTGATCTCGGCGCTGCTCGACGGCGGCTACAGTGCGCGCATGCCGGCACGCCTCGAGCGCGGCCAGGAGCTGGTGGCCGGTGCCTCGAGTAGCTACAACGCCTTCACCCGGGGTGACAGCCTGTTCCTGATCTCCGCCACCCCCAACGTGCAGAAGCAGAAAACCCTCGCCGACGTCGAGAAGGGCGTCTGGCAGTTGCTGGACGAGCTCAAGAACACGCCACCCACTGCAGAAGAACTGGAGCGCGTGCGTGCCCAGGTCATCGCCGGCCTGGTCTACGACCGCGACTCGATCAGCAGCCAGGCCACCACCATCGGTCAGTTGGAAACCGTGGGTCTCTCATGGAAGCTGATCGACAGCGAGCTGGACGACCTCAAGCGCGTCACTCCACAGGACATCCAGGACGCCGCGCGCACCTATTTCACCCGCGAACGCCTGAGCGTTGCCCATGTTCTGCCCGAGGAGTCCGCTCATGAGTGATCGCAGCGCCCCCCGCTATACCCTGTTCGGCCTCGGCATCCTGGCTGCGATCGTGGCGCTGGCCCTGCTGCTGGCCCGCCCGGCGCAATCGGATAATGCCGCCGGCCAGGCCGACAGCAACGCCGCCCGCCCGGCCAACACGCTGCAGTCGTTGGCAGAGCTCGACGGCAAATCCCCCAGCCGACGCCAGCTGAACATCCAGAACTGGACCACCGCCGAAGGCGCGCGGGTCCTGTTCGTCGAAGCCCGCGAGCTGCCGATGTTCGACCTGCGCGTGACCTTCGCCGCAGGCAGCAGCCAGGACGGCAACGTCTCCGGGCTGGCCACCCTGACCAACGCCATGCTCAACGAGGGTGTGGCCGGCAAGGACGTCACCGCGATCGCCCAAGGCTTCGAGGGGCTCGGTGCCGACTTTGGCAACGGCTCATACCGCGACATGGCCATCGCCTCGTTACGCAGCCTGAGCGCCCCGGACAAACGCGACCCGGCGCTGAAACTGTTCGCCGACGTGGTCGGCAAGCCGACCTTCCCCGAAGATGCCCTCAAGCGCATCAAGAACCAGCTGCTGGCCGGCTTCGAGTACGAGAAGCAGAACCCTGGCAAGCTGGCCGGCAAGGCGCTGTTCGCCAACCTCTACGGCAGCCATCCCTACGCCCACCCCAGCGACGGCAGCGCCGAAAGCATCCCGGGTATCAGCCAGGCACAACTGCGCGACTTCCACGCCAAGGCCTACGCTGCCGGCAATGCCGTGATCGCCCTGGTCGGCGACCTCAGCCGCAGTGAAGCCGAAACCATCGCGGCGCAGCTCTCCGCCACCCTGCCCAAGGGTCCGGCACTGGCCAGCCCTGGCGAACCAGCTGAGCCCAAGCCGGGCGCGACTCATATCGATTTCCCGTCAAAGCAGACCCACCTGATGCTCGCCGAACTGGGCATCACTCGCCAGGACCCTGACTGGCCAGCACTGTCGCTGGGCAACCAGATCCTCGGCGGCGGCGCCTTCGGCACGCGCCTGATGAGCGAAGTGCGTGAAAAACGCGGCCTCACCTACGGTGTGTACTCGGTATTCAGCCCGATGCAGGTGCGCGGCCCGTTCATGATCAACCTGCAGACGCGCGCCGAACTCAGCGAAGGCACGCTCAAGCTGGTCCAGGACATCCTCACCGACTACCTGAAGAACGGCCCGACCCAGCAAGAGCTGGACGATGCCAAACGTGAGCTGGCCGGCAGCTTCCCGCTCTCCAATGCCAGCAACGCGAGCATCGTTGGCCAACTGGGCGCCATCGGCTTCTACAACCTGCCGCTGACCTGGCTCGAAGACTTCATGCAACAATCCCAGGCGCTGACCGTCGAGCAGGTCAAGGCGGCGATGAACAAGCACTTGGCGGTGGACAAGCTGGTGATCGTCACCGCAGGCCCGAGCGTGCCGCAAAAGCCGCTGCCACCGCCCACAGACAAACCTTCCGAGCAACCGCTCGGCGTACCGGAGCACTGATGGCAAGACCCTCCAACCCCGCCCAGACCCAAAGCAAGGGAGCTGGGCAACTGCGCATCATCGCCGGCGAGTGGCGCAGCCGTCGCCTGGCGGTGCCCGAGGGCGAAGGCCTGCGCCCGACACCCGACCGCGTGCGTGAGACCCTGTTCAACTGGCTGGCCCCCCATATCGAAGGCGCCCGCGTGCTGGACGCCTTCACCGGCAGCGGCGCACTGGTGCTCGAAGCCCTTTCGCGCGGCGCCGACGATGCGGTGGCACTGGACAGCAACCCTGCAGCCATCGCCAACCTCAAGCACAACCTCGAATTGCTGCGCTGCCCCCGTGGGCAGATCCTGCAGACCGACGCCCTGCGCTATCTCGGCGGCCCGGCCAAGCAGCAGTTCGATGTGGTGTTCCTCGACCCGCCCTTCCACAAGGACCTGCTGGCAGACGTCTGCAACCTGCTGGAAGAGCATCAGTGGCTGCGAGAACAGGCCTGGATCTATACCGAGAGCGAAGCCTCGCCCTCCAGCTTGCCGATGCCCAGCAACTGGCGCCTGCACCGGGAAAAGAAAACGGGTCAGGTGAACTATGCCCTGTGGCAACGTGGCTGAAACCATGAATGCCAAGATATAAATAGCACCTGTCAACAAGCCCTCTGATTGAAGCTGCTCCGCTCTCAAACCCCGCCGGAGCAGCTCGACGATGCCAGCATCCACTGTCAAACCCACCAACCTGATCACCCCGCCAAGCACGCCGCTACAGCACTTTCGCCTGGAGAATGGCCTGAAGGTCTACCTCCAGCGTGATCAACGTAGCCCGCTTGTTTGTGCACAGCTTCATTATCACGTGGGTTCCAGCCACGAACCGCCAAGCCATAGCAATCTGTCCCATGTGATCGAGCACATGGTGTTCGAGGGCAGCGGCAAACTCGCAGCCGGCCAGTACCTTCGGATTATCAATTGGCTGGGCGGCACCGGCGGCGCCTCTACATTCAACGATGCAACGGTCTACAGGATGACCCTGCCCGCCTCGCGCCTGGAGGTAGGCCTGGAGATCATGGCCGACGCCATGATCAATGCTCGCCTTGGTGGCGAAGCCTTTGAAAAGGCCAAGACCGCAGTACGCGATGAGCGTCGACTGAAAATCGACAATCAGCCGGTACAACAGGCCCTCGAAAGCCATAAACAGCTTGCTCACCAAACCAGCCCCTACGCCACTCCCAACTACGGCGACCCGCAAGACCTCGAAGACATGAGCCTTATCACGATTCGCACGTGGTACAGGAATTATTACGCCCCCAACAACGCCACCCTGGTAGTCGTTGGCGACATCGAACTGGCTCGTCTCGAAGAATGGGTGCAGCGGCACTTCGCAGGTTGCGAGGCCATCCCCCTGCAACCGACCCAGACGCCTCGCCATCCTGAGCAATTGGCGTACCGCCAACAGGCACTGACACTGCCCAACCTGCGCGACGGCCTGCTGATGTCCTTCAATGTGCCAAGCCTGGCAACGGCAGAGTCGCCCCGTAGCGTGCACGCTTTGAGAATTGTCGCGGAATTGCTGGGCAGAGGTGCGGCGTCTCTCCTGCATGACAAACTGGTGCGCAAACGGCAGGTCCTGATAGGCGTCGGCCCGTCCTATGAATACCAGGTGCGCGGCGATACTCTGCTGACGTTCTCTGGCTATGTCGCACCCGGCAACACACCAGCGAGCGCCGAAAAGGCGGTTTTGGACATCATCAAAAGCCTCCAGTTGACCCCCTTCACCGCGCAGCAGATCGAAGATGCCAAGCTGCACCTGCTGGCGCAGCACGCAGAGGCCCAGGCCAACCTCACCGGCCAGGCAGATGCGCTCAGTTGGAGAGTGATCGGCGGCCTGGACCCCACGCAGCTGCATGATGAATTTCAGACCCTGGCATCGCTCACCGAGCAGGACATCCAGCTCGCGATCAAGACCTACCTCACCCGTGAACGCCTTACCGTCACTCATATGTGCGCGCCCGAGGCAACGGTAATAGAGACTCCCGTACTGACTTGCGTCGACTTGCCCACTGGTAGCGCTGCGCTGGACCTGTCCGGCCTGACCTCGGCACAAGGCCTTTCAGAGGCTGCCCTGGACACCCCAGTTCAGGAAATACAGCAGTGGCATACCGAGCTGGGCAGCAAGGTGTGTTTCGTTCCGGTACAAGGTGCTCCTGCAGTCGACCTGCAACTACGCTTCAAGGCTGGGGCCTATCATGACGGCGACACGCCCGGCTTGGCCGCAATGACGCTGTATATGCTCAACCAGGGTTGTGACCAACTGGATGCCGTGCAGCTAGCCAGTCAACTCAAGTCGCTTGGTGCCACACTCGAACACAACGTGACGCACGACGACGCCATCTTGCGTCTGCGCAGCCCATTCACCAACGGCCTTTACAAGGAAGCCGTGGCGTTGCTGGTTGCCATGAGTGCGCGTCCGAGCTTCGAGGCCACGGCGCTAGAAGGCATACGCACTCGCTTAATCAACTATCTACGCCGTCGCGAAGCCAAACCTGAACACCGGCTCAAGGTGGAAAGGCTTCGTAACGTTTATGACAGCCACCCTTACACGCGGGACAGTCATGGCACTACGAGCAGTGTCATGACGATCAGCCGACAGCAGATAGTGGACTTTCACCAACGAGCCTACTGCGCCGCAAACCTGGAAATCACCTTGGCCGGGGACCTGTCTCGAGAGGACGCCGAAACACTGGTCAACGACCTTTGCCAGGCCCTGCCGATTACCCAGCTTGCGCTTCCCGCCCTGGAAAAAGCCCGGCCATACAACCAGGCCAGGACTTTGCACATCGAACAGCCAAGCAATAACCCAGACACCGACAACGTAAAGGTCAGCCTGGCGTTTGCGGTAGAAATCCAGCCCGGCGATGAGCAGTTTCCTGCGCTGACCATGGCCAACCAGATTCTGGGCGCCAGCTTCGAGTCGCGCCTGGTATCCGAACTGCGCGAACGGCGATCCCTCACTTACGCCATTCGCAGTTACTTCGACGACTACCGTGGCGCCCTGGTGCTGCTCGTCGAATGGGATATCAAGCCCCACTATCTGCAAGCATCCATCGATCTCGTCAAACTCGTGCTGCGCTGCTTCATCGAGCAAGGCCCAAGCGAGTTCGAGATGAAGCTGGCACGCAGCCAACTGTGCGGTGACCTGTTGCGCACCCTCGCCGACGACCAAGAGCTTGCAGACCTGCTGGCACAGATCAACGCATCCGGATTGCCGGCGGATCATTTCCAGCGCTACCAGGAACAACTCGCGCAAACCACGGCAACACAAATCCAGACGGTCGCTCGGCAGGTCTTCGACAGCAACCGTTGTGTCGTGACCTGCGTCGGACCCAAGGTGGCTCAGCAGCCCCTGCCTGCACTGCCAATAGCCGACTGATAACACAACCACAGGTGCGGTGTTTCGTGGCACTCTAGGCAGGCACACCAAGAGCCGCCGAGCATGTCCAGTCTCACCGCAACCTTCAGCCCAGCCACCGGCCTGTCAAACCCTCACCTGCAGACACTGTGGGGCCCACTCTGGCGCAGGCTTCCAAGACTTGAGCGCAGCCGCGAGCGCCTGTGGCTGGCCGACGGCGACTTCCTCGACATGGACTGGCACGGCCCGCATCAAGCTGACACGCCGCTGGTGCTGGTCTTGCACGGCCTGACCGGCTCCTCCGACTCCCCTTACGTAAAAGGCCTGCAGCAAGCGCTGCAGGCGCGTGGCTGGGCCAGCGTCGCGCTGAACTGGCGGGGCTGCTCCGGCGAGCCGAACCTGCTTGCTCGCAGCTACCACTCCGGCGCCAGTGAAGATCTTGCCGAAACCATCCGCCATCTGCGCGCGCAACGACCGCTGGCGCCGCTGTATGCCGTGGGCTACTCGTTGGGCGGCAACGTGCTGTTGAAGTACCTGGGCGAAAGCGGTTCGGCCAGCCAGCTTGAAGCAGCGGTGGCAGTGTCGGTGCCGTTTCGTCTGGATCAGTGCGCCGATCGCATCGGCATAGGCTTCAGCAAGGTCTACCAGGCGCACTTCATGCGCGAGATGCTGGCTTACGTGCAAAGCAAGCAGAAGCACTTCCAGGCTTTGGGCCACAACGAAGGGTTGGCTGCGCTGGAGCGCCTCGGGCCGCTACGCAACCTGAGGACCTTCTGGGATTTCGATGGCCGAGTAACCGCACCGCTCAATGGCTTCAGCGATGCCCACGACTACTACCGCCACGCCTCGAGCCGCTATTACCTGGGGGAAAACCGTACACCGACACTGATCATCCACGCGCAGGACGATCCGTTCGTGTTCGACCACAGCCTGCCAGCACCGCAGGAGCTGGCGCCGCAGACGCACTTCGAGTTGCACCGCCGCGGCGGACATGTGGGCTTTGTAGAGGGCAGCCTGCGCAATCCGGGCTACTACCTTGAGCGCCGGATTCCGCAGTGGCTGCTGGAGGGCCGCTAGCGCTTCGCTGCCTCAATCGCCAGTGGCGACACCGTGCCTGGAATCGTTGATCCACTCGCTCCAGGACCCGGCATACAGGCGCCCCAACGGGTATCCTGCCAGCGCCAGGGCAAACAGGTTATGGCAAGCCGTCACACCGGATCCGCAATAGGCGACCAGCTGCTCCGGCTCACGCCCTGCCAGCTTCTCGGCGAAGCGCTGTTTCAGCTGCTCGGCTGGCAGGAAACGCCCATCCGCACCCAGGTTGTCAGTGAACGCTGCACACTGCGCACCAGGAATATGCCCAGCGACAGGATCGATCGGCTCGACTTCGCCGCGAAAACGCGGCAAGGCGCGGGCATCGATCAACGTCAGGTCGGCGCTGCCCAGACGCTTGTTCAGGTGCTCGGCATCGATCAGCAGCTTCGCATCGGCCTCGCCCGTGAAGTTGCCCTCGCGCTGCACCGGCGGATCCAGGCTCAGCGGCAGATGCGCCGCGTGCCAAGCCTTGAGGCCGCCGTCGAGGATGAACACCGCGTTGCGCTTGCCCAGCCAGGCCAGCAACCACCAGGCGCGGGCAGCGAAGGCACCGGGACCGTCGTCGTACAACACCACCTGGCTGTCATTGTCCAGGCCCCACTCGCGCAAGCGCTCGACCAGACGGCGCGGCTCAGGCAATGGATGACGCCCAGTCTGCCCCTTGACCACAGGCCCGCTCAGATCGCGCTCCAGGTCCGCGAAATGCGCACCGGCGATATGCCCCTCGGCATAGCTGCGCTGGCCGTAATCCACGTCTTCCAGGGCAAAGCGACAGTCGAGGATCACCAGCCCCGGCGAGTCCAGACGCTCGGCCAGCTGCTGCGGGGTGATCAGTTGCGCAAGGGGCATGACAATCTCCTATCGATGGCACGAAAGGCCCGGATCAGTGTTCCAGGGCCTGGTTGAACGGAACATGAAATTCATCGCATAGCGCATCCACGGCAGCGCGGGAGCCAGCGGTGACGAACCCCAGCTCCAGCACCAATACCTGATAGACGCCACGCTTGAAGGCTTCTTCACCCATATGCGCGGAGTGCTCGCGGGTGGTGCTGAGAAAACGCACCCAGGAGGTGAGCACGATCCAGGCATTGATGGTCAGCGACTCGATCTGGGTCGGCAGCATGTCCAGGATGCCCGCTTCGACGAAGCCACGATAGATCGCCTGGCCCTGCTGCAGGCACCGCTGGGAGAAACGCCGGTAACGTGCGGCCAGCTCCGGATCACTCTCCAGCAGATGCTCGAGATCGCGGTGCAGGAAGCGGTAGTTCCACATCGCTGCAAGCAGTGCCTTGAGGTAGAAGCGTTTGTCCTCGACCGTGGCTGCACGGCCTTGGGGCGGGCGCAGGAAGCTGTCCACCAGCTCTTCGTACTGGCTGAACAGCAACGCGATAATCGCTTGCTTGTTGGGGAAGTGGTAGTACAGGTTGCCGGGAGAGATTTCCATGAACGCGGCAATGTGATTGGTGCTGACGCTGCGCTCGCCCTGCTGGTTGAACAGTTCGAGGCTGCTTTGCACGATGCGCTCACGGGTCTTCATGCGCGGGGCCATGCGGGTATCCAGGTCTGCGGGCTTCGGATGACGAGCCATCTTACGGTTTATTCCACGGGCGGTGCACCCCGCGGACGTTCACAGATCAAGGCCGATTAGAGTATAAGCTCGACAACTCGCCCCTCTGCGCGGAGCTGCCATGCGTTCGTCCACAGCCATGCCTCTTGAGCCATCCGACCTTGTTCTCGAGCGGTTGTTCGCCGAACAACGTCAGGCCTTCGCAGCCAACCCCATGCCGCCCGCCGCGCAGCGTATGCAGTGGCTGAAGAGCCTGCGTGAGGCCCTGGTTGCACACCAAAAGGTGCTGATCGAGGCCATCGATGCCGACTTCAGCGGACGCAGCGCCGATGAAACCCTGCTGGCCGAGCTGCTGCCGTCAGTGCAGGGCCTGCGCCATGCCGAGCGCCATGTTCGGCGCTGGATGAAACCTGCCCGGCGCAGCGTCGGCCTGGCCTTCCAGCCGGCCAGCGCGCGAGTGCTGGCGCAACCATTGGGGGTGGTGGGCATCATCGTGCCGTGGAACTACCCGCTGTTTCTGGCTATCGGCCCGTTGACCGGTGCCCTGGCAGCGGGCAACCGGGTCATGCTCAAGCTCAGCGAAGCCACGCCGCGCGCTGGCGAAGCCCTAAAGCAGTTACTCGAGCAGGTATTCCCCGCCGACCTGGTGAGTGTCGTGCTGGGCGAGGTCGAGGTAGGCCAGGCCTTTGCCCGTCTGCCGTTCGATCACCTGCTGTTTACCGGCGCCACCAGCATCGGCCGCCAGGTCATGCTCGCGGCAGCGCACAACCTGACGCCGGTCACGCTCGAGCTGGGCGGCAAGTCGCCCGCCATCGTCTCCCACGACGTGCCACTGGCCAGTGCCGCCGAGCGTATTGCCTTCGGCAAGACCCTCAATGCCGGACAGACCTGCGTGGCTCCCGATTACGTGCTGGTCCCGCGTCAACGCCTGGACGACTTCGCCCAGGCCTACCGACGGGCGGTGCAGCGCCTCTTCCCACGCATCGCAGACAACTCCGACTACAGCGCGATCATCAATTCGCGCCAGTTGCAGCGCCTCGAACGCCTGCTCGCCGACGCCCATGACAAAGGCGCCCAAGTGCTCGACCTGTACCCCGACGAGCCGCGCCAGGGCCGCAGGCTGCCCCCACATCTACTGCTCGATGTAAACGACGACATGCAGGTGATGCAGGACGAGATCTTCGGCCCAGTGCTGCCGCTGGTCGCCTATGACGAGCTGGATGAGGCGCTGGCCTACATCAATCAGCGCCCACGCCCGCTGGCGCTGTACTACTTCGGTTACGACCGCAGCCAACAGGCGCGTGTGCTGCAGCACACCCACTCCGGCGGCGTATGCCTGAATGACACCCTGCTGCACGTCGCCCAGGAGGACTTGCCTTTCGGCGGCATCGGCCCCTCTGGCATGGGTCATTACCATGGTCGCGAAGGTTTCCAGACCTTCAGCAAGGCCAGGGCGGTACTGGCCAAACAGCGCATCAACGCCGCCCGGCTGATCTACCCGCCTTACGGAAAAGCCCTGCAGCGCCTGGTATACAAGCTGTTCATCCGCTGAGCGCAGAGGGTGCATGACAGCCAATAGCCGCACTGTCTATAGTGCCATCATCCGGTCGCATGACTTGGCCGGGCAGCAGTCGCTGCGCTACCATCCGACTCCCCAACGCACTCCAGCCAGGATGACGCGATGAACCGAGTGTTGTACCCGGGTACTTTCGACCCCATTACCAAAGGCCATGGCGACCTGGTCGAGCGCGCCTCGCGGTTGTTCGATCACGTGATCATCGCCGTGGCGGCCAGCCCCAAGAAGAACCCCCTGTTCCCGTTGGAGCAACGGGTCGAGCTGGCCCGCGAGGTCACCAAGCACCTGCCCAATGTCGAAGTCATCGGCTTCTCCTCTCTGCTGGCACACTTCGCCAAGGAGCAGGGCGCCAATGTGTTCCTGCGGGGGCTGCGCGCGGTGTCCGACTTCGAGTACGAGTTCCAGCTGGCGAACATGAACCGCCAACTGGCGCCGGACGTCGAGAGCCTGTTCCTCACGCCGTCGGAGCGCTACTCGTTCATTTCCTCGACGCTGGTCCGCGAGATTGCGGCGCTGGGCGGGGATATCACCAAGTTCGTCCACCCGGCGGTGGCCGAGGCGCTGACCGTACGCTTCAAGAAGTGATCGCAGCGGCCTGATTTCGGCTTTGTACGCCACGTCGCCAACCGGCACTTGCGCGACAAAGCCTCGCGCCCGCGTGCACTGCGGGCGTTAATGCGGCACAATTGTGCCCATTGCTTTGATACATGCCCGGGCGCCGAGCCCCGGCCGGAGTCCCAATGTCCCTGATCATCACCGACGATTGCATCAACTGCGACGTCTGCGAACCCGAGTGCCCGAACGCCGCCATCTCGCAAGGCGAAGAGATCTACGTGATCGACCCGAACCTCTGCACCCAGTGCGTGGGCCATTATGACGAACCCCAGTGCCAGCAAGTTTGCCCGGTCGACTGCATCCCGCTGGATGAAGCCCATCCGGAAACAGAAGACGAGCTGATGGCCAAGTACCGCCGGATCACCGGCAAGGCCTGATGCCGTTCGTCGCCGCGATTCGCCGCGCATGGCTCGGCGCCGCACTGGCGCTGCTGGCTACCGCCGCCCTGGCGGACGGGCCCGGGCGCGCTGCCATTGCCAGCCCCCATGCCGAGGCCACGGCAGCGGCGCGACAAGTTCTGGAACAGGGCGGCAACGCCTTCGATGCCGCTATCGCCATCAGCGCCACGCTGGCGGTGGTCGAGCCCTATGGATCGGGGTTGGGCGGCGGCGGTTTCTTCCTGCTGCGCGAACAGTCCGATACTGCGCACTACCGCTTCCTGGATGCCCGCGAGCGCGCGCCGGGCGCCGCCACCCCGGACATGTACCTGGAAGACGGCAAGGTCCGGCAGGGGCTTTCGATCAACGGTGCGCTGGCAGCCGCCATCCCAGGTCTGCCCCAGGCCCTGGCAGATCTCGCTGCAACCCACGGCAAATTGCCGCTCAGGGACAGCCTCGCGCCAGCCATCCGCCTCGCCAACCAAGGCTTTGCCGTCGACCGCATCTACCGCGATCGCGCGACCATGCGCCTGAACGCGCTGCGTGACGACCCGGAAAGCGCCCGGCTGTTCCTGCGCGAGAACCAGGTCCCTGCCCTGGGTACCCTGATCCGCCAGCCGGAACTGGCCGCAACGCTGCAGGCGATGGCGGATCAGGGGCGGGACGGCTTCTACCGCGGGGCGGTTGGCCGCAAGCTCGTCGAGGGTGTGCGCCGCGCTGGCGGAGTCTGGACCCTCGACGATCTCGCAGGCTACCGCACGGCCTGGCGCCAGCCACTGCGCTATCCACTGGCAGGCCAGCGCGAACTGATCAGCAGCCCACCGCCGTCTGCCGGCGGCGTGGCCTTGGCCCAGAGCCTGGCGATGCTCCAGCGCCTGCCGTGGCAGGGCGCAGAGCCCGTGCAACGCACTCACTACGTGGTAGAAGTCCTGCGCCGCGCCTACCGCGATCGCGGCTTGCTCGGCGACCCGGACTACGTCACCAACCCCATCAACCGCCTACTGGCGCGCCAGTACCTGAGCGGGCTTGCCGACAGCATCGACGTGCACGATGCCACGCCCAGCAGTGCCCTGCCCCCCGCACCCGCCTGGCGCGAGGGCGATCACACCACCCACTTCAGCGTGATCGACGCTGCGGGCAATGCCGTATCGGCCACACTGTCGGTCAACCTGCCCTTCGGCGCAGCCTTTACCGTACCCGGCAGCGGCGTGGTGCTGAACAACGAGATGGACGATTTCGCCGCCGACCCCACTGGCAGCAACAGCTACGGCCTGGCCGGCAGCCAGGCCAATGCGGTGGTCGCGGGCAAGCGTCCGCTGTCGAGCATGAGCCCGAGCTTCATCGAAAGCCCGTCACAGTTCGCCAGCTTCGGCACGCCCGGCGGTAGCCGGATCCCGAGCATGGTGCTGCTATCGATGCTCGGCTTTCTCGAAGGGCGGCCAGTGAGCGAATGGCCAGCGATCCCGCGCTATCACCATCAGTACCTGCCAGATGTGATCGAGCACGAGCCCAACACCTTCGACGATGAGCAGAAGGCCGCGCTGCGTGCACGCGGGTATGCGCTCAAGGACGTGCAGCGCAGCTATGGGAACCAGCAAGTACTGTACTGGGACAAACGGGCCGGGACGCTCGAGGCAGCCAGCGATCCGCGCGGGGTCGGTGAGGCCGCAGTGCTGGAGTGACCAGCAAAGCTGGCGGCAAATGGGTGTTCACGAGTATCAGCGCTGACAGCGCGGGCAGAACACGCTTGCGCGCTGCCCCAGCTTCACGTCCCGCAGCTCGGTCCCGCACACCTTGCAAGCCTCGCCACCACGTCCATAGACGAACAACTCCTGCTGGAAGTACCCCGGCTGGCCGTCGCCGCCGATAAAGTCGCGCAACGTGGTGCCGCCACGCTCGATGGCCGCCGCCAGCACGCGCTTGATCTCGGTCGCCAGCTTCAGATAACGTGCCCGGCTG
Source organism: Pseudomonas sp. MNR3A (assembly GCF_009650575.1). Classification (NCBI taxonomy): domain Bacteria; kingdom Pseudomonadati; phylum Pseudomonadota; class Gammaproteobacteria; order Pseudomonadales; family Pseudomonadaceae; genus Pseudomonas; species Pseudomonas sp. MNR3A. The sequence goes on along the minus strand of NZ_VZZS01000010.1, from coordinate 9,352 downwards.
ATCCCGCCCGCTTCGCGGCGTGGATCGATGCCCGCAGCGAACAGCGCCTCGGTGGCGTAGATGTTGCCCACCCCCACCACCACGGCGTTGTCCATGATGAACGGCTTGACCGCCATCGACCGCCCGCGTGACAGCTGGAACAACCGCTCGCCGTCGAACAGGTCGGTCAACGGCTCCGGCCCCAGGCGCACCAGCAGCTCGTGACCAAGCGGATCCTGGCTCCAGAGCATGGCGCCGAACCGACGCGGGTCGGTGTAGCGCAGCATCAGCCCCGACTCCAGCTCGATGTCCACATGCTCATGCTTGGCCGCCGGCAGGCCGAGCTCGACCAGCCGCAGGTTGCCAGACATCCCCAGGTGGCTGATCAAGGTGCCAACCTCGGCGTTGATCAGCAGGTACTTGGCCCGCCGCTCGACGCTGACGATGCGCTGCCCCGACAGGCGCACATCCAGATCCTCGGGGATCGGCCAGCGCAGGCGCCGGTCACGCACCACCACGCGGCTGACCCGCTGGCCTTCCAGGTATGGCGCGATCCCGCGCCGCGTGGTCTCGACTTCTGGCAACTCAGGCATGGATCAGTGGCCACTCATTTCACGGATATTCTGCTTGAGGCTCTCGAAGTCGTACTCCGACAGCCCGATGTAGTCCAGCACCAGCGGCCCGACGACATTCCACTCGTGGTCGACGCTCTGGTTGCCCAGCACGCGGTACGACGCACAGATGTGTTCGGCCATTTTCAGCACCGCCAGCAGATTCTTGAGCTGGGTCTGGGTGTTGCGCGAAGACTCGTCGCGGAACACCGCCAGGGCGTTGTGGTGGTTGGCGATGGCCGCGCTGATGTGCTCCGGCAGGCGCCACGACTTGGCGGTGAAGTAGCCGACCACCGAGTGGTTGGTGTTGAAGGCACGATTCTCGGTATCGACCACCCGTACCTCTTCGCCGGCCTTGGCGTAGGCGTCTTCCAGCACCTCCATGTACGTGGGGAAGCGCTTGAGCATCAGCGGCACGCCGCAGTCATGGAACAGGCCAAGGGTGTAGGCCTCGTCCACCGCCTGGATGCCGGTGCGCTTGGCCAGGGTCAGGCAGGTCATCGCGACGTCCTGGGCAGTGTCCCAGAAGCGGTTGAGGGTAACGATGGTTTCGTCGCTCATCTCGCCCTTGATCGACTGGGCATTGATCAGGTTGATGATCGAGCGGCTGCCCAACAGGTTCACGGCGCGCTGGATCGAGCCGATCTTGTTGGCCAACCCGAAATGCGGGGAGTTCACCAGCTTGAGCAGCGCACCGGCCAGGCCAGGATCCTGCGCTATCAGCTTGGCGATCGTCTCCAGGTCCGGGTCGGGCATGTATTGCTCGAACTGCAGGTCCACCATGATCTGCGGCTGCGGCGGGATGGTGATGCCTTGCAAGGCTTGCTGGATCTGTTCGGCGGAAAGTTCCTGGGACATGGGTACACACTCGGAAATGACGAGAGATTCTAACCCTGTACTCCTGCAGGGCACCAACCACTGGATCGTTCCCTGGACGGTTAACTTTAGCCGCGAGGGGGCCGACACTTCATCCACCCCACCAGCGAACCCCGGGCCAACGCGGTATACTCCCGCTCTTTTTTCCGGAGCGACGTCATGTCCCTGCCCAGCCTTCGCCTCAAAGCCAATGCCGACCGCCGCCTGCGCGCCGGCCACCTGTGGGTCTACAGCAACGAGGTCGACGTTGCCGCCACTCCGCTGCAAGGCCTGAAGGCGGGTCAACAGGCGATCCTCGAGGCCGCCAACGGCAAGCCACTGGGCGTGGTGGCGGTGAGCCCGAACAATTTGATCTGCGCGCGCCTGCTGTCGCGCGACGCCAAGCTGCCGCTGGACAAGTCGCTGCTGGTGCACCGCCTGAACGTCGCCCTGTCGCTGCGCGAACGCCTGTTCGACAAGCCCTGCTACCGCCTGGTCTACGGCGACTCCGACCTGCTGCCGGGCCTGGTGGTCGACCGCTTCTTCGACATTCTCGTGGTGCAATTGGCCTCGGCCACCATGGAAGCGCACAAGGATGATGTGATCGCAGCCCTGGTGCAGGTACTCAAGCCCGGCGGCATCCTGTTCAAGAATGACTCCGCCGCGCGCGACGCCGAAGGCCTGGAGCGCTATGTCGAGACCGTCTACGGCGAAGTACCCGACTGGGTCGCGCTGGAAGAGAACGGCGTGAAGTTCGAAGCGCCGGTGCGTGAAGGCCAGAAGACCGGCTGGTTCTACGATCACCGCATGAACCGTGCGCGCCTGGCGCCCTACGTCAAGGGCAAGCGGGTGCTCGACCTGTTCAGCTACATCGGTGGCTGGGGCGTGCAGGCCGGGGCCTTCGGCGCCAGCGAAGTGTTCTGCGTCGATGCCTCGGGCTTCGCTCTGGATGGCGTCGAGCGCAATGCCGCGCTCAACGGCATCGCCGAGAAGCTGACCTGCATCGAGGGCGACGTGTTCGAGGCGCTGCGCGAGCTCAAGGCCGCGGAAGAGCGCTTCGACGTGATCATTGCCGACCCACCCGCCTTCATCAAGCGCAAGAAAGACCTGAAGAACGGCGAGGCTGCCTACCGTCGTCTCAATGAGCAGGCCATGCGCATGCTGAACAAGGACGGCATCCTGGTCAGCGCTTCGTGCTCCATGCACCTGCCTGAAGACGACCTGAACAACATCCTGCTGACCAGCGCCCGTCACCTGGACCGCAACCTGCAACTGCTCGAGCGCGGCGGCCAGGGGCCGGATCACCCGGTGCACCCGGCGATCGCCGAGACCCGCTACATCAAGAGCATCACCTGCCGGTTGCTGCCCAACAGCTGACCCACCCAGCCGGGGCTGGTCTACAGCCCCAAGTCATACGGCTTGCGATGATTGCTGACACTTGTATCGGCAATCAGCAAGCCCCTGGGAAGTCGGCAATGCTGCTGCCCCGTAGCGTCTCCTCAGATATCCAGCACCATCGACGCAATGCCAAAGTAGATCAACACCCCCACGGCATCGGCAATCGAGGTTACCAGCGGCCCGCTGGCCGTCGCCGGGTCAAGCTTCAGGCGACTGAGCATGAATGGCAGGCTCATGCCGATGAGGCTGCCGATCAGCACGATCACCAACATGCTGCTGGCCACGATCAGTGCGATTTCCGGGCCGCCGCGCAATACCCCCAACGAAGCGACAGCCACTGCCATGGTCCCGCCCAGGGCAAGCGCAACACCGCACTCGCGCGTGAGCATGCGCAACCAGTCACGCAGCACCACTTCGCCCGTGGCCAGGCCGCGCACCATCAGGGTTGCCGACTGGGCGCCGGCATTGCCGCCGCTGTCTACCAGCAACGGCAGGAAGAACACCAGGGCGATATGGGCGGCAATGGTGTCCTCGAACGCTGCGATTCCCGCACCTGAAAACAGGTTGCCGAATACCAGCAGCACCAGCCACAGCACGCGTTTGCGGTACATCAGGCTGACGGTTGCATCCTTGAGATTGCCGATGTGATTGGTGATCGATGCGCCCTTGTGAAAGTCTTCGGTAGCCTCCTCCACCATCACATCCAGCGCTTCGTCGCAGGTGACGATCCCCACCAGCCGCCCCAGCTCATCGAGCACCGGTACCGCCAGCAGGTCGTGATCGCCAATCAGCCGGGCAACCTCTTCCTGACGGGTCGCCGTGGTCACGCAGATCACCTGGCGCACCATGATGGTCTCGATCGGCTGGTCGGGCGGCGCCAGGATCAGTTCACGCAGCGATAGCGTGCCGAGCAGGTTGCGCTGGGCATCGAGGACATAGGATTGATAGATGGTTTCGGCGTCTGCGGCTTCGCGCCGCAGCATGTCGATGGCTTGGCGCGCGCTCAGGCCGCTGTCCAGGCTGGAGTACTCGCTGATCATCAGCGCACCGGCGCTGCCGTCTTCGTACAGTGCGTGCTGCAGGAGTCGATCGCGTCGGGCCTGGGCCGCCTGGCGCAGGTCGAGGGATTCGGCGAGGGTGTCGGTCGGTTGTTGCATGGTAGGTTCTCCAGGCGCCGAAGCAGGCGCCCGCAGACCTCAGCCACGCGGGCTCAAGCCTCCGGATGCCCTGGCGACGGTGCGCTCAGTGCCAGATTGCAGGTTCGCGATGAACTGAAACTGGGAAGGTCCATTGAGGGCTTGGCTCGTGAAGCCGCACATGCGGCGCGGCGATCATAGGTGCAGCGAGATCCAGAAAATACCGCCAGGAGGGCATTTGGGAGATGTCCTACATCACCCTGCCCAAATGACGAAAAGCACCGTCCAGACACATCGTCATTCCCTCGTCGCGCCAGCGGTGTAGAATCGGCCTATTCATCGCCAGACATCCCCAGGCGGGTTTATGAGCTCTGGCCAAGCACGCGGCGATCCCGCGCTGTCTTCGGCCCCATCCGTGCCAGCGGCAACCGGCCTTCGGCGCAAAGGACAAGAGAAGCTCACTCCCCTTTCCAGAGACCTGATTAAGCCGCCAGGAGTGCTTCATGCCTGATTATCGTTCCAAGACTTCCACCCAGGGCCGCAACATGGCGGGTGCCCGCGCACTGTGGCGCGCCACCGGGATGAAGGACGAAGACTTCAAGAAACCGATCATCGCCATCGCCAACTCGTTCACCCAGTTCGTTCCGGGCCACGTGCACCTGAAGGACCTGGGCCAGCTGGTCGCCCGCGAGATCGAGCGCGCCGGTGGCGTGGCCAAGGAATTCAACACCATCGCCGTCGACGACGGCATCGCCATGGGCCACGACGGCATGCTGTACTCGCTGCCGAGCCGCGAGATCATCGCCGACGCCGTCGAGTACATGGTCAACGCCCACTGCGCCGACGCCATCGTCTGCATCTCCAACTGCGACAAGATCACCCCCGGCATGCTGATGGCTGCCCTGCGCCTGAACATTCCAGTGATCTTCGTTTCCGGCGGCCCGATGGAAGCCGGCAAGACCAAGCTGGCCAGCCACGGCCTGGACCTGGTCGACGCCATGGTCATCGCCGCCGACTCGACCGCCAGTGACGAAAAGGTCGCCGAGTACGAGCGCAGCGCCTGCCCGACCTGCGGTTCGTGCTCCGGCATGTTCACCGCCAACTCGATGAACTGCCTGACCGAAGCCCTGGGTCTCGCCCTGCCGGGCAACGGCTCCACCCTGGCCACCCACGCCGACCGCGAGCAGCTGTTCCTTACCGCCGGACGCACCATCGTCGAGCTGTGCAAGCGCTACTACGGCGAGAACGACGAGTCGGTACTGCCGCGCAACATCGCCAACTTCAAGGCGTTCGAGAACGCCATGATGCTCGACATCGCCATGGGCGGTTCGACCAACACCATCCTGCACCTGCTGGCTGCCGCCCAGGAGGCGGAGGTCGACTTCGACCTGCGCGACATCGATCGCCTGTCGCGCAAGGTGCCGCAGCTGTGCAAGGTGGCGCCGAACATCCAGAAGTACCACATGGAGGACGTCCACCGCGCCGGCGGCATCTTCAGCATCCTCGGCTCGCTGGCCCGTGGCGGCCTGTTGCACACCGACCTGCCGACCGTGCACAGCCGCAGCATGGAAGAAGCCATCGCCAAGTGGGACATCACCCAGACCGATGACGAAGCCGTGCACACCTTCTTCAAGGCTGGCCCGGCCGGTATCCCGACCCAGACCGCGTTCAGCCAGTCGACCCGTTGGGAAACCCTCGACGACGACCGCGAGAACGGCTGCATCCGCAGCTTCGAACACGCCTACTCGCAAGAAGGCGGCCTGGCCGTGCTGTACGGCAACATCGCCCTGGACGGTTGCGTGGTCAAGACCGCAGGCGTCGACGAGTCGATCCACGTGTTCGAAGGCACCGCGAAGATCTTCGAAAGCCAGGACAGCGCCGTGCGCGGCATCCTCGCCGACGAAGTGAAGGCCGGCGACATCGTGATCATCCGCTACGAAGGCCCGAAAGGCGGCCCTGGCATGCAAGAAATGCTCTATCCGACCTCGTACCTGAAGTCCAAGGGCCTGGGCAAGGCCTGCGCCCTGCTCACCGACGGCCGCTTCTCCGGCGGCACTTCGGGCCTGTCGATCGGCCACGCTTCGCCGGAAGCGGCCTCGGGCGGTGCCATCGGCCTGGTCAAGGACGGTGACAAAGTGCTGATCGACATTCCGAACCGCTCGATCAACCTGCTGGTCAGCGACGAAGAGTTGGCTGCACGCCGTGTCGAGCAGGACAAGAAGGGCTGGAAACCTGCCGAAGTGCGCCCTCGCAAGGTGACCACTGCACTGAAGGCCTACGCCCTGCTGGCGACCAGCGCCGACAAGGGTGCTGTGCGGAACAAGGCGATACTCGACGGGCTGTGAGGCTTTGAGGGCATGAATGAAAAACCGGCGCCTTGAGCGCCGGTTTTTTTATGCCTGTGGAAAAGTATTGGCCTCTTCGCGGGCAAGTCGGGCGCCGAACCGCCGCTCCCACAGATACAGCGCAGCCTTGAAGACTATGAGACCCCTGTGGGAGCGGGTTTACCCGCGAAAAGGCCGGCACAGAAGCTCCAACGTTTACTGAATCTGCTCCGGCGTCACGATCACCCAGTTCTTGTCCGCCGTCACCGGCAGCCCTTCCTTCGCTTGCGCCGCCGCATGTTTGGCGATCATTCCGTTCAACTGGTCCATGTACTTGGCCTTGCGATTTATCCACAGATGGATACCGCCCTTGCCCACGTCGACCCCATGGAACTGCATGTAGCCGTCGCTGGTTGGCGTATCGCCGCCTACCAGCACTGGCCGCTTCCACTCATCGATGTAAGTCAGGATGGCCGCCTGCTTGCCGGCCATCCAGGTGGCCGGGGTCCACAGGTAGGGCGTCAACTCCAGGCCCTCGTTGGCCTTGGCATCGTAGTGGCCTTCGCTGATCTGCTTGCGCGCCGTGGTCAGCTTGCCGCTGGCGCGGTCCTTGAGCAGCAGGCTGACGCCGATCACGTTCTGCGGCTTGACGTTGTAGCCGTACTTGGGATCGGACGCGACCATGCGCACCAGTTCCTCGGACGCGGCCGAGATCACATAGACCTCGATGCCGTTCTCCATCAGCTTGTTGTACAGCTCGGCCTGGCCGGTGAAGACCTTCGGCGGCTGCACCTCGATGGTCTTGACCTGATCACCTTCGAAGTAGGTGCTGGGGACAGGCTTGTTCGAGGCCATCAGCTCATCGACCTGAACCTTCAGTTCCTTGAGCGTGAAACCGGAGAACACCTGCGCCACCCAGGGGTAGCAGACCATGTCATCGATTTCGCACAGGCGATAGTAGTAGCTGAACAGGCTCTCCTTGTGCTCGGCGGTATCCTTGAACGGGATCAGCTTCAACGAAGGGTCGAGCTTGTCGCGAGTCAGCAGGCCTTTGTTCTCCATGAACGGCAGCAGCGCTTCCTCGAGGTCGTAGCGATAGCTGGTGTTGTCCATGTCGAAGACCGCGTAGTTACCCTTGTGGGCATTGGCAGCGATCATCGTGTCGAGCTGTTTGGCGGCCTCGGCGGGCCAGTGCTTGAGTTCGGTTGCCGCCCAGGTGGTGGCGCTGAGCAGCAGGGCGAGACCGCCCGCGAGAAGTTTCGGAGCAGACATCATGTGCGTTCTCCAGAGACATGGCCGCTGAAGCCTAGACCGCCTGCATGACAGGCAGACGTCTGGCACCGACCTCGAGAGAGCCCGAAACGGCATGTTCATTGCCAACTGCGACAGCGCGTTATTCCATTAGCGACTATCTAAATTACCTTTAGATATAAATTCGTTTCTTTTCAGACTGTTAGCATTTCCGTTCGCAATCGCTCACAGAGGCGATCCCTATTTTTGCTTCACGGAGCTTCGATGAACCTGCCGCTTTCCCTCAACCTGCTGGCGTTCCTGGCCCTGCTGCTGGGCCTGGCGCAAACCCGCCGTACCGACTGGAGCCTGGCGAAAAAAGTGCTGCTTGGCCTGGTGCTGGGCGTCCTGTTCGGGCTGGTGCTGCACAGCCTGTACGGCGCTGGCCATCCGGTGCTCAGGGCAACCATCGCCTGGCTCGACCTGGTCGGCAACGGCTATGTCGGCTTGCTGCAGATGATCGTCATGCCGCTGATCTTTGCCTCGATCCTCAGCGCGGTGGCACGCCTGCACAATGCCTCGGCCCTTGGCCGAATCAGCGTGCTGAGCATCGGCACGCTGCTGCTGACCACAGCCATCGCCGCACTGATCGGCATCGCCCTGACCAACCTGTTCGGCCTCAGCGCCGAGGGCCTGGTCGCAGGCGTCCAGGAAACCGCACGCCTGCAAGCCATCAACAGCGACTACGCAGGCAAGGTCGCCGATCTCAACATCCCGCAACTGCTGCTGTCGTTCATCCCCAGCAACCCGGTGGGCGACCTGGCCCGGGCCAAACCGACCTCGATCATCAGCGTAGTGATCTTCGCCGTGTTCGTGGGCCTTGCAGCCCTGCAACTGATCAAGGACGACAAGGACAAGGGCGAGCGCGCGCTGTCGGCGATCGACGTGCTGCAGGCCTGGGTCATGCGTCTGGTGCGCCTGGTGATGAAGCTCACGCCTTATGGCGTCCTGGCGCTGATGACCAAGGTGGTTGCCAGCTCGAACCTTGATGACATCCTCAAGCTGGGCAGCTTCGTGGTGGTGTCGTACATCGGCCTGGGTCTGATGTTCGTGGTGCACGGGGTGATCCTGGCGATCACTGGCGTCAGCCCGCTGCGCTTCTTCCGCAAGGTCTGGCCGGTGCTGACCTTTGCCTTCACCAGCCGCTCCAGCGCCGCCAGCATCCCGCTTAACATCGAGGCGCAGACTCGCCGCCTGGGCGTACCGCAGTCGATCGCCAGCTTCAGCGCATCGTTCGGCGCAACCATCGGCCAGAACGGCTGCGCCGGCCTGTATCCGGCAATGCTGGCGGTCATGGTGGCGCCGGCCGTGGGCATCGACACCTTCGATCCGCTGTGGATCGCAACCCTGGTGGCCATCGTCACCCTGAGCTCGGCGGGGGTTGCCGGGGTCGGTGGCGGCGCGACCTTCGCCGCGCTGATCGTGCTGCCGGCCATGGGCCTGCCGGTCGAGCTGGTGGCGCTGCTGATCTCGGTCGAGCCGCTGATCGACATGGGCCGTACTGCATTGAACGTGAACGGCTCGATGACTGCCGGCGTGGTGACCAGTCAACTGCTCAAGCAGACCGACCAGCAAGTGCTGGCCGGAGACGAGCATGCCGAGCTGAGTCACTCCTGAGCAACACTTGCCCTGTGGGAGCGGACGAACCCGCTTCCACAGGAAAAGCTCTAGGGTCTGTCTGAAATGTGTCTGCGCGAAGGCCAGACAAGGCGAAACGGGGGGAGGAAGCGCAGTGTACTGGAGTACATGAGCATTCCGA